>NZ_JBEAES010000008.1:0-234760 GCF_050477165.1 Brevibacillus sp. FIR094 | reverse complement strand
GCGCGGTAACGCGTGGAGCTGACGAATACTAATCGGTCGAGGACTTATCCACAAATTCTTAGCAATCATGCGTATTCAGTTTTGAAGGAATAACGAAGAGAGGAGTCAATCCACTGGATTGGCTCTTTTTCCTATAAGAGAAGGGGAGCACATGGAACCAAAAGCAGAGAAGAAATATGAAGCTGACATGTACGAACCGATTCGGAATTATTTTGTCGCACAAGGATATGACGTTTTTGGTGAGGTCAAGCATTGCGATTTAACGGCCATCAAAGGCGAGGAACTGATCATTGTTGAGTTTAAGCGCAACCTAAGTGTGGAATTGCTCATACAGGCAACCAAGCGACAACGCTATACCGATTTTGTTTATATGGCAATCCCGAAGCCCAAATACAAATTGTTTCGAAAAATGGCAAGATATATGCTACTTGGTTAGACGTCTCGAGCTCGGTCTCATTCTCGTGTCCTTTCCAAAAAGAGGCCCCGCAGTCATGGAAGTGAATATTTCACCGGGACCGTTTGATCGGGTAAAAAGCAAGCAATTCAATCAAAAAAAGCGAAATCGCATCATTGAAGAGATGCGGGGAAGATACGGCGATTACAATGTTGGCGGCAGCTATCAAACCAAGCTCATGACGGCCTACAAGCAGAGCTGCATTCAAATCGCGACGTTGCTTCAGCAGTATGGGCCGTTATCACCTAAATTACTCAAGAGTAAAGGGGCGGGGGAGAAGACCTCGTCGATTCTTATCCAAAATCATTATGAGTGGTTCGCTCGTGTGCAACGAGGGCTGTATGCGATCACGTCGATAGGAGAGAGAGAAATCGCGGAATATCCTGAGCTCATTGCTCACTATCGTGAACAGGCAGAGGAAATACACGATACGCTTACTGTAGACTCAGATGTGCCGTCTTCATCAACTACTAAAGCACAAACCAGAAAGAAAAAACAAAGGCAGCCTGCCGTGAAAGAATGACAGGCTGCCTTTTTCTATTGAAGGAATGAATTAGTTCACGATCCATTCTGCTGTCATTTGCCCCACCAGTGCACGCCCAGCCACAATGTCTGGATGGAACTGGATCGTTGCGTTTTGGCGGACGATTTTCACCTGTTGAATGGCATCCGTTAACAGCTGTTCATTCGTCAGCTTCCCCCGAGCTTTTGCGATAGAAAGTCCAGCAACCGTGCCTTGAGCCATTGCCACTTTAGCACTTTCAATTCCCGTGATATTACCGGCAACATAGAGTCCAGGGACTGGCGTTCGCATGTTTTCATTGTGTAAGGGGACATGACCGCCCAAGGAGGGAACATAGGCAAAAGGGCACCCAGCAATCGCCGCCAACTCGGCGAGTGGACTTAATCCACCTGCGATACAGACGAAATCAGCTGGAATGACTTGTTCGGTTCCAGCTAGGGGTGAACCATCGGCAGCAACTCGGGCGATACGGACACCCTCGACTTGTGAGGTTCCGACGATTTCTAATGCTGCTGTTCGCAGTTGAATCGGGATGTCCCACATAGAAAACCCGTTTGTGGGGTAAAGGGACACTGCCAGCTTTTGCATCCATGAACTTCCCATCAGTTTGCTTCCCAGCCGAATCATCAGGGAAGGGGCTAGATGGGCGACGCGCAATAAGGATTGCATCACTGCTTGTGGGTGCCCCGCAGTGCCACAGACTGTCGCACTAGGTGGGAGAAGCATTCGATCCACCGCAATTCCAGCCAACTGCAATTCTCGGGATATCGCCACAGATAAGATATTGATTCCAATGACTACCCCGCGTTGTCCTACTCGCACGCGCTGCACATTTGTCATGACTTGAGCAGCTCCGATGGACATCACGCCAGGTAACGTCCACCCTGGCACGGGTACGGCTGCTTCAGAAGCCCCCGTTGCAATCAGGAGCAATGGGACTGTCATTTCCCCCTGTGTCGTAGAGACGACCCAGCCATTCTGGGATTGCATCAAATGGAAAACGGAGACGCCGCAGCAGATCTCTACACCGAGATGTTTCGCTTCCTCCGTGAGCCGGGCTGCCTCATCCAGTCCATTCCACCACACACCGTCCGGTTCTTCGTGAAGCTGCCCAAGCAAGCGGCCCCCAGGGCGATAAAACTCATCGACTACACGAACAGCCAATCCCTGCCTGGCACTTGCAATTGCTGCAGTTAAGCCTGCAGGACCAGCCCCGATGATGAGAAGGTCGATCATGTACCATGCCCTCCTTTTTTCAAGGGAGTAGGAAGGAGAGAACCCGCATTTACTTGCATGCCTTCCTGCACAAGCGTCATACAAGCACGTACGGTAGGAACACCATCTACATGGACACGACATTCATAGCAGTGACCGATATTGCAGTAAATTCCTCGCGGTGTTCCCTTTTCCTCATGTACCCGAAGCGTACGAACCCCTACGGCCAATAGAGCTCCCGCAATCGTCTCGCCTTCGTAAGCCGTATAGACAGAGCCGTTATAATAAAAGGAAAGCTGCTTTCTGTCACCGAGTGAACCGAGGACCGGATGGTGATCAATTCGTTGACTCATGCCCGTTGCCCCCCAAGCGTTTGAAATGAGACCGGACGGATAGGCGGCTGGTATCCAAGAGGTACAGTATGAGAAGGCGCTTGGCCAGTTACTTGCTGAATGACCTGATCGATCAATGTACGGCAGGTTCTCCCACCGCAGCAGCCCATGCCGGCTCTGGTCCGTAATTTCAGCTCGCGTGCGGTACATTGATAGGTTTGGGCGGTCTCTACCAATTCAGTGAGAGTTACTTCTTCACAACGGCAGATAATCAATGGATGCGATTCCATGATGATGCCTCCTTTCATTCTTGCTTAATGAAAAATGCAAGTGTCGTGCCATGGAGTAGCGAGTGAGATCGTCCTGGCTGGCACAATACTTGCTGAATATTCTCAAAGAACGAGCCCAATTCACGACAAACAAAAGAGGGATGACAGAAATGGAAAAAGTAACAAGACTGCGTAAGCAATTCGATTCACTTGGGATTGACGGGATTTTGATCACGAATGGACAAAACCGCCGATACCTCACAAACTTTACAGGTACATATGGAGTTGTCCTCATTTCAAGGGACCAGGCCAAGCTCTTCACAGATTTCCGTTACACAGCCCAAGCGCAAGCACAAGCAACAGACTTTGAGATCGTTTATTTGCCGACAAAAGAATCCGTATATAGTGAAATAGCGCGCCAGGCGGAAGCGATGGGGATCAACCATCTCGGCTTTGAGGAGGAGAATGTCTCGTTTGCCTTACATCGCAAATACAGCGAGGCCGTTCAAACAGCATTCATTCCGACGTCAGGTGTCATTGAGGGATTACGGATGATTAAGACAAAGGAAGAACTGGCGATCATTCGAACGGCTGCCCAAATCGCCGATGCGGCATTCTCTCATATTACTTCCTTCCTGCGCCCCGGGATCACAGAGCTTGCGGTGTCTAACGAATTGGAAATGTTCATGCGAAAAGAAGGGGCGTCGGGTTCTGCTTTTGACATCATTGTTGCTTCTGGTTATCGTTCGGCACTTCCTCATGGCGTAGCGAGTGAAAAAATGATTGAAGCCGGAGATATGGTCACGTTGGACTTTGGCGCATTGTACCAAGGGTATCGCTCTGATATTACCCGTACGGTTGCTGTTGGCACTCCTGATGAACAGCTCAAAGCCATCTACGAAATCGTTCTGGAAGCACGCAATCAGACTGTTGCAGGCATCCGTCCTGGTATTACCGGGAAAGAGGCAGACGCCTTCGCACGGGACTACATCACGGAGCACGGCTATGGCGAACGATTTGGGCATGGGATGGGGCATGGAGTGGGTCTCGATATTCATGAGGAGCCATTTATGTCCACACGTTGTACCGCTGTTCTCCAAGAAGGCATGATTTTGACAGTGGAGCCGGGGATTTACATCCCAGAGCTTGGTGGGGTACGTATCGAAGACGATTTGGTTGTCACAGAGAGTGGCAATGAAGTGCTTACACATTCACCGCGCGAATTGATCATTTTATAAATCGAGAGACCAAAGCCTTAGCCGAGTAAGTGGGCCGAGGCTTTTTTTGTCTAACAGCGGTGTCTAAGATTTGAAACACAAAAAGGTATATAGTGTACAAAAAAATTTACAACAACCAACGCTAGAACGAAGACACTGCCGCCTTCATTTTTGGCATACCTCTTGCATTCTGATAATTCTGAAAACCAACGCATAACGACTGAACAATGGGGGTTGATTAAATGAAAAAAAGTATGTTCGCAGTAATGAGTAGCCTAGCAGTCATGGGATTAGCGTTAGCAGGATGTGGAGGAGGACAGTCAGCAGCGAAGCCAGTCGAGCAAGCATCACAGAGTGGACAGTCAAGCACGCAGCCAGCACCTGCCACCACGGCTAAAGAACCAGTCAAAGCACAAGTTCTACGCTGGAATCTTCACTCCGAACCGCCTACAGGTGATCCTGGACTTGCGGAAGACACGACTTCTGCTGCCATTGTCAAAGCAGTTTTTGATGGACTGACACGCATCGGGCCTTCGGGCAAGCCGGAGGAAGCAGTTGCCGAGAAGATTGACGTATCGAGTGATATGAAAACATACACCTTCAAGCTGAGAGACTCCAAGTGGAGCAACGGAGAAACGGTAACAGCCCACGATTTCGAATACGCGTGGAAGAGGGCTCTCGATCCGAAGACAGCGTCCAATTATGCCTACCAGCTCTATTACATCAAGAATGCGGAGAAGGCCAACAAAGGGACTGGCAGCTTGAAAGATGTCGGCGTAAAAGCATTGGATGACAAGACCCTCCAAGTAGAGTTGACGAATCCAACCCCGTTTTTTCTGGAGCTAACCGCCTTCCAAACTTATTTCCCGGTAAATAAAAAAGTAGTCGAGGCAGATGAAAAATGGTCTGGAGAAGCCAAAACACACGTAGGAAATGGTCCATTCAAAATGGAGTCTTGGGAACACAAAAGCAAAATGGTACTCGAGAAAAACGATAACTACTGGGACAAAGATAGTGTCAAGCTGGACAAGATCGAGTTCTCGATGGTGGAGGATGAAAACACAGAGCTGTCCATGTTCGAAAATGGCGAGATTGACTGGGCAGGCAGCCCGTTAAGCTCGCTACCAACAGATGCGATGCCAGCGCTTAAAGACAGCGGAAAGCTGCAAGTGAAGCCTGTCGGTGCTACCTACTGGTACAAGTTCAATACAGAGAAACCTCCGTTCAATAACGTGAAGATTCGTAAAGCTTTTGCCTACGGCATTAACCGTCAAATCTTGATCGACAACGTACTCCAAGCGAATCAGCAGCCAGCGATGGCAGCAGTTCCTCCGACAATGGGACTCAATACAGGCGGTTATTTCAAAGACAGTGATCAAGAAATGGCCAAAAAGCTGTTAGAAGAAGGAATGAAAGAGCTAGGTATCTCCAAGCTGCCACCAATCAAGCTCAGCTACAACACGTCCGAAGGGCATAAAAAGATCGCAGAAGCGATTCAGGACCAATGGCGCCAGAACCTTGGAGCAGAAGTGAAGCTAGAAAATCAAGAATGGAAGGTGTACCTCGAGACGATGCACGAGGGCAACTATCAGGTCGGACGTCTTGGCTGGTCGGGTGACTTCAACGATCCGATCAACTTTCTGGAGCTGTTCAAGGAAAAGGACGGAGGAAACAATGATACGCGTTGGGAGAATCCGAGATTCAAAGAGCTGCTGAATCAGTCCGCCACCGAGGGTGATCCGGAAAAGCGCAAGGCGATTCTGCGTGAAGCCGAGCAAATCATGATGGATGAAATGCCGATTATGCCGATCTACTTCTATACGCATACATGGGTGAAGAATGACAAGGTAAAAGGAATCTTCCAGGATGGTCTGGGCGCAATCGACTGGAAATGGGCATCAATCGAATAATAGTCGAATGGGGGATGGGCTATGAAAAAATGGGTAAGTGTGATAGTCGCGGCGATGTTGACTCTAACGCTTGCTGTAGCGGGATGTGCCAATCAAGGATCTTCTACTGGAGGTGCAGACGCTAGCGAGATACTCGTCGGTGTAATTTTGCCAGTAACTGGTAATAATGCAACGGATGGAAAAGACATGCAAAACGCCATCGAAATGGCTGTCAAAAAAATAAATGACAGCGGTGGTGTTCTTGGAAAAAAATTGAAGATAGAAGTAGCTGATGATGGCTGCGATCCACAAATGGCAACGACAGCAGCCAATAAGCTGGTCTCTCAAAACGTAGTGGCTGTCGTCGGTGGCTACTGCTCTGGTGCGACACTCCCCTCATCGGGTGTATTCAAAAATGCCAACGTTCCCATGATCGTTCCCGCAGCAAACTCAGCCAAATTACCTGCTCAAGGCTATGATACCCTCTTTTTGATCAATGGCCTAACCCCAGATCAAGCACAAACCGCAGCAGATTACATGGTAGCGAACCAGGCGAAAAAAGTCGTGCTCATCCATGACAATTCTGCGTACGCCAAAGACTTGTCCGATTTTGCCAAAGCGTCCGTTGAAAAATCCGGAGGTTCTGTCATTGCGTATGAAGCGATCAATCCCGAAGAAAAAGATTTCAGCGCGTTGGTAACCAAAATAAAAGGCCTCCAGCCGGACGCAACGTATTTTACCGGCTATTATGCGGCTGGCGGACTCATGGTCAAGCAATTTAAGCAAAAAGGCGTATCCGGTCTATTCCTCGCAGGCGATGGCTCATTCAGTGAGGACATCATCAAGATTGCAGGCGCAGACAATGCGGAAGGGCTTTTGATTACCGCGACACCTACAGCGGAATTCATCGAGGGAGCAGAAGCGTTCACTTCTGAGTACAAGCAGACGTACACCAACTTGGCACCGGGACCTTTCTCAGCGTTGAGCTACAATGCGGTCAATCTGCTGGCAGATGCGATAGGTCGGGCGAACTCGACTGATCGTGACGCCATCAAAAAAGCAATCAAAGAAACAAAGGATTTCAAGGCACTCGGTCAAACAATCTCGTTCAACACCGAAAATACGCTGGATACCTCCAACTTCGCCGTTTTGAAAGTGACGGGTGGCAAGTTCACGTTAGCGAAGTAGGGTGGCATGTGGCAATCTTGCCTCAAGTAAGGATGGTGGAGGAATGGATATTCTCGTCCAAACACTGGCGGACGGACTGGTCATCGGTGCTTTTTACAGTTTGATCGCTTTGGGCTACACGATGGTTTTTGGCATTATCAAGCTGCTCAACTTCGCGCATGGCGATTTGTACATGCTCGGTGCATTTGTCGGATATACCTTGCTCAGTGTGCTCGGCGGAGACTCTTCCAGAGCAGGCTTGATGGGAATATTGATCGTTTTATTGTTGACGATGGTGATTGTTGGCGCCATCGGGATGGGGATCGAGAGGGTGGCTTATCGTCCGCTCCTATTGGCTCCACGACTTTCTATCCTGATTACCGCCATTGGTGTCTCTCTCTTTTTGGAAAACGGCTCGATGATTGTTTGGGGCGCGCAGTATCAAGTGTATCCCTTGCAGCTTTCTCACGACGGTATTAACCTCTTAGGGGCCAAAATCACGTATGTCCAAATCGCTCTTGTCATCATCTCTGCGTTTTTAATGCTTGGCTTGCATCTCTTCATCAATCGCTCCCTTTACGGCAAGGCTATGCGGGCGATTGCGCTTGATCAGACGGCTTGTCATTTAATGGGCATTCATGTGCATAAAGTCATTGGCTTGACCTTTTTCATTGGTGCTTCGCTGGCAGCAGGTGCAGGCACGATGGCAGGTGCTTATTACGGAACCGTTAATTTCATGATGGGCTTTATCATTGGACTCAAGGCGTTTACGGCGGCGGTTTTGGGGGGGATTGGCAGCATTCCGGGCGCGATGCTGGGCGGGTTACTGCTCGGGATGATGGAGACAGCCGGAACATTTATTTTCGGCGGTTCATGGAAGGACGTCGTGGCGTTTTCCTTATTGATCTTGATTCTCGTATTGAAGCCAACGGGCATCATGGGTGAGAAAGTGACAGAGAGGATGTAGCGGATGAATCCATCTCGTAAAAAAATCGCTGTTGTCCTGTTGCTCACCGTCGCGTGTGTACTGCCGTTTCTGTCCAATAACTACTGGCTGGATGTTGCGACACTTGCCTTGTTCTACGTTGTCTTGGCCCAAGGGCTAAATGTGGTAGTCGGCTTTGCAGGATTACTCGACTTGGGTTACGCCGCCTTTTTTGCCGTCGGCGCTTATACGACAGGCATTCTGATGACGGTCTATCAATGGTCGTTTTGGCTGACCTTGCCTGTGGCCATGGTATTTGCGGCTATTGTGGGTGTGATCATCGGTGCGCCGACACTTCGGCTGCGCAGTGACTACTTGGCAATCGTCACCCTCGGCTTTGGGGAAATCATTCGTATTTTAGCGATTAATCTCTCTATTACCGGATCAGCTTCAGGCATTTACGGAATCCCGCGTCCTTCTATTGGGGGCTATGTTCTTGGCGGCCAGATCGACTTTTACTATTTGATCTTGATCATTGCTGTTTTGGCGGTCGTGTCTGTAAAACAGTTGGGTACATCTCGCATCGGCAGGGCGTGGATGTATATCCGTGAGGACGAGGATGCTGCCGAGGCGATGGGGATTAACCGGATCAATATGAAGCTGTTGGCGTATTCGATCGGAGCTGTCATCGGGAGTCTGGCTGGTTCTGTTTTTGCTGTCAAAATGAGTGCGATTGCGCCGCTCAGCTTTAGCTTTACCCAGTCCATCATGATACTTCTGGCAGTGGTATTGGGAGGCTTGGGCAGCATTCCTGGCGTCGTCTTGGGTGCCGTGCTGGTCATTGTCTTGCCGGAGTTGCTGCGTTCAGTGGAAGATTGGCGGTATTTGATCTTCGGTGCCGCGCTGGTTGCGATGATGCTGTTTCGCCCCCAAGGACTGTGGCCTGCCCGCTATGAGATGAAACGAGGCGCTAGACGTGGCGAGACCGAGGTGGCTACAGAAGGGGGCAGCGGTAATGACGTCAAGCTTGACAGTGAAAAATGTAACGCTTAAATTCGGTGGTCTGACTGCGGTAAATGATTTGTCTTTTGATATCAGCCCAGGCTCAATCAGCAGTATCATTGGCCCGAATGGAGCGGGGAAAACATCCGTCTTCAACATGATCACCGGATTTTACCGTCCGACTGCGGGACAGATCATCCTTGCAGGCAACCAGCTCGTAGGAAAAAAGCCAAGCCAAATCACACGACTCGGCATGGCGCGAACGTTTCAAAACCTGCGGCTGTTTCCGAATTTGACGGTCTTGGATAATGTCAAATCAGGCATGCACAGCCGCACGAGCAAACCGTTTGGGGAGCACTCTGGCAGACAAGGGAACAGCGTCGAGAGGAACAGTTGATTGAGGATACGGCAAGGGACTGCCTTCGCTTCGTGGGGATGGAAGACAGTTGCTGGCGCATTGCCAAAAATTTGCCGTATGGCGCTCAGCGGTATTTGGAAATCGCGCGGGCCTTAGCTACCAAGCCGCGAGTGTTGCTCCTCGATGAGCCTGCTGCGGGGCTGAATTATGAGGAGAAGGAAGAACTGATTGCTTTGATCAAGCGTATCCGCACCCATTACGAGTTGACAGTGCTGATCATCGAGCACGATATGGGTTTGATCAAAAAAATCTCGGAAAAAGTAATCGTTCTCGACTACGGACAGAAGATCGCAGAGGGAACTCCCGAGGATGTACTCAGTAATCCGCGTGTCGTAGAAGCCTACTTGGGAAAGGAGGAGGAGGCGATATGACACCACTTTTGACTATCAACGGTATTCATTCGTTTTACGGAAAAATTGAAGCGCTTAAAGGCATCGACCTACAGGTGCATGAAGGAGAGATTGTCGCACTGCTAGGCAGCAATGGTGCAGGCAAGAGCACGACACTCAAAACGATTTCTGGAATCGTTCGATCAAGCAGTGGAAATGTCTTGCTTCATGGACAGAGTCTCGTAGGCTGGGCTCCTCACCAAATTGTCGAGGCAGGCATCATCCATGTACCAGAAGGCAGGCGGATTTTTGCTGGCTTGACTGTGCGTGAAAATTTGGAGCTAGGCGGTTTTACACAGAGAAAAGAGAAGGCGGCCATCGCAGAGGGGATTGAGCAGGCTTTTGCGCTGTTCCCTCGATTGAAGGAGCGGAGTGAACAAATGGGAGGAACGTTGAGCGGAGGCGAGCAGCAAATGCTCGCAATCTGCCGCGGTCTCATGGCACGTCCAAAGCTCTTGATGTTAGATGAGCCGTCGATGGGACTCGCCCCGATTATTGTGGTTGAGATCATGAATATAATCAGAGAAATAAACAGGCACGGCACGACGATCCTTTTGATCGAACAAAATGCCAAGGCAGCGTTGAAGCTTGCTCATCGCGGCTATGTAATGGAGACAGGGCGCATCGTCATGGAAAATAAGGCAGACGTGCTTCGGGCCGACGATTCAATCGTCAAGGCGTATTTGGGCGCGTAAGTAAGTGCCCGATGACAAAGGAGGAATCAACCATGGAATTGATCCGTATTTTGTCTGAGGTGTTGCCGCCTAAAGAGGGGCGACGTTTTCCTGATTTTTGTTCGAGGTGGCGTGTGGTATTTGGGCGTAAAAAGAGGCTATAGTGGAGGGAAGAAGCGGATTTCCAGTCTACGCTTCGGCCTACGCCCCGCAAGGGAGATTGACTGTCCGCTCCGGAATGAATGGCGGGAGCGCTTCAAACGTAGAAGTTTCGAGGAAGGATTCCATAAGTGAAGCTGAAATTCCCCGCCATTCATTCCTACGCGGCTCTTTTGTAAAACAACTGGCAATCATTGAGTCTTAAAACGAACCACAAATGCTTCACGATCGTAATTCGATAACACAAGATGATCAGCTAGTACACGAAAGACACTTTGACCTGATCCAAAAACGATTTGAAAAACACGACGAATCCCTAACAACTCGAAAAGCCCTGTCACATGTTTGTAAGGAGACCGCCCGAACGAAGAGAGGATACAGGCGACTGGAAAACATGTGGCAGGGCTTCCCCATGCACAACCGTTGACGGACAACGTCTTTTCTTTTTTACTTCCCCAATTTGTTATAGAGGGTGGCCCGGGATATGCCAAGTCTTTTCGCAGCGGCCTGCTTGTTGCCGTTTTCCAGCTCGATGGCTCGCAATATGACGCGGCGCTCATGCGCTTCGATTTCTTCTTGTAGAGAAAAGAGATCGGGAGGGAGCTCAATCGGTACCTGTTTCGTCTGACCTTGCAAGGAATACGGCAAATCTTCTTCCTTGATAATACCGTCTGTCGCAAATACTACCAATCGTTCAATGGCATTTCGCAGCTCGCGAATGTTGCCTGGCCAGTCGTATTGGAGCAGGTTTTGCATCACATTTTGCGAGATGGCATGAATGGGACGGTTGTAACGTAAAGAGAATTCATAGAGAAAAAAGTGGGCGAGTTCAATCGTATCTTCAATGCGTTCTCGAAGCGGAGGAATTTTCAGCGTCACGACATTGAGCCGATAGAACAGGTCTTGGCGAAACCTTCCTTCCTTCACTAACTCCTCCAAATTTTTATTCGTGGCGGCAACCACGCGGAAGTCCGCCTCAATCTGCTTGGTCCCTCCGACAGAATAATATTTTTTCTCTTGAAGCACGCGAAGCAGCTTCACTTGCATATCGAGCGGCATTTCTCCTACCTCGTCGAGAAACAGAGTTCCTCCACGTGCCAGCTCAATCATTCCTTTTTTCCCTTTTTGATCCGCACCAGAAAAGGCACCTTTCTCGTACCCGAACAGCTCGCTTTCAAACAAAGTAGGCGAAATCGCACCGCAGTTGATGGCGATAAAGGGCGCATTGGAGCCTTCCCGCACATCATGCACGGCTTTGGCGAAAAGCTCCTTGCCGACGCCGCTTTCCCCTGTGATCAAGACGGTTGCTTGTGTAGCGCTGAGCTTTTGGATCATGGACTTGATATGGCGAATGGGAAGACTCGTTCCTTTGATCTGTGCAAATGGATCAGGGGTCGGACTGAGCTTTGCCATTTCCTGCTGCAAGTGGTTCACTTTTTTATTAGCGTTCAACAGCTCCTGATTTAGTCGGACTTGGCTCGTGATATCGGTTTCCGCCGCGACAGCTCCGATGATTTTGTCATGTAAATAGATCGGATTGGTATTGATGAGCACGACGAGATCCTCCCGCGGCTGATGCTGATGACGGTAGAGAGACTGTCCGCTTTGTAGAGACTTGAGTGTTTCGAGCATTTCGAGCGGGAAAAATTCGGTGATCGGGCGACCAATCGTTTCTTTTGCTTTCAAAGAAAAGATTCGTTCAGCCCCTTCTGTCCAAACCATCACGCGTGCTTTTTCATCGATGACGGAGATGGAAGCGTCCATGGTCTTGATCATCGTCTCGAAATACGCTTCCAAGATCTCGTACGAGGAAAAAATGGCTTGTATGACTGCACCTCGATGAAGGTAGCCGACAGGAACTCCGGGCTGTTTTTCGATCAGGAGATAGTTGTGAGTAGCTAGCAGGTGGATGGCGTCGGCCAATGTTGAATCCAGTGTCGTCACAGCAGCTGGTTCCCAAGGGGCTTGTGTGCAATCGATCGCCAAGTTCGCAGTTAAATGGGGGGAATTGGCCACATGCCAGCTGGTTTGACGCTGGGCAAATACAGGAATGGTTTCGTCCAACTGAGGAGGGAGAAGCTCTTGGTCGTTGAAAATCCGCATGTTTGTCTGTATCAACTCGGTTAAGGCAGGAAGTTTGTGATTCAACTCGATCATCCCTTTTAAAAGAGGTAGTTCAAGTGTATAAAATTTTGAACATTTTCTCATTTATTATACATTCGATGTTTCTGTTGTCAAAGAATTTAGACGAAATATTTTGGGAATCGCGCTTGGAACGATTGGCATGGCTTTTGCAAAAAAGAGTAAGAGAGTAGCAGAATACGCATTTGAGGAGAATCAGCATGACAGTACAAACCCATGCGCAGATTGCGGTAATCGGCGGTGGCATAATCGGTGCGGCGATTGCGTATTACGCTGCGAAGGCTGGATTGGATGTCGTTGTCCTAGAAAAAGGCGAGCTGGCATCAGGGACGTCCTCGCGCTGTGACGGGAATATTTTGGCGATCGACAAGGACCCCGGCTTTGACAGTCAGATGTCCATGAAAAGCCAGATGCTCGTTGATCAGCTGAGCCGGGAGCTGGACTATACGTTTGAATATCGGGCACCGGGGAGCATTCTCGTCTGCGAATCAGAGGCTGAGATGGAAGCCGCTCATGAATGGGTGAGACGGCAAAAGGAAGCCGGACTGCCGTTTCGGATGCTGGACCGAGCGGATATTCGACAGGAGTCGCCTTACTTTGCCGACGGCTTGCTGGGAGGCTTGGAGTGCGCCACCGATTCTACCGTCAATCCGTACATGCTGACCTTTGCCCTGTTTGAAGGAGCGAAAAAGCATGGAGCGAGGATCATGCGCCGTACAGAGGTCAAGTCGCTTAGACGTGATCAGGCGACGGGAACATTTCATATCGGGCTTGGTACAGGCAGTATGACAGCCAAGCAGGTCGTCAACGCCGCAGGGGTGTGGGCGCCAGTCATTGGCAAAATGGTCGGGGTGGATATTCCGATCGTTCCGCGCAAAGGGCATTTGATCGTCGCCTCGAGACAGATGCCTGTCGGCGTGCGAAAGGTGATGGAGTTCGGCTACCTCATCTCGAAGTTTGGCGGAGTGCGACAAGTAGACGAGGAGACGGAGAAGTATGGAGTCGCGCTCGTATTTGAACCGACAGAAAGCCAGAACTTCTTGATTGGCTCCAGTCGTCAGTTTGTCGGCTTCGATACGCGGATTGATCTGAATGTCGTCAGGTGCATGGCGAGAAGAGCACTGCGCTTTTATCCGAAGATCGCCGACTTCGCCATCATCCGCACGTATTGCGGTTTGCGCCCGTGGACAGAGGACCACTTGCCGATTATTTCTCGCGTAGAAGAAGTTCCTGGTTACTTTATCGCGGCTGGTCATGAAGGAGATGGAATCAGTCTAGCTGCTGTTACAGGCAAGCTCGTGTCCGAGATGCTAGTCGATCAGACAGACACCATCATTCCGACAGAGTCGCTGCGCTTGGAACGGTTTACGAAAAAAGGAGTGTTGCATCCATGAAAGCAACGAGGATGTTTACCACCATTGACACGCATACCGGGGGAAACCCTACCCGCACGGTAATCAGTGGTCTGCCAAAGCTTACTGGGGCCACGATGGGAGAAAAAATGCTGCAGATGAAGGACGAGTACGACTGGATTCGCACGTTTTTGATGTATGAACCGCGCGGGCATGATGTGATGTCGGGTGCCTTGATTGTTGACCCATGCCATCCGGATGCGGATGTGGGAGTGATCTATATCGAGACAGGCGGATACTTGCCGATGTGCGGCCACGATACGATCGGTCTATGTACCGCGCTTGTGGAGACGGGCATGATCCCCGTGACTGAGCCGGTGACAAAGCTTACGCTCGATACGCCAGCAGGACTGGTCGAGGTAGACATACAGGTAGAGGGAGGAAAAGCCAAGGAAGTATCGTTTGTGAACATTCCAGCCTTCCTCTATCAGCAAGATGTGACGGTAGAAGTAGAAGGGATTGGAGCGGTGACCTGCGATATTGCTTACGGTGGAAACTTTTATGCCATCACAGATGCACGCAAACTCAATCTCGAACTGACGCCAGCCTACGCATCCACCATTGTCGATACGGCTGTCACTATTCGAAAAGCGATTAATCAGGCCATGGAGATCATTCATCCAGAGAAGCCGTTTATTCGCGGACTGACCCATGTGGAATTCTATACGGCCCCTGACAATCCCGGAGCGAATGTGAAAAATACCGTCGTCGTACCGCCAGGCGGAATAGACCGATCGCCATGTGGAACGGGCACTTCCGCCAAGCTGGCGACTTTATTTGCCAAAGGGGAGATCGGGATAGACGAACCGTTTGTGCATGAGAGCATCGTCGGTTCTCTGTTTACAGGAAGAGTGCTACAGGTGACGGAGGAAGGGGGTCTACCTGCTGTCATCACCCGAATTGCAGGATCGGCCTGGCTGATGGGCAAGCACACGATTTTTTACAATCCGGAAGACGAGCTGGCGAATGGCTTTTTGCTCATACCAGCCGCAACGGATCATTAAAACAAATCCCAAATGTGAGAGGAGAATGAAAATGGCAAGATTTGAAGGAGTGTACGTGGCGATTGTCACGCCGTTTACAAACGATTATGAGGTGGATTACAAACGTTTGACAGAATTGTGTGACTGGTTGATTCAGGAGGGCGTAGACGGTCTGGTTCCATCCGGTTCGCTGGGAGAATACGCGACGATGACTGGTGAAGAGCGGGCAAAAGTCATTCATACTGTGATCGCAGCTGCAAAAGGAAGAGTTCCGGTCGTGGTCGGCTCTGCTGCTCCGTCTACCCGTCAAGCAGTGGAATGGGTGCAATTCTCCAAGGATGCGGGAGCAGCAGGCGTGATGGCCTTGCCTCCGATTAATTACAAGCCATTGGAAAATGAAGTGTTTGCCCACTACGAGGCACTGAACACTGTCGGTTTGCCGATTATCGCCTATAACAATCCTCATGATTACAAAATCGACCTGACACCAGACATTTTGGCAAGACTGGCGAAGTTCGAAAATATCGTCGCGGTGAAGGAATTCTCCGGAGACGTACGCCGCATGCAGGACATTCTCGCACAGACGGATTTGGAAGTCATGGTCGGTGTAGACGATCTCGTCATGGAGGGTGGCTTGATCGGGGCGACAGGCTGGATCTCAGGTGTACCGAATGCACTGCCAAAAGAAGGCGTGGAGCTGTTCCGCCTGGCACGGGCAGGCAAGCTCGCCGAGGCACAAGCGCTTTATCGTCGATTGTTGCCGTTGTTCCACTACGACGCGAGTCCACAATTGGTACAGTCAATCAAATACATGATGGAGCTGGCCGACTTCCCAGTAGGACCTACTCGTCCACCGCGTCTGCCGCTGTCTGAAGAATACTACGCGGGCATTAAAAAGGCGTTTGACTACGCTGTCGGCGCTGCAAGTGGACGATAGGGGGACGGGCAGAATGCACAGCAAAAACTGGATTGGCGGCGAATGGATGACGCCGTCAGGGAAGGAACTAACGGTCAAAAACCCATCGCGTATCACAGAGGAAGTCGGCGTTCTGCACCTGTCTGATCGGTCACATGTATTTGCCGCTGAACAGGCAGCTCGTGTGGCACAGATCGGCTGGGCAAAACAAACGGGTGCGGCTCGTGGCGAAATCCTTTTTCAAATGGCAGCTGTACTGGAGGCAAATGCAGACAGTTTGGCACAGCTAGCAAGCCGGGAAATGGGCAAACAGCTTGGCGAGATGCGCGGTGAAGTGGCGCGCGGGGTCAGTCTGTTGCGCTATTATGCCGGAGAAGGGATGCGTTCCAACGGCAACCTGATTCCTTCTTCAGATACGAACGTTTTGCAATACAGCCGGCGTATCCCGCTCGGAGTCGTGGCGGTCATCACACCATGGAACTTCCCCGTTGCGATCCCCATCTGGAAGATCGCTCCTGCACTCATTTGCGGGAATACAGTCATCTGGAAGCCAGCGGAAAATGGTTCGCTCACAGCGACACGACTAGCGGAAATATTTGCGGAAACAAAGCTGCCTGCGGGTGTGCTGAATCTGGTGATTGGTAAGGGCCGAGAGATCGGCCATACACTCACGAATGAAGCCGAAGTCGATGCAGTCAGCTTTACTGGCTCATCTGAAACAGGCAGACAGATTGCCATCTCGTGCGCCGGTCGCAATATCAAATATCAAACCGAGATGGGCGGAAAAAATGCGGCAGTCGTTTTGGCTGATGCTGATCTGGATAAAACAGTTCCGATTTTGCTCAGTGGCGCGTTTCGATCGGCTGGTCAAAAATGTACGGCTACCAGCAGGATCATTGTAGAAAAAGCGATCTATCAGCCACTGGTCGAGCGATTGCAATCGGCAATGGAGACGTGCCGGGTAGGAGATGCCAGCGATCTGGAAGTGTATTTGGGACCAGTTGCTTCGGCTGCACAGTATGAGACGGTTGGGCAATACATCGAATTGGCTAATGAGGAAGCAACAGTCATTGCCCAAAGCCCTGCTTATGCAAAAGAGGAGCAAGGCTATTACATCCGTCCCCAAATTGTTGCGGGTGTCGCTACCAATCATCGCCTCGTTCAGGAGGAAGTGTTTGGACCATTGGCCGTGCTTTTGACAGCAGATGGTTTTGACGAGGCAGTTGAGCTGTGCAACCAGTCTGTATACGGACTGAGCGCTTCGCTGTTCACCCGAGATTTGGCGAGTGCCCATCGCTTCTTGGATGTGGCGCAGGCGGGGATGGTTCGTGTCAATCAGGAGACGGCAGGTGTGGAATACCAGGCTCCATTTGGCGGCATGAAGCTGTCCAGCTCACATACACGGGAGCAGGGGCAGGCGGCGCTTGATTTCTACAGTACGACGAAAACATGCTCGATCAAATACGCGTGGTGATCTATCGAGCTTTTCGCCAATCGCATAAAAAGGTGAGGATGTCATGCACATCAATCAGTTGTTTACGACAATCGAGGCCCATACCGGAGGGGAGCCGCTGCGCATCATAACAGGCGGCATCCCACCGCTCGCGGGCAAAACGATTCTGGAGAAGCGAAGCTACTTTCGGGAGGAGCTAGACTATATCCGGCGGGTACTTATGTATGAGCCGCGCGGGCATCATGGTATGTACGGTTGTGTCATGACAGAGCCCGTCAGTCCAGATGCGGCATTTGGCGTGCTGTTCATGCATAACGAGGGCTATAGTACAATGTGCGGGCATGGAATCATTGCGGTTGTGACGGCTGCCATTGAGACTGGACTACTTCGGCTGGAAGATCCAACAGAGCGTATTGTGATTGACAGTCCAGCAGGAAGAATCATTGCACACGCTAACATGGAAGAATCGCTGGTCCATTCCGTCTCGTTTGAAAATGTCCCCTCCTTTGTTTTGGCACAAGACGTTCCCATTGAGTGGGGAGGACGTACCTTTTCCGTGGACATTTCTTTTGGCGGAGCATTTTATGCAGTCGTACAGGCAGAAGATATCGGGGTTCAGGTAGAAATTGAGCAATTAGCCGAGCTGCAAGAGTGGGGCAAGCGAATCAAGGAACAAATCGAGGCGAAAATGGAGGTTGTTCATCCATTGGAGCCTGAGCTTACAGGAATTTATGGGGTGATTATCTCGGATAAGCCGAGAGTGGAAGGATCAGACCTGCGCAACGTGACGATTTTCGCTGACAAGCAGATTGATCGCTCACCATGCGGTACAGGTACTGCGGCTCGCGTAGCCACCTTACATGCGCGAGGCAAACTGGCAGCCGGAGAATCACTTGTCCATGAAGGAATTGTCGGGAGCCAGTTTATCGGCAAGGTGGTAGCAACCACACAGGTGGGGAGTTATCCGGCGGTCATTCCGAGCATAGAAGGCAAGGCGTTCATCACAGGTCTGCATCAATTTGTCGTTGACCCTACGGACCCGCTGAAAGACGGATTTTTACTGCGATAGGATCGTTTGCTAGAAAAAAGAGGTTGCCGATCACAGGCAGCCTCTTTTTCTTCCCCAATAAAGCCTGGTCACAATACTGCCACGCATTGGGACATCAGCATTTTTCCCCTTCTTCTGGTATAATAGACAAGATTGAATTTAGGAGTAAAGGGGTTGAATTTTTTGCCGTACAAAGCGTTAATGGAAGCGCATGTGGGTAGCTGGGAAGTCGCATTCGTGCTCTTGATCGTTGCCTACATCCTGTATCGCGTGGGTAAAGCAAAAGCAGGCAAGATCGTACATATGCTGCTCAGACTCATGATGGTCATCATTCTTGTATCGGGAGCTTGGATGCTTTTCGTGGGTCACGCAACAGATTTCTATTACTACGTGAAGGGCATCATCGCGGTTATCGCCTTTGGTTTGATGGAAATGTCCCTGGGCAAAGCAAAGCGCCAGGAAGGCAGCATTGGCTTCTTCATCGGCTGTATTGTTGTTTTGGTGCTGGTTATTCTGCTTGGCTATCGCGTATTTATGTAAGAGAGGCAATACGGGAAGGAAAGGGTTTCCTCGCAAGAAATATTTGCGGGCGAAGGCCCTTTTTTTGTTGAGACGGGCACGGACAAGCCAATTAGCAAAGGGAGAGCGGGGGCCATATCACTCTATGTACATATGTTAGAGGGGAGAGGTGAGGAAAATGGCCTATCCTTCTGACAGTCAATTCATTCCGTTTACACTCGGCGGAAGTCCTTTCGGAGATGTCCCAAACGATGAAAATCCTGGCTCTGCTGATATGGTAGGAAACGCTACGTTTCCCGTTGCATTTTTAGCGTATGATGGAACGAATCTCTACTTTCGGATGAGAGTCAACGAGGATCCAAGAAATTCACAGAAAACAGGCTTTCAAAATTTTGCCTGGGGATATTTGATCAATACGACCGGGGTGGCTGGCACATACCAGTGGATGTTGGGTGTGCAAGGCTTGCGCAATCGTATTGCGTTGATTCAAAACACGATTGTTGAATTCAACTCGTGGACGGATCAGGCAGAGGGCACAAACGGCAGTGGAGCGCCCAACTGGCAAGCGCCGATTATCAATTTTGACACGGCTCGTGTGCGGCTTACGAATGATGGTTCTAATTTTAGTGGCAATCCAGATTACTTCATTGATCTCGTCATGCCCGCTGCTACGTTTTTTTCAACGATCGGTGTTACCTCTCTTACCTCCCTTCGTTTCCTTCCGTTTATCTCTACCAATGACAACAATTACAACAAGGACTCTCTGCGGACCAGTGAAGGCTTTAGCTTTGTCAATTCCTTGAGCAATACGACTACGATAGCGACGGGAGACGTACGGGCCAGTCTCGTAATCGACAAGCAGCTAATAACAGGACCGATAGTCGTTACCACAGGACAACTATCGCAATGGACGGGATCGATCAGTGTCACCAATCCGGGAAAGAGTCAGGCAACGACAGTCGTTGTCAACGATTTGATCGAGCTGGATCAGGTAACGGCTTTTATGGTAAACGCAGTAAGTATTGGCTCTGTCATCTACAATCCCCTCACGAAGGTGCTCAGCTGGACGATCGGCAATTTGGCCGCTGGTTCTACTGCCAGCTTGTCATTTACGGTCAATGGGGTTTTCGCGGTCTCTCCAGGCGGAACGCGGCGGTTAAACACAGCGACAGTCACTGGCGTAGATAGTTTTTCTGGCGGGACGCTTTCTCCTGTTCAGGATAATATTGTCATCACGGTTAACTTGGCTGGAAGTGTTGCTGGCGTAGTGCTTGACCAGTCCACGAACTTGCCTGTGGCAGGTGCGCAGGTTGAGCTGTATGATTCGATTCCTGTTCTAATCGGAACGACGACAACAGACACAGATGGTGCCTTTGCGTTTACTGGCTTGGCTCCTGGTCTGTATTCTGTTTCGGTGACCGCGCCGACTTATGACCCCAAAATCCAGTTCGTGAGCGTTTTAGCAGGGCAAACCACAAGAGCAGACATTTTGCTTCCTCCGAGTCCGGGTCAGGTGAATGGGACGATAACAGATACCGGATTGGCACCCATCTCAGGTGCGGTGGTAAAGCTCATTAATACGACGGGCGTGACCGTAAATCAGACTGTGACAGGGGGAGGGGGGACCTATCCGTTTACCAATGTCGTGCCGGGTGCCTATACCCTTGCCGTCAGTGCGGATACATTCCAGCCAGCAACAGTCGCAATTAATGTCATTCGAGCCCAGACGACTACACAAAATGTAGTACTCCCGACATCCGTTGCCCAACTATCCGGTCTGGTGACAGGTCCGGGTGGCATACCGATTGCCGGGGCATTGGTGGAAGTGCTCAACCAGACAGGTATTACACTGACGGAAACGACAACAGATGGAACTGGTACGTATCTGCTGACGAAGCTCGCAGAAGGGGTTTATCAAATCCGTGTCAGTGCCGCAGGCTTTTCCACACAATTAGCTGGAGTCAGTCTGCAAGCAGGCGATGCCAAGGTACTTAATTTTTCTTTGACGACTGCATTTGGAACGGTAAGTGGAACCATTTCCGATGCGCAAACGGGTGAGGGAATTCCAAATGCGAGCATCAAGGTGGTAACCCGTTCGGGAATTGCTGTAGGAGAGACATTAACCGACGTGAATGGAGATTACTCCTTATCTTTGCTAGGTCCCGAAACCTATGTTCTTACGGCTGCTGCAGAGGGATATGCTGGCCAAACCGTCGGGATAGGGATCATTGCTGGAGCTACTACACCGGTTGACCTCCAATTGGAAAAGCTGGCAGGGGTATTGAATGGAACTGTCTCGGACACAGGAAGCAATCCACTTGGTAATGCCACTGTCATTGTTTTGAAGGGAACTATTCCTGTGGCGCAGTCCATTACCGACAGCGCTGGCACCTTTTCCTTCCCGCACTTGGCCCCAGGCACGTATACCGTAACCGCTTCGGCTTCTGGTTATTCCACTGTTGTGTTGGGGGCAACTGTGCTGCCTCAGGAAATAGGGTCCCTTGCTTTTGTCCTGCAAGCTTCTCCGGGCTCAATCGCAGGACAGGTGGTCGACAGCGGCAATCAGCCGATTCAGGGTGCCACTGTCATCATTAGAGAAAATACGGCAGCAGGTGCTGTTGTCGCCACGGTATTGACTGATGGGAACGGACAGTATGTGGTACCTAATTTGCTACCACAGGCGTACGTTGTCATCGTATCTGCTCCAGATAAAACGACAGTGATCACAGGGGCAATCGTCGCCTCATTGACGACAACAACGGTGAATGTACAACTGGGAGACTTGCCGGGGAGCATTTCAGGTTCGATTTTCGATGCTACGTCGGGTCTGCCGATCACAGGTGCTTCGATAGAGGTTAGCGTGTTGAACCAAGCTGGAGCAATCATCGCCCATGCAAATAGCGATCTGTCTGGAAATTACGTGATCACAGGGCTTGCACCCGGGGGTTACACCATTACCGCTCGTGCAACCAATTATGAAACGAACAGTGCTTCCGCCACTGTATTGGCGAATACGAATACGTCTGTCAGCTTATCGTTGTTTGCGAGTCCGGGTGAGATCCAAGGACAGGTGCTCGCTGCAGGGACACAGCAGCCGATTGCCGGTGCACAAGTAAATGCTCTCGATTTTAATGGCTCCGTCGTGCATTCGGTATACAGCGATAGTCAAGGAAGTTTTGTTATCACGGGCTTGGCAGCAGGTCAATACGTTATCAGGGCTTTAGCGGATGGCTTTCAAACCAATCATGTCGGAGCCATTGTGCTCGCGAATACAACTACTCCTGTCCAGCTTCAGCTCAATCAGGACTTCGGTTTTATTAGCGGGACAGTAGCGCCTGTCGTACCGGGAACCACCATTCAATTGTTTGATATCAATAACCTGTTGATCGGTACTGTCATTGCAGATGGGAATGGGGCCTTTTCATTTTCAGGGGTCGCACCCGGCTCTTATATCCTTACAGCTACCGCTTCTGGCTACGCTGTTCAATCTGTTGGAGCGATCGTACAGCCTGGGCAGACGGCCAACGTTTCTTTTACGCTTACCCCGAATCCGGCCAGTATTTCTGGAACCGTGCTAGACACGGGGATGCAGCCGATTGTCAATGCCGTTGTCCGTATTCTGGATTTGAATGAGACGACAATAGGCTTTGGCTATACGGATTCAAACGGGGCCTATACAATTGGCAACCTGCCTGCTGGATCATTTGTCGTGGTGGCAAGTGCCCCTAAATATGTTACAGGCTCGGTTGGTGTTACGCTTGGACCTGGTGAAAATAAGACCGGAGTAGACTTTACCCTTGAGGCGAATGCAGGCGGGATTAGTGGACAGGTGACGGATGCGACGAATCCCGGGGTATTCATTGTAGGCGCCGTTGTACTGATTCGTTCCATAAGTAACGGAAATGTAGTGGCTACAGCAAGTACCGACCAGACGGGCAGCTATTTGATTCAACATTTGTTGCCTGGTGCTTATACCATCACGGTCAGTGCGCCTAGCTATGCAGATCAATCAGTAGGGGCCAATGTAGTCAGCGGAGAAACCACGGGGGCTAGTGTGGCGCTCTTGCCTTTGCCTGGGTCCATCGTGGGCAGTGTCATAAACAGCTTGGGTGTACCTGTTACGGGGAGCGAAATCAGCGTCAAGCTGATGGATAGCAATCAAGCCGTCATACAGAGCTTGCTCGCGAATGAATCGGGTGTATTTTTCATTGGGAGTGTCTCTCCTGGTGTTTACACCGTGATCGCGTCAGCGCCTGGCTATGCTGTAGGAAGTATCGGCGTGATCGTTGCGGCTAATACCGCAACTCCAACGACCGTCACGTTACCTGACTTGCCTGCGGCTATCTCGGGTGTGGTGACCAATCAGATGACGGGATTCGGGATTCCGGGAAGTACTGTGCTCATTACGGATGCTCATGGTGTTGTGCTTGCTCAATTATTGACAGACGATCAAGGCAATTTTTTGGCCGAGAAGCTTCCACCCGGTGTCGTAAATGTAACAGTTTCTGCACCGAATTTTGTATCTGTCTCGCAGGCGGTTATTTTGCAAGGGGGCATGACCACCAACATTCAGAAGGCATTAGTTCCCAATCCCGGCAGTCTATCCGGCGTTGTGACTGATCTGGAGACGGGCTTGCCGATCACTGGCGCAACGGTAATCGTCTTCGACAACACCCGTGCTGCTGTGGGCTCCGTATTGACTGATGCAACAGGTAACTTTTCGCTTGATAGGCTGGCTCCTGGAGGATACACGGTCAATGTCAATGCAACTGGATATGCAAGCGATGTAGCTGGCGCACAGATACAAGCAGGGGCTGCGTCCGTATTAAGCTTTGCGTTAAACGAGTTGCCCGGTGGGATAGCTGGTACAGTGCGAGACGAAGATACGGCCTTGCCGATTGCCGGTGCGGTCATTACTGTTCGACAGGGAAGTCCGTCTGGAACGATCCTGGCTATTGTCCTGACGAATGCGCAGGGTCAGTATATGGTGAGTGGACTGACTCCTGGGAGCTATACACTGATCGCAAGTGCTACGGGATTCGTTGCTGAGGCTTCAACAGCTATAGTCGGATTGGGAGCGACTACCGGCCTTGATTTTTCTTTGCCGAATCTACCTGCAAGTGTCACAGGAGAAATTAGTGACGCTGTTATCGCCACGCCATTGCCGAATACGCTCGTCCGCTTGCTGGGCAACAATAACACGATTCTCTTTTCTACCCAGACAGACGCTCAGGGGATATACTTCATTGATGGATTTGTGGCTGGAAATTACACCATTTTGGCAAGGAACGAAAGCTATCAGAGGGAGAGTGTCTCCTTTGATGTAGCACCTGGGGGAACAGCTACAGTCAATATCCCACTGGACCCGAATCCTGGTGTTCTGCAGGGCACTGTCAGGGATGCGCTTGATGGTACGCCACTGGTTGGAGCAGAAGTTTTGATCTTTTTCCCTGGCACAAACAACTTGTTGTCTCGGACGATTACGGACGGTCTCGGTCAGTTTAAAATCGACGGCTTGGCTCCCTTAACCTATACGCTTGCGATTAGCGCTCAAAACTACGCGACCCAGCCTGTTGGTGCGACGATCTTTTCCGGACAGACCACTACTATTGAAGTGGGGCTTCCCCCTTTTCCAGTTGCTGTAACAGGTCAGGTACAGGTTGCTGGTGGAGGAGTTGTTCCCAATGCATTGATACAAGTGAAGGATTCACACGGGACATTGTTCGGTAGTGCGATTACAGATGACCTAGGCAACTTCGCTGTTGGTAATCTGCCGCCAGGAACGTATTTCATAAGCGCAAGTGGAGACAACTACGCAGCGGCAACGCAAAGCATCATCGTGACTGCTGGACAGACACTTAGCGGAGTCATTCTGAAGATGTCTCCTCTGCCAGGCAACATCTTCGGACAGGTGACCAATCAGTTGACGGGACTCCCGATCACAGGGGCAGCTGTTGCGATTCAGTTGTTTTCTAATGGCTTGTTTGTTGCCAACACCGTTACGAACCAGAGTGGGCAATTCCAAGTGAATGGCTTGACGGCTGGAGTGTACAATGTCATCGCAAGCGCAGATGGCTTCGGTACACATTACAGTACAGTTACGGTCGCAGGTGGGCAGACGACCGTAGCGACAGTCGAGCTATTGCCAATCGTCGGAACGATATCCGGGATTGTTCTCTTGCCGGACGGAACCCAAGCCAGTGGAAACAATATTCAATTATCGTTATTCAATTCAAACCAGATTCGTCTGCAAAATATTCTGGCTGAGCCGGATGGAACCTTCCATTTTGTCAATGTGGCTCCGGGGACGTATACCGTTATCGGGACCATCCCGGGCATTGGTACCGGTCAGGCAGAAGCGATCGTTTTGCCGAACCAGACAACCTTTATCATCATCCGTCTTTCGCAAACGGGTACGATACAAGGAACGGTCCGATCCGGTTTGACTGGGGTGCCAGTTGCTGGAGCGACTGTGTATGTGCAAACGGTGAATCAACCAATTAGAAGAACTGTGGTGGTCCAAACAGACAGCTTCGGCAGGTACAAGGTGACTGAGCTTGATCCTGGCACCTACTTGGTTGTTGCGAATGCGATGGGAAGCGGAGAAGCGAGAGGAACAGTGACGCTAGGCGCGGGGGAAATCGCGACGCTCGATCTGGTTCTGCTTCCAGCAGCAATGAGCGGATCTTTACAGGTAGCAACATGTCCGACCATTTTGTTTACTCCATTTTGATGTTCTGGAGAATTACTCCACTAAAAATAAAAAATATGGCGGATAACTCCTTTTTTGATATAATAGCTGTAGAAATACAGCTATTTTGTTTTGGGTAAAAACAACTGTGAAAATCCTGACTTTTATGCAAGGGGGAGCGAGCCATATGGTGAAACAGCAGGAGGAGCTGTCCCATCCATTGACAGCTACCATCATGAAGACAAATACGCTTTTGCATATTCAGAGTCTTCTTCCCTCCTTTACGAAATCGGAGCAAAAGGTTGCCCACATCGTCTTACAGCAGACAGACAGCGTGATTTATTCATCGGTGATTGACCTTGCCGAAAAGGCGGGAGTGGGTGAGACGACCGTTTTGCGATTTTGCAGGAAAATAGGCTTCCATGGCTATCAGGAATTCAAGCTGGCATTGGCGCAAGAATTGGTCAATCCAGTAAAAAACTTGCATGGCGAAGTAGGAGAAGACGATTCGCTGGATATCATCACGCACAAAGTAACCGCAACCAATCAACAGGCGATTGGGGATACCTCAGCCTTATTTCAGCTCGAACAGCTGGAGCGCTGTGTAGACCTTTTGCAAAAAGCAAGCACGATCCATTTTTACGGAGTAGGTACGTCAGCGGTAACAGCCCAGGATGCCAAGTACACGTTCTTGCGGATCGGGCTTCGAGTGGACGCTTTTAATGAATCACATCTGCAAGCGATGGCTGCAGCAACATTGGGACCAGAGGATGTCGCGATCGGGTTGTCTGTATCAGGCAGTACGAAAGACACCATTGATTCATTGAAAGTCGCCAAGCAGTCAGGCGCAACTTGTATTTGCCTGACGCACTATCGACGCTCACCGATTACGAATGTAGCGGACATTACGCTTCTGACCGCGGCACAAGAAGGTCCGTTGCAGGGAGGCTCTCTCGCAGCGAAAATTGCACAGCTGCATGTTCTGGATGTGATTAGTACCACAATAACGATGCGTAACAAGGAAAAGGCCCTTTTATATAAAGAGAGAACAGCGAAGGCTGTACTGGAGAGAAAATATTAAAAAGGTAGTTCAAAAAGTCGTCTTTTGATCATGGAGTAGTTCTGGGAGCTTATTCGACTTCGAAATTGGCGTTCACCTTCGAAGTCCGGTGCTCATGTAGTTTACCTACACTCCGCTCCTCCTTCTTCAGGTTCTCGCCACTTTCTCGATGCTGAAAAGACGACTTTTTGAATTTATCTTATATTGGATAGGAGTGGTTGGAAATGAAGCTCATGATCGTGAAAGATTACGCGGAGCTCAGCAGAAAAGCTGCTGAAATGCTCGTAAGCGAAGTAAAGGCAAATCCGAAGACCGTCTTTGGCCTTGCAACCGGAGGCACGCCAGTAGGGATGTACCGTGAGCTGATCAAGCTGTCGGAAGCGGAGAGCATCGATTTTTCGCAAGCGAGCAGCTTTAATCTGGATGAATACGTCGGACTTTCATCGACGCATCCGCAAAGCTATCGCTCGTATATGCAAGAAAACTTGTTCGATCACATCAACATTCCTGCGGAGAAAACACATGTGCCAGTGGGGAATACGACAGATCATTTGGCAGAGTGTGCACGCTATGAGGAAGCAATTCGTATAGCAGGCGGGATCGACATCCAGGTGCTTGGGATTGGCAATAACGGCCATATTGGCTTCAACGAGCCAGGCTCCCCAGCCGAGTCATTGACACGCGTGGTCCAGCTCACTGACAGTACGATTGAAGCAAATGCCCGCTATTTTGATAGTGTGGACCAGGTTCCGACTCAGGCCGTTTCCATGGGGATTAAGACGATTCTTGGCACTAAAAAAGTCGTACTTCTCGCAAGTGGAGAGGCAAAGGCAGAGGCAGTGCGATTGATGCTGGAGGATGAGCCTACGGCAGATGTACCCGCTTCCTTATTGCAATTGCATCCGAATGTAACAGTCATTGTGGATCAGGGAGCAGCGAGCAAGTTGACAACCTCCGTACTGGCAGGAACGAAACCAAGCGGCAGCTAATGCACCGCTTGGTTTTCATTTTTCTTGTTCACCAATCTGTTCCGAATACGCACTTGTTCCTTATGCTATACTGGGAATGTTGCAAGAAGGTCACCAGATTTTTCAAAGGAGCTGATTTAGAATGAGCGCAAACGAAGCGTTGCTTACATTAGAAGGTTGGTATACGTATCATAATTTCCGCACCATCAATTGGGAAAAGTGGAAAGCAGCGTCCGCAGCAGAACGCCAAGAAGCGTTGGACGAGCTGAATACATTGATCCGCACATGGGAAGCGAATGAGGGCGAGAACCAAGGAAGCACAGCTGTCTACTCCATCCTCGGACACAAAGCAGACCTCGTGTTCATGTTCCTGCGTCCAACCATGCAAGAACTCGATGAGATCAAAACAGCGTTCAATAAAACCCGCTTTGCTGCCTATACAGAAGCTCCTTATTCGTATGTATCCGTAGTAGAGCTGAGCAACTATGTACATAATCCAGGTGAAGATCCAAAAGCGAATCCGCACGTGCGCGACCGCCTCTATCCGATCCTGCCAAAATGGGAGCATATCTGCTTCTATCCAATGAACAAAAAGCGTGATCTGCAAGACAACTGGTACATGCTCTCCATGCAGGAGCGCCAAGAAATGATGCGCTCCCACGGCTTGATCGGTCGCTCCTACGCTGGTCGCGTGAAGCAAATCATCGGTGGCTCCGTTGGTTTCGACGATTGGGAGTGGGGCGTTACCCTCTTTGCCAACGATCCGCTGGAATTCAAGCATATCGTTTACGAAATGCGCTTTGACGAAGTGAGTGCGCGCTTCGGTGAATTCGGAAACTTCCTCGTAGGAAACGTATTGAACGTAGAAACACTGGCCAAAAAGCTGGAAGTATAATCAACATCCCAAAAAATCCGCTGTGCGAGATAGTCGCATTGGCGGATTTTTTTATGTGAGCCTATGTTATTCAAAAATGGTAAAATTAGGTTGTTTGGAATTGGAGAGGAGAGGTTGAATTGTGTTAAAACGTACTACATCTTGGGGACTTTCACTCGGCGTGACATCTTCCATTTTGATGACAAGTGTATTTGCTTCAGTAGGGGGAGGAAGTCTGACGCCAGTCGTACATGCTGCCGAGAAGACACTTTCACAAGATGAAGCAATCAAGCAAGCCCAGAAGTGGGTGACGATCCCTGAAGATTACAAGCTTGAAGAGGCAATGTTGATAGATCAAAAAGAAGATTACATTCTTATGGGGAAAGCGTTTTGGAATCTCAGTTGGGAGACAACCAAGGGTGGAAGGATTATTCTGAGACTTGATGCTGTTTCAGGGCAATTACTTAGGTACGATTTTTTGGAAGGAAGTAAAGAGGGAAGCAGTAAAACCGAGTTGTTAGAACAACAGGCAATCGAAGTGGCAACACAATTTCTTGATAAAGTGACGACCGATGAAGAACGGAGTCGTTTATCCAAGCCGAATGAGTTTCGTACTCCGGAAACCACCGACTATTTCAATGGACAGGAAAGAAACATCCGATTTACGCGGGTGGAAAACGGAATTCCTTTTCTGCATAATGGCTATCTTTTGACTGTAGGCAGTAATGGGGACGTGATTCGATTTCGTCGTGAATGGTTTGACGGCAAGCTGCCTGACGCTTCCAAGGTGATGAATTCAGCAGAAGCCGCGAAAAAATGGGAGGAAGAAGCGAGTCCGTCCCTACTTTACAAGAATTTAGGCTGGATTACGAACAAATATCAGCAGGACCTACCCTCTAATCAGCTCGTTTACTCGTTCCAGGACGAGGACCCGCAATTGGTAGAGGCAACTACAGGGAAAATCCTGAATAAATACGGGATGGCTGCTAGTGAGAAGAAAATCAAACCATTGGGAACTTCCCTCTCGAAAAAGTCATCCGAAAAAAAGCTGATCACCGCGGATGAAGCGCAAAAAGTCGCTGAACAATACATGAAAAGATTTACTGATAACTATCGTTCGGATGGAATAAGCAGCAGGGGAAGGAAAGAAGGTCTGAATGGTGTTACGATAAACAATTGGAGATTCGACTTCGCAGTACAACAAGGAGAGGGAAATAACGATAACAAACTAGTGAGACTGAGAATGAATGATCGGGGAGATTTACTCCAGTACGCGGTGAAATATGAAAGTAGTTTGAATGAAGCCTCTAAAAAAATGATGATCACCTGGAAACAAGCAGAAGAAAGTGCAATTAAGCTGGTACAAACGCTTTTGGCTGATCAACTAGGCGAAATTTATTTGATAGAAGAAGAACCATCTGAGGAAACGCTGAAGTCATATTGGGAAATGGGACAGATGTATGAGGTTCAATTCGGTATCTTGCGCGATGGTATTCCAATTGAAAATGCAGGAATCCTAGTCGATGTGAATCTGGAGACAGGCGAAGCAGAGACCATGAACAAATATATAGAATGGGAAGATGAAAAGGTTTACGAAAAAATAGCAAAATTCATCGATGTACAAGTGGCGAAAAAAACTGTGCAAGAGAATAATAAACTGCAGCTTACCTATTATCTGTCGCTTCCAGAGATGAAATCTGATAAACAACCTGAACCGTTACTCGTCTATCATTACATAGGAGATGAAGGTGTGGTCAAAGCAGATTCTGGTGAGTGGTACAACTTCCGCGAGGCACAAAAAAAGCCGGAGCCACGTGACAGTGATGCGAAGTAGGCAGCACTTGATTTCGCTGTACGAATAGGATGGATGTCAGTCATAGAGGGTGGGCTTGGGCCAGAAAAAGAGATTACCAGCGCTCAAATCGCTGACTGCTGACAATGATCTACGACCAACGAAACCGGGATTAATCAGGATAGCTACACCTGCGAAAATTAACGAAACCTTGTCTTTGGTTCCCCGGCACTTTTTGTTACAGTATAGTGAGATGAAACAGCTAAGCATTTTTGACAGCGGAGGGGAACAAGACTGGGCTTTCTCAAGTTTACAATTGGTTATCGTACGTTAAAAACAGCCATTGGAACGGCTATCTCGATTCTGATCGCCCAGCAGCTAGGCTTGATGTATGCTTCTTCTGCGGGGATCATTACGATCTTGTGTATTCAGGTGACAGTCAAGCAATCGTTTCAGACGGCGTGGAATCGGATTCTGGCCAGTCTATTGGGGCTGGGAATCGGTGTCTGCCTGTTTTCTCTTATGGGCTATACACCGCTTGCCATTCTCCTTTTCATTTTGCTTTTCTTGCCGCTCGCGGTGCGATTTGGCATTCAGGAAGGCTTCGTCAACAGCATGGTTGTGCTCATGCATCTGTATTCTTCCAAGAGAATCGACGGGATGCTCCTGCTGAACGAGGTTGCTTTGCTCGTCATTGGTGTTGGCGTAGCCCTATTGGTCAATCTGTACATGCCGAGTCTCGATAAAGAGCTAAAAGGGATGCAAGTAAAGGTGGAGAAGCTGTTCAGCAAAATCTTGCGGGAGTTCTGCTACTACTTGCGTCACGGGGAAAGTGATTGGGACGGGAAAGAATTGATTGAGACGACAGGGGTATTGGAAACGGCGATTCGTTTAGCCTCGCGAGATGTTGGCAATCGATTGGGCCGTCGTAACGATTCGTACTACGAGTATTTTGTGATGCGACAAAAGCAGTTCGAGCTGTTGGAACGCATGATGCCGATCGTCTCTTCCTTGGATCATCAGGTAAAAGAGAGCCATCGAATCGCAGATTTTCTCGAGCGAATCAGCGCCTCGGTGCACCCGGGCAATACCGCCTACCGCTTTATCGACCAACTGCGCGTGATGCAAGAGGAGATCAAGGCAGCAGATTTACCACGAACGCGAGAGGAATTCGAGACGCGTGCCTCGCTGTTCTATCTCCTTCGAGAGATTGAGAGCTATTTGTTTATCAAACATGAGCTAGGCAAAAATAGGGACGAAAAGGCTCAGGCGGCAAAGAGTTAGGCAGGCAACCGTACGTAACAATGAAAGAGTTGTAGAATATCGAAGGAAGGGCTGCGAATACTTTTCGCAGTCTTTTTTTGTTTTTTGATAAAAATTCCGTGAACTTTTCATTAAAATCAAAAAATTGCACCGTTGTCCTAGTACGTTTTTGAACTTACTTGTATACCGTGTACAAGCGGCGAAAATAAATCAAAAGAGTAGGATCAAGGAGATGAGAGTGACCAGATGAAATTAATTGTGAATGAAAAAGAGTTGAAAGAGTATTTTCAAGGGCTGCGACGTCTCGTCTGGGGCAAGGAGCAATCAGACGAAGAACACGCTAATGACAAGGAAGAAGCCATTCGCAATTCGCTTCGCAAAGAGCTGTATGCAGATGAGTTCGCCGCATTTCTGCAAGAAAACCACAGTGATTTGCGACGTGATTCTTTTCGAAAAGTGCTGCTGCGTTATTTGCATGAAACCGTTGAGCTGGGAACAGATGCAGGGAGTGTCACAGGCGTCCTGGATGAGGTTGGCCGGGACTATGCTGAAATCATAGAGTCAGGCGGTACACGTGTGCTGATTCGTTTCGCGCAAATTAACTCTGTTCAAGAGGTGTAAGGAGGAGAAGATAAATGAACTATGTACAGAAATTGAGAACGTTTATAGGCGATAGTGTACAAGTCGTAACTGGATTCGATGTGGTTTCCGGTGCGTTGCTCGGCGTGACTAATTCAACATTAACCGTGCGTGCAGCAAGTGAGCCAGGCTATGGCGGCGGTCAAACAGTCGTATTTCAACTCGACCGCATCACGTATGTGCGTGTTGTCTAATGGTGAGGCAGCAAGGGAGAAGGGGCACAACGCCCCTCTCCATTCTCATTCCTGCCATGCATGGGACAGCTCATCTGTCAAAGTTGATGGCCATATGTAAACAGCTTGCACCTCTGGAGATCATCGTGATTTCGAAAAGGGCACTGGAGCTTGGCTCTGGTATTCGCGTCGTTCCTGCAGTGGATGCTGAGAATCTATTTTCATGGAGGAGAGAGGCTGCGAAGCATGCGAGAGGGAGTGTCCTGCTTTTTCTCGGCGAAGAGCAAATCGATACGCTGTCTGGATTGCAGCGCTTCTTGTTCCCGATTTTATATGGAAAGGCACAGGTCGTTTTGCCCCAGCATGATACGCGGAACAGGAGGATGACAAAACCACGGCCCATCCACAGTTTTTCCCTGCTGGTAAATAACCTCTTCGGTCGTTCTGACCTGCGTGAAGCTTCCTTGCTGGACACACCTCACGCGATGACCAGAGAGGCACTTTCCAAAATCGGAGTGGAACAGTTGGCACAGCCCGCACAAGCGCACAAGCGGGCGCTTAAGAGCGGCCTGTTAATTACCACGCAAACGATTGGAACGGGAACGGAAGAAATGATGTTTTTGCCACAGCTTCACGGTTCGTTGCTCAAAGAGCTTTCCATGTATGAAATGCTGGTGATTGCCGAACAGCTTGATCTCGTCTCGCGTCTTCCTTTTCGTTGCGGACTGTCCGATGGAGGCAGGCGAAGAGATATAGCAGAGAAAGTGGTCGGTAAAAACAGTGATATGCCTGTTACGCAGGTAGGGAAATGGCCCTTGCGACAAACAACTCTTTACAGTGGGAAAACGGTATCCGTGATCATTCCAGCTCTTAACGAGGCAGCGACAATCCAGCAAGTGATCCGTGAAGTTCTTCGGCTGGAGCCAGTTGAAATTATAGTGGTTGTCAATGCCTCGGTAGATCAAACAGCACAGCTTGCCCGTGAATGCGGCGCGACGACCGTAGAGTTCCCATATGCATTGGGCGTAGACACAGGACGAGCAATTGGAGCAAGTCTGGCGAAAGGCGACATCCTGCTGTTTGTCGATGCGGATGTGATCATGACCGCGCATGATCTGTACCCATTTGTTCTCGCATGCGAGTGCGGTGTGGATGTTGCGTTGAATGATGTTTCTGCTTTTTTGAATCAGCCTAGCGCAGACAACGTTTTTGTGGCTTGTCGCCAAGCTCTCAACTTGGCTTTGAATCGAAAGGATTTGGGGATCGGGTCTATGGTGACCGTCCCCTTTGCCTTACGCAGGGAAGTGGTTGCTCCGCTCGGGTGGGACATACTGCTTTGCCCGCCTAAAGCACAAGCAGTATACGCACAGGCAGGTGTAAAGATGGAATTGGTTCATCAGGTGAACAGCTTCACTTCCAACCGACTCCGTCCAGATAAACACTTCGCCAGTTCCGGAATGCCCCCTGCCGTCGAACAGATTGCGGGTGACCACGTGGAAGCCTTGCAGTTCTTGGCGAAAGGACGGTAGCGAGGATGCGATGTGAAAACAAGAAAACTGGAAGGAGGGAATGAAATTGGCAAAACAGCGAATAGAGGGTCTCGTTAGTGTCGTTATTACGAATTTTAACAGGGCTGCTTATATACGAGAGTGTCTGGACAGTATCCTACAGCAAACCTATGAGAATTGGGAAATTGTCCTGATTGATGATGCTTCGACGGATCAATCAGTAGAAGTCGCCAGAGAGTGGCTGGAACAAAATGAAAGGTTTTTTCCGGAAGACAATCAGGTACTGATTCATGCGCTCCCTCGCAATGTTGGCTTTGCGGGTGCCATCAACCTCGGGCACTACATGAGCCGAGGTGAGTTCATCGCGAATCAGGATTCGGATGATTTCTCTCATGTCCTGCGCCTTTCGCGGCAGGTTGAGTATTTAAAAAGTCATCCCCAGATTGATTTGGTCGGTACGAATTATTACGCATTTTCGTCCGATCACCCGGAAAAAAAGGAGCTAGCAACATGGATCAGGTACGGCGATGACATTCGCAAGGTATATGGGAACGGCGGACACTGTGTCTGTCACGGAACCTGTATGTTTCGGGGGCGCTTGTTTGATCAGGTTGGTGGCCCGACTCGTCGGATCGATGGTGCAGAAGACTACGAATTTATCGCCAAAGTCTTGAATGCGCGAGCAGACGTCAACAATATCGCAGAAGCGTTGTACTATTACCGAATCCACGCTGAGCAGCGTTCAGCGCAATATTATCGGAAAAAGGGGGTGTGAAAATTTGAATAGCAGTAATGAACGCATCTTGATGGTGCTAGATAACTTAGGGACAGGCGGAACCGAGACACATGTTCTCAGCATAGGCAAAGCGTTGAAAAAAAAGGGCGTCCAACTGTTTTATGCGGGTGGGAACGGCCCTCTCTATCAAGCGTTTGTTGATGCAGGTTTTTTGGTTGAACGAATCGAATCGGCACGGGAACCCCTCTCGGCACGCAGGCAGCATTTGATCGAGAGTTATCAGGGGGTTATGAAGAAGCATGGCATTAGCATCGTCCATGTGCATCAGACTCCTTCAGGCTTACTCGCCGCTACTGCCGCTAATCAGTTGGGCATACCCGTCGTTTTTACCTTGCATGGCACGTACTATCCAAAGGATGAAGCGATTAAAGTGGCGCAGCTCTGTTCCGCTGTCATCAGTGTGAGTAAACCTGTCCAACTATTTTGGGAAAAGCTAGGGGTGAAAACCACACTCATTTCCAATGGGATTGATGTGGAAGATTTCCGTCCTGACTCTGCAAAAATGGTGAAGCTGCCTTCCTTGCCTTCTGATGCCACAGTGGTTACGTATGTCAGCAGGCTGGCTTGGCAAAAAGCGACGGTGTGCAACATGGTGTTGCGAGCAACCAAAACGTTGCGCAGTGAAATCCCCAACCTGCATATCGTGGTGGTGGGTTCGGGTGCCCAGTCCATTCATGTACATGAGCTGGCAAAAGCGTTGAATAAAGCAGCAGGGCAGCCCTATATCCACATTGTGGGAGAGCAAACCGATGTCCGACCTTATTACACAATCAGTGATTTGGTGATTGGAACAGGCAGGGTCGCACTCGAAGCGATGGCGTGCGGAAAGCCTGTGCTTGCGATCGGAAATCATGGCTACGTCGGTTTGGTCGCGCCTTCGTCTTACGATTTGGCTTGGGACTGTTACTTCGGTGACCACTCCTCTGTGCAGAAGCCATCTCCTCAGTTGATCGACAGTGCTCTGCGTCAAGCGTGCCGTAACCGGAGTGAGCTGAAGGAAATAGGAGGTCTAGGAAGAGCGTGGGTCCAATCCAATTTTCATATCACGCAGAAATGTGCCTCCTTGCTAACCATCTACGCTCAAGTCAAGAATGGGGGAGGTCAGACGAATATGAAAAAAGTCTTGTACGTAGGTTGGCTAGGGTTCAAAAATTTGGGTGACGAGTTAATGTGGCATGCCTTTCACGATTTGTCTCGCAAATATCTCGACCCAGCAAAATACAAGGTGATTCCTTCGCTGCCGGGGGTTGACCTCAACGATTTAAGCGAATATGACACCGTCGTTTTGGGGGGAGGTTCGCTTCTTGTTCCCGGTTACGTGGATGTAGCCTATCGTGCAGTAGAACAGAAAAAGCGGCTATGGATCTGGGGGAGCGGATTCGATTCACAGGATAAGGTGCAGCTCGATTCCTCAGGCATATTAACGACGAAGTTCATGACAGACAATGAAAAGATGTGCCAGACGCTGCAAAAAATCGCGGAGCACGCTACGTTCTTTGGTGTACGAGGACCGGTTACTCTTCAATATCTCCAACAAGCGGGAGTAGGCGACAAAGCATGGATCAGCGGAGATCCGGGAATGCTGCTCCTTCCTGCACCATCAGCAGCAGAGGTAGACAAAAGCAAGCGATTAACCATTGGGATCAACTGGGGGACATCCTATAATCGCATCTATGGGAAAAACGAGGACGCCGTAGAGGATGCACTGGTGTATGCAGCCAAGAGGCTCATTAAGTTAGGCTACGATATCCATTTGCTGACGATGTGGGGACCGGATCGGGAAGCCATAAAAAGACTGCACAAAAAAATCGGCGATCCAACGCATACGATCCTCGACTTGGAGCTACACGACCATTCAAAAATGCTGGAGCTGATGAAAGGTTTTCAGGCGACGATCAACTTTAAGCTGCATGCCAATGTGCTGAGTGCTGCTGCCGGAGTTCCATTCGTCTGCTTAGCGTATCGCATCAAAAGCATCGACTTCGCATACTCCTTGGATTTACCGGAGCTCATTGTCTCCACAGATGAGCCACTTTTAGCTGAACGAATTCTCATTTGTACCTGGGAAGCTATCTCACGCAGGGAGCAGATCGCAGCAAAAATAGCGGCCAGTCAAAAAAAGATGATGGAGAATTTAGAGCAGCCGTTTATCCAAGGTCTGTTGTAAATCAAAAGGGGACCTGTGATTCGCTACAGGTCCCCTCCTTCATGCATGAAAAGTGACGAAAATCAGTACTCACCGTGCTCCCGCAAGCTTGTTACAGGAACACTCATCTCCTGATCCGGCTGGTTGAGTGGGTAAATCCTCGCCATGTCGTTGTCTTCATCGATGTGCTGGATGTATACGGGTATTCCATCGCAGGTAACATTCGCCATAACGGGTGAAGCGGCGATTTCCTTCGCGCGCTGTTTATTCATGTTGACTCCTCCTGTCATTCGTAACAGCCTTAATATGTACGTCAGCCCAGCATGGTATACTTTTTGCGCCTGTTGACATTACCTAAAATATGTAATAAATTGAAGGGAAATTACTACGAAATCGTACTAAAAGGAGTCACCGGTATGCAGCAACTATACGACCTCTTTCTGAAAACCGGTTTGCGTCCGTTCGCCTTTATGTCTGATACGATGCAGCTTGAAGAAAAACTGACTCGCTCCGATTTGTCGACACTCCTCATATTGCTGTTCCGCGGAGATTTGACTATGTCAGAGCTGGCGCAAGAGATGGGGGCGCCGCTTAGTTCGATGACCAGCATCGCGAAACGGCTTGAACGCAAAGGATACATCGCGAGGGCGACCTCTGTAGAGGATCAGCGGGTGAAGCTCGTCACACTGACACAACCAGGCAAACAGCTCGCAAAAGAATCGGAGCAAATGATGCTGGCGATGCTGGGCAGGCTTCAGGAAGCATTTACACCGGATGAAATGGAGCAATTCACTACCCTTTTACTCAAAGCCGCCAAGGTATTCCAAGAGGGAGGACCTGTCAAGCCTCGCGAAACAAAGGTTCGTTCCATTAAGATCAACATTGAGGAATAGTCGGTTCGAGCCTGCTTCTTTTTTTGTCTAATTACTACGAAATCGTATTAAATGGATCGTGAAGGAGAGAGTCGAGATGAGAATCGTCATTTATACCGGAAAAGGTGGGGTTGGGAAGACGAGTGTGGCAGCAGCAACCGCTGTTAAGCTGGCTAAGCAGGGAAAAAGGACGCTCGTTCTCAGTACGGATGCCGCACACAGTTTGGCAGATTCATTGGGGACTGTGATTGGCCCAGACCCTGTAGCAATCAGCGGAAATTTATGGGGCCAGGAAGTAAACAGCTTGCGGGAAACCGAGCGCAACTGGGGAGCAGTTCAGGGATGGCTGACCACACTGCTCGACAAAGCACAGCTGACTGATATTACAACGGAGGAGATGCTCGTTTTTCCTGGCATGGAGGAATTGTTCAGTTTGCTACAGATCAAGGAACACGCCATGAGCGGGCAGTTCGACGTCCTGATAGTAGATTGTGCCCCAACCGGAGAAACACTGCGTCTGCTCAGTTATCCGAACGTATTGAATTGGTGGTTGGAGAAAATTTTTCCGACGGAGCGCAAGCTGATCAAACTGGTTCGCCCAGTGGCCAAGATCGTCAACAAAGTGGAACTTCCTTCTGATGATGTGCTAGACAGTGTCGAGCAGCTCGCGAGGGGGCTGGAGGAAATGCAACGAATTGTTTTGGACCCGGAAATTACATCTGTGAGGATCGTCGTAAACCCAGAAAAAATGGTGCTCGCGGAAGCAAAGCGCTCGTTCACGTACTTGAATCTGTTCGGGTTCAATACAGATGCCATCATCGTGAATCGGGTGCTTCCGGATGAAGCGGGAGAGGGATTTTTTGCCCACTGGCGAGAGCTACAACGAAAATATGAGAACGAAATCGTGGAAAACTTTCAGCCGCTCCCGATTTTGAAAGCACCGATGATGCCTAAAGAAGTGATTGGGCTGCCCATTCTAGAAGAATTGGCTGACATCGTTTTTGGAACAGAAGACCCATCCGCCAAGCTTTATCAGGGCAGAACGGAACTGATTCGAGAAGTGGACGGCGAGCTGCATTTAGAGCTGATGATTCCTTTTGTAGATAAAGCAGCCTTGGATTTAACACAAACAGGGGATGAATTGACCGTAAATGCGGGTGCCTACAAGCGAAAAGTCATCTTGCCACGAGTATTAATGGGACGACAGGTTACGGGAGCGAAATATGTGGAAGATCGGCTGATCATTCGTTTTAGCGCAAGGGAAGGGGTTGCCCAGCATTGAGACGTACAGGATTGAATCGAGTGCTGACTTGAGAGGAGAGAAATGACATGGTAAGTCGGATTAAGCGCCAAATGGGTTTCACTCTCATGCTGACAGGACTGCTGCATACGGTTGTCGGTCTCTTTTTATACGCGGAGCCGCTCCAGCAGATCGTCGCAAACGGCTTTTTGAATGCGGTAGGGAAAGAAGAAATTGCTGCTTTTTGGTTTCTAATGTTTGGTTTTTTGCTGATTTTGCTCGGATATATGGCGGATTGGCTGATGAAAAAGAAGGGAATGGAGACACCAGCTGCCTTCGGATGGACGATTCTTGCGATATGCGTGGTCGGGGTGATTACATTGCCTGTCTCGGGCTTCTGGCTCGGTATACCACAGGCTGGCATCCTGCTGCGCAAGTGATGTAAGAAATTTGCGGATAGGTAGATGGTTCAGATAAAATGAATGTAACCATTTTCCATATGTTTCAATATCCGAGGATGGGATTGTCTATAAAAGAAAGATGGGGATACAACGATGGAGCACATATATGACGTCCAAACCTTAATCAAAGAATCGCAAAAAAACAGAGTGAAATACTTGTTCTTTTGGGGACATACACAAAAGGAGTCAGGCACGATCGATAAATCATGCTTCAGCCAATGGTATCCGGCTGCTTTTGTAGAGGATGGCATCACGTACTTGACTGCTGAGCATTACATGATGGCGAAAAAGGCTGAGCTGTTCGGTGATCTTGCCATTCGTGATGAAATACTCAGGAAAAATCATCCAAAACAAGCGAAGGAATTGGGACGAAAGGTTCATTCCTTTGACGAGGCTGTGTGGAATGCGAACAAGACGGCGATCGTACGCCAGGCAAACCTATTAAAATTCAGCCAGCATGCCGATTTGAAAGCATACCTCTTGGACACTGGTGACCGCATGATTGTGGAAGCGAGTCCTTATGATCGGATATGGGGAATCGGGATGGCCCACGATCATCCGCATGCGGAACAGCCCGAAAAGTGGCGGGGAGAAAATTTACTCGGTTTTGCATTGGTGGCAGTTAGGGAGCAGTTACGTTCGTGATATTTACGTGAAAAAGTGGTTGAGCAGACGTTGCGCTGCTAACCACTTTTTTCTATTTACTGAACGGAAAACGCATTTTTTACCTGATCAAGCGACATGACCATTTGCTCATACAGCTTTCCGTCCGCAGTTGCGGGGTCATACGGATTGGACTGGGGCAAGGAGACAGCATAGACGAGCCCATGTGTTTGTGCCAGTACATCACCCAGCGGAGGTCCTTCCATTTTGGACAGATGATTCCAATGCGGTACCGTCATGACAAAAATGGTGAGGAGTGAGGATTGCTCCTCCTTTCGCTGATGGGGAGCGAACATAAAATGCGCTTCGTATTTCGTCGGTACATCCAGCTTGCCCTCCAGTGGCTGTTGGCGAGGGGGGCGCTTAGTCGTCGATGAGAACTCCTCCACGATGTAATTTCCTGTCCAAGAGGGAGGAATGGTAAACGTAAATGTCTCGGTGATCGGGATCGGCACCGTGAACTGATTGTTTATGGTTCGACCTTTGATCTCATCAGTTGTCGGTCTTTTGACTTCCCGCTCAGGGTCAGATGGAGCCGCTTGCTGTGGCGGTGGCGCTTCTTGTGGACCTGGCAGAGAACAGGCGGAGAGCAGAAAAATGATGATGAGTCCTACATAGAAGTACGTTGCTACTTTCATCACGGTCCTCCTTGATGTATAAAACACTCCCGTTTATTCATTCCACGCAAGGAGGAAAACTATTCCATAGTCCTATCGTGAATATTTATTCAATAAAACATATTTTTCTTGAATATCAGAAAATATATAATTATAATTAAAATCAGAAATCATTTCCGGTATTCGGAAAAGTTGATACGCAATTCATCCGGGACATAAATGGGGGATAGCAGGATGATTGAGGTTAAGCAGCTTGTCAAATCTTTTGGCCCGTTAACCGTGTTGAAGGGCGTTACGCTCACGGTGGAAGAAAAGGAAGTTGTTGTCTTGCTTGGAGCCAGTGGTTCAGGCAAAAGTACTTTACTCCGATGTTTGAATTTTCTGGAATTTTATGACGGTGGAGAGATTCGAATCGGTGGTCAGCAGATTGATCCACACAAGACGAATCTCAATCAGTTCCGCGCCGAGGTCGGCATGGTTTTTCAGCACTTTAATCTGTTTCCACACAAGACTGTTTTGGAAAACTTGATCGAGGCACCTGTTCATGTCAAAGGGATGAATGCAGCAGATGCCAAACAATTAGCGTACGAGCTCCTGAAAAAAGTAAATATGCAGGATAAGGCCGATGTCTATCCGGACATGCTCTCTGGTGGACAAAAGCAGCGGGTTGCCATCGCCCGGGCGCTTGCGATGAAGCCGAAGATCATGCTTTTTGATGAGCCTACCTCTGCTCTCGATCCCGAGCTCGTCGGTGAAGTGCTACAGGTCATGAAGCAGCTCGCCAAAGAAGGAATGACGATGATCGTCGTGACACATGAAATGGGGTTCGCTCGTGAAGTAGCAGATCGGGCGGTGTTCATGCACGATGGGCAAATCCTGGAGCAGGGACCACCGAGTGAATTCTTTGAAAGTCCGCAGCATGATCGTACCAAGCAGTTCTTAGGTAGCATCCGTTAACATCCACTAAATATAGAGATGAAAAACAGGGGGAATCACCAATGAAAAAACGTGCAAAATGGTCCGGAATTTTGTTGTCCACTGTTCTATTGGGTTCATTGTTACTCTCTGCTTGTGGATCACAGGAGAGCGCACCGGCAGCAGGTGGACAAGCTTCTGGAGACGGGGGAAAGAAGGATTTTACGTACGCGATGAGTGGCGTGTACAAGCCGTTTAGCTTCAAGGAAAACGGGCAACTGACTGGCTTTGACGTAGAGATTGGACAAGCGCTGGCAGAAAAAATGGGCATGAACGCAGTACCGATCACCAATCCATTCGAAACGATCATCCCTGGTCTGGACGCGAAAAAATACGACGCTGTCATCGGGAGCTTGACCGTCACACCTGAGCGTCAAAAAGCTGTTTTGTTCACCAATCCGTACTACCGTTCCGGTTCGCAAATTTTCGTGCAAGAGGGCAATACCACCATCAAGAGCAAAGAAGATTTGAAGGGCAAAAAGATCGGCGTAGTGAAAGCATCTAACTACTTGGATTGGGCGAAAAAGCTGACCGATGAAGATAAAATCACTCAGTATGATAGCGATATCACTGCTTTGCTCGACCTGCCGACAGGACGTCTCGACGCAGTGATTACCGACCAGGTAGTTGGCTTGCGATTCATTAAAGAAGGCGGCGGAAAAGTCATTGACGTAGGCGAACCGCTGAGCTTTGACGAGCAAGCGATCGCTGTGCGCTTGGGTGACCAGGAGGCAGTAGATCGGCTCAACAAGGCGTTGGACGAAATCGTCAAAGACGGTACCTACGAAAAGATCAGCCAAAAATGGTTTGGCCGCAATATCCTGCAAAAACAGTGAGTGGGCAACGGGGTGTCCGTGATGGGCGCCCCACTTTTAACGCTTCATGTGAGGAGGATTGCACGTGATTATTGATATTTTCCTATCCAGTTATCCCCTTTTTCTAAAAGCGACATGGCTCACAGTTCAGTTGACGGCAGTTGCTCTGATGCTCGGTTGTGTGGTAGGTCTTGTCATTGCCTTTTTCCGAATATCGGATAACAAAGTATTGAACTACATCGCACACGTCTATATTACCGTCATTCGCGGGACGCCTTTGATCGTGCAAATTTGTATTCTGTACTTCGGCTTGGCAAATTTGGTGACGCTCTCGCAGTTTTGGGCAGGAGCCATCGCGCTGGCAGTTCATAACGGTGCGTATATTGCAGAAATTTTTCGAGGCGCCATCCAGTCCATTGACCGTGGGCAGATGGAGGCGTCCCGATCACTCGGAATGTCGTACCCGCTGGCGATGCGCAGAATCATTTTGCCGCAGGCGTTCCGTCGGGCGATCCCATCGTTAGGCAATCAGTTTATTATCGGGCTCAAAGACTCATCGCTGGTCGCATACGTAGGGATGCAAGATTTATGGGGAACCGGTCTCGGTGAAGCAGCTTCCAACTACAAGCAGCTAGAGACTTACATGGTCGTAGGCTTGTACTATCTCGTATTGATCATGATCTTCTCGTATTTCGTAAACAAACTGGAAGCACGATTAGCCAGAGGCAAAGCCCCCAATAAACAAGCGAAAGACAACACGAGTGTGGCAGCGTAACTCTTAGTCATGGAGGACGAAAGAAAGATGGTTCAATCAGTCGAACGGGCGATGAAAATTATTCGGGTACTGATTTCAGACGAAAAACATGCTTGGCCGATTTCGGAGCTGGCGAGCGCAACGGGTCTACCAATCAGTACGCTCCACCGTTTTCTCGAATCCATGATCCAGTTCGGATTGGTTGAGCAGGACCCAGTCACCAAGCATTACAAGCCGGGATATACGTGGATGGAAATCGGTTTTATCCTGCATGAAAAGCTGAACCTGCGGGCTGTGGCAAGACCTTTCATGGAGGAGCTGGCGAATGAAGTGGAGGAGAGTATCTTCCTCAACGTATTGGCGGGGACGGATTCGATGCCGATCGAAAAAGTAGAAAGTCCACTGAAAATACGCATAGACGAGAACCTGGGGGAGCGGATTCCTCTCACAATCGGCGCCCCTAGCAAAATCATTCTTGCGTATTTGAAGCAGGATGCGGTCACGAAAGTCGTTTCAGCCCAGCTTGCGCCAGACAAGCAACCGTCATTTTTAGAGCAGCTGAGTGAAGCCAAGACAAGTGGCTATGCGATCAGCTACGAAGAGAAGACGGAAGGCACCATGGCAGTCGCCGCTCCGATCATCGGTTACGGAAATCAACTCGTCGGAGCGCTCTCGATCAACGCCCCATGCTTTCGGGTGACAGAAGATCGATTGCCCCTACTCATCGAAAAAGTGAAGCGTCAGGCTGCGACGATTTCGGCAAGAATCGGCGGCGTATAAGTTAACCCTCCATTCCAGCATCTGTGGATGGAGGGTTTGCTTTTTTTTATAGTAACCATTAGATCTTTCAATTTTTTCGCCTCGAAAAACTGTGTTAGTGTGAAAGAAACAGTGGGGAGGGGAGATAGACATGTTTCCATTTCGCGTCATTAATCAGGAAACAACGGAAGATGTGCTGGATATGGCCAGTGTCATTGAAGTGGTAGAGCAAGCCTATCAAATGAAATCGAGTCAGCAGGCGACGTTGTTTCCGCTCATTTTTCATGAGTTCGTAGAGGGTAGAGCCGACATGGATATCAAATCCGGTCATTTGCCGCAAGCCGATATATTTGGACTCAAGCTCGTCTCATGGTTCGGTGACAATGACAAGAAAGGTCTGCCACAACTAGTCGGTACGGTGATGGTAGTAGACAGCCGAACGGGCGTACCGCAGGGGATTTTGAGTGGAGAGCACATTACTTGCATGCGTACGGGAGCTGCCGGTGGAATCGGTGCAAAGTATTTGGCACGTCCCGAATCGGAGAACCTGCTGATTATCGGGACGGGACATCAGGCTCCTTTTCAAATCATGGCGACACTGATGACGATGACAGAGATCAAGCGGGTGTACATCTTCAATCCGCGATCACCAGAAAAGGCGCAAAGCTTTGCCGCCAAAATCAAAGAAAATCTCTTGACCAGATTCGTCTCCAAGTATGCGGGAGAAGAGTACGAGCGGTATGCCAGCCGTTGTGACGTGCAGTTTATTGCAGTGGATAACCTCGAAGAAGCGACTAGACAAGCAGATATGATCATCACAGCAACCCCTTCACGTGAACCGATGATCCAAGCGGAGTGGGTAAAGCCGGGGACGCATATTACCTGCATAGGGGCAGACATGGAAGGAAAACAAGAAATCGATGAACGGCTTTTTGCAAAAGCGCGCGTCTTCGTTGATGATGTCGAACAGGCTGTACGGGTGGGAGAGACGAAGGTAGCTGTAAAAAAGGGCCTGATAACAGAAAGCGATATCGCAGCAGAGATCGGCAATGTCATCCCAGGTCATGCCCAAGGACGACAACATGTAGAAGAAATCACGATTTTTGATAGCACCGGGATCGCGTTCCAAGATTTACTGACAGCTGCACACATTTTGAAAGTGGCGGATAAGCGCGGTGTAGGAACGATAGTTGATCTGTAAGGGTGAAAGGATAGGATAAGGAGAGGAACGACGATGAGAATTGCACCTTTTAAAGTAGAAGAATGGATGAACGCCTACGAAATGGAGGCTGTTTACAATATTGCCGAAACATGCGTCGACTCGCTGACGGTAGAAGAGTTGATCCGCCTTTCCGATGAGCCAGAAGATTTTTTCCGCGAGATGGGCCAGAAGAAGCTGACGTACGGTCATATCGAGGGTTCGCCGGAATTCCGTAGCCTCGTCGCGAGTATGTATCAAACGATGAAGCCGGACAACATTTTGGCGATGAACGGGGCGATCGGAGCGAATTTTCTCACCTTGTTCTCGCTCGTTGCGCCTGGTGACGAAGTCATTACCGTTCATCCAACGTATCAGCAAATTTATTCGGTACCGGAATCGTTCGGAGCACAGGTCAAGCTGCTCAGACTTTTGCCGGAAAATGATTTTTTGCCTGATCCGGGTGAACTGCGCTCGCTCGTTACAGACAAGACCAAGCTGATCTGTATCAACAATCCGAATAATCCATCTGGAGCTTTGATGGGTGAAGAGTTGTTGCAAGAAATCGTAGGGATTGCCCGCTCCGTAGATGCTTACTTGCTGTGTGACGAGGTGTATCGAAATTTGCACCAAGACCCGGAGGTTGTGGTACCATCTATCGTCGACTTGTACGAAAAAGGGATTGCGACAAGCAGTATGTCCAAAGTATTTTCATTGGCGGGCTTGCGTCTGGGGTGGATTGCAGCCCCTCAGGATGTGATCAAAAGCTGCTTCCAGCACCGCGATTACACGACCATCAGCTGCGGGATGCTGGATGACATGCTGGCTGTCCATGCACTGAAAAACCGCGACAAGATCATGGAGCGCAACCTAAAGATCGTGCGGGACAACCTGCAGATTCTCGATGAGTGGGTAGCGAAGGAGCCGTTGGTCTCTTATGTCAAGCCGCAGGCTGGAACAACCGCAATGCTCAAGTACGAGCTGGATATCCCTTCGGAAACGTTTTGCATTGACCTGTTTAAAACGACAGGGGCGTTTTTGACACCAGGCAGTTGCTTCGACATGGAAGGGTGGCTACGAATCGGGTACGCGTGCTCGACGGAAGTGCTTCAAGTAGGTCTATCAAAAGTATCGGAGTTTTTGGAGTCACGCAAATAAGGGATACAGTAGGAGGGGGAGGGATAATTAGCGGAGCATTCGGGATTTTGATGGCTACTGTCCTGCGGTATGCGTCGAAAGTCAAAAAAGAGCTTTTGCTGGAGAAAAAAGCAGCTATCCCCACCATCATCCGCGTTTTGTCAGTAAGGAGAAGAAGTTCATGTCGTTGTCCGTATCCTTTCTCGATATTGTAAAAGCTCACAAAAATCTAAAGGGGCAGGTTATCCATACCCCGTTAATTTCATCAACCGCGCTGTCTGCCATTGCAGATGCCGATGTCTGGATGAAGCTGGAATGCCATCAGAAAACAGGTTCATTCAAGGCGCGCGGTGCGCTTAACAAAATCGCATCCTTGACGGAAGAGGAGCTAGCTCGGGGTGTTATTACCGCTTCAGCAGGCAACCATGCACAAGGGGTCGCGTATGCGGCATCGCTTCGAGGTGTGTCTGCCTTGATCGTCGTGCCAAAAACCGCACCAGAGACCAAAAAAGCGGGGATCAAACGCTACGGTGCGGAATTGGTCGTTTATGGAGATAGCTATGATGACGCAGAAAGTCACGCCTATGAACTGGTGAAAGAAACTGGGCGCACATTCGTCCATGCCTTTGAAGACAACGAGATCATAGCAGGCCAAGGAACGGCAGCCCTGGAAGCTCTTTTGGAAGAGCCGGATTTTGACGTCATACTTGTACCTGCTGGCGGTGGCGGGCTTATTTGCGGAGTGGCGCTCGCAGCAAAGGCAATCAATCCGGATGTGCAGGTGATTGGGATTCAGACACACGCATCTCCGCCTTGGTACTACTCGTTCCGCGAAAAGCGGTTGGCTGATGTGGTATACAGGGATTCGCTCGCAGACGGTCTTCATGGGGGAATTACACAAGGCAATCTGGATTTGGCCCTGCAGATCGTCGATGACTTCCTGCTCGTAGAGGAAGAACATGTTGCTCAAGCCATGAGCTGGCTGGCAAAGGAGCATCATCTGATGGTGGAAGGCTCAGGGGCGGTAGGTATCGCTGTACTCATGCAGGAAACGGTACCCGATCTGGCAGGAAAAAAGGTGCTGACAATCGTGAGCGGCAGTAATGTAGATGCTCGCAAGCTGGCGGAAGTTATAGCGAAGCACGTATAGGGTATCGGTTGAACATAGAGCCACTCTCGGCTACACTTTTTCTAACAAAGGTTGTTCAAAAAGCCGACTTTTTGAACACACACTTACACGAAGAATGGGTGTCGTTCGGTGAGGGAGTGGATTATCAATCATGGAGTTACGCAATCTGAAGACATTTCAGGTCGTTGCCGAGCATTTGAACTTGACGAAGGCTGCAGAGCAACTTGGATACAGCCAGCCTACAATTACACTCCAGATTCAAGCATTGGAGCGGGAGCTGGGTCATCCTTTGCTCAATCGGGTAGGCAAGCGCACGTTTTTGACACCGGCCGGAAAAATAGTGAAACAACATACGGATCAGCTTTTCTACGTTCTCCAGCACATGGCGGAGGGACTTAATCACTTAGACATGCCTGTAGGACCGCTGATCGTGGCGGCCCCGGAGTTTTATTGCATCCAATACATGCCCCAAATTCTGAAAGCATATGTAGAGACACATCCACAGGTCAATCTGCAGGTGATTTCATGCACCAGTCAGGAGACTTTGAAAAAAATCCAAGCCCATGAGGCGGATATTGGAATCATTGCGGGCACCACCTCGCAACCAGGTATTCATTCCAGCGTCGTAGACGTAGAACAATTCACCTTGATTGCTTCCCCTGATTTGATGAAGGACAAAACACTAGCAGACGCACTCGTGACCTTTCCTTTTTTGTCTTATCAGGAGGGGTGCAATCTCGATGAATTTATTACCCAATGCCTGTTGGAGTTAAACTACATCCCACCTTCTGTCATTAAATGTAGCAGCGAAGAAACGATCAAACGGTCAGTTCTGAATCAAACAGGCATAGCCCTGCTTAGTAAGGTTCTCGTGGAAAAAGAACTGCGAACAGGCGAACTGATCGAGCTGTTCCGCTTTTCCAAGAAAGCAGAAACTTCGCTAGTCTGTTTGGAACGCCGAAGAGAAGAGCCTGCGATTCAAACCTTCATGGAGCTGGTCAAAGACGTATGGTTATCGGTAAGAGAAGAGTAGTAGTATAAGGGCAAATTATCTCTTGGAAACAATATTTTCTTCTTGCCCCTCTAGAGCGAGGGTTGTTTGCGTGATATAATTTTGCTTTCTTTCATTTTGGACAGCCCCCTTTTTCCGTTTCGTTTCTGTGTGGAACGGCAATGATATTGTAAAATGACAGAAGGTAAGAGAAATAGGAGATGACAACAAATGAGTAAGCAAGTAAACGAAACCGAACTCGTTTCGCATGTAGCTACGAAAACAAAAGTAGACCCGGAAAAAATCAGGATCGTACTCAAGCATGAGCAAGCGTACATGAACAGTGCGAAGGCAGATGCAAAAGGTGATGTCGACGTTGATTTTGATGATCTCGTAGATTACATCATGGGTAAGTCAGATGTGAAGCTGGATGAGATCACCGTCGAGAAGATCCTGGATGTAGAGATGGAATACTTGATTAAAAAAGGAGTCGCTGGATATATAGACTAATAGAGGACGTATGGTTATCAGGAAAAGAAGAGTAGTGTTCCAAGCACATTCCCCTGTAGAGGGTGATGTGCTTTTTTTATTCCCACAACGCAAAAGGGTAATCATGTTCTGAAATACAGTGGCTACGGTGGGGAGAAGAATATTTCCAGTCTAGGCTCCAGGCTCCGTCCCGCTGAGGGTTGAGACTGTCCGCTCCGAAGGGATTAGCGGGGAAATGCAAAAGTGGTAGCCGCTTCGTCGCGCGGGCACGGTTGCATTTCTTTTGCCCGCAAATCCCTTCTCTGCTCGGTAGGACTCCACAAGTCGCTACGTCTGGAAATATTCTTCTCTGGCGTTGCTCAATACGTTCTTCGTTCTTTTAAGGCTTTTAAAACCCGAGTAACACGAAAAGCTCGTAGAGGAAACAGGAGAAATAAGCGAAGATCTTTGGTACACCGACCGAGACGGAATGCAAAAAGCGAAACACGATCTTAAGCGTCCACCTTTGAAACACATCTTGAAAGGACCACTTTGGACGCGGTTTCGCTTTTTGCATGGAGACGGGCAGTGAATCCCTCAGCGGGTGGGACAAGAATCTGAGCGTTTTCTCCTGTTTCCTCCCCACCACAACAGCGTGAAGATCATATTTTTAGTAATTTTTAACATTTGATATATATACTAAAAAATCCAAAAAATATCTGAAAGACAAATGTAAATTGTTTGACTATTAGCAGTCGCCGTGTCTATAATTTGGTTATCTTTGTTAGTAATGTTAACTAACTGTGTGGCGGTGATCGATGAAGCGTGCAAGCTCCCAAAAAAACAGGTAATAGCAAACTCGTGAAAAAACTGAATAAAGAAGAAGTATTGCAACAGGTCGTCCTGCACGGGCAAATTTCCCGCGCGGATATCTCCAAACAGACACAACTCAGCCGTCCATGTGTTTCCGCCCTCGTAGATGAAATGATCCAGGAAGGGCTCCTGCAAGAAGTAGGAATGGGCGATTCCAAAGGCGGTCGCAAGCCGATTTTGTTGGAGTACAATTACCAGGCCTATGCCATTGCCGGAGCGATTTTCGAAGGATCTACTTTGGACATGGCCATCGCAGATATGAAAGGTGAGTTCTTAGCTCGCTATCGCAAACGGCTGGCACAACCAGCGAATGGCGAAACCGTCATCGAAGATTTGGCAGCTGGACTGGATCGCTTGCTCAATGAAAGCGGCATCCCGCGAGAGCGTCTGCTCGGAATGGGTGTCGGTTTGCAGGGGGTTACGCAGCGTGGAAGTGGAACCGTCAGCTTTTCACCCAGCACGGGGTGGATGGGTTCACCGATTCAGCAGACTATCGAAGCGCGACTCGGACTGCCCGTCATTATCGACAATGATGTGAATATGATGACACTGGGCGAGTACGTCCGTGGAGCAGGGGTCGGCCATACCAACGTCGTCTACATGTACGTAGGAACGGGGATTGGGGCCGGGATCATTTTGGATGGACAGTTTTATCGGGGGAGTCGTGAGGCAGCAGGAGAAATCGGCTTCATGATGATCGGCCCGGTACATAATCGCCCGAATGGCGCGTCAGGCGTGTTTGAGACGCATTATTCGATCCCAGGCATCCAAGAGCAGGCTAAGGGATTTCTCTCTGACCTTCAGGAAGGGTCGAGTGTCATAGAAGAGCTGATCCGGCACGCCAAACAAAATGCAGAAGCGAAGGAGCTTCTTGCGGATGTGTATCGACATTGGGCGTACGGAATGGCGAACATCATCAGTATTTTGAACCCGGAAATACTGATCCTGAGCGGGGAGATGGTCCACGTCGATGGTGAAGGGGTGAAGCAAATTCACGAATGGCTAAGAGAATGGGTGCCCGAGGTGCCTAATCTTGAAAAAGCGAGTCTGGGGGAACGAGCTGGTTTGATTGGTGCTGTCCATAGTGTTTTGGAAGCGTTTCCTTTCATACGACTGCTTGACAAAGAGTGAGAAAAACAAGAGGGGGAGTTCGTTTTGAAGAAGACAACTAGCAAGCTGAAAACATGGATGAAGGGCATATTTGTCAGCTCCTTGGCTCTAACTGTGGCTGCGTGCGGCAGTGGAGGACAGGAAGCAAAGCCTGCTGACAACGGAGGCCAATCAGGTACGGCTGCTCAACCTGCTGATTCATCGGGTGACCCACAAAAACTGGTGATTTACACCGGACGGGACAAAAACATTTTTGAAATCGTATTGCCAAAATTCAAAGAAAAGTACCCGAACATTGAAGTGGAAACACTCGAAATGGGTGCCCAACAAATTTTGGAGCGCGTTCGTGCAGAGAAGGCGAACCCGCAGGCTGACTTCTGGTGGGGTGGTACCCAATCTGCTCTAGCGACAGCAGCCAATGAAGATCTGCTGGAGCCTTACAAGCCGACTTTTGCAGACAAGGTTCCGGATTTGTACAAAGATCCGCAAGATCGCTGGTACGGCGAAATGCTTTTGCCAGAGGTTATCATGTACAACTCGCAGGTGCTGAAGCCAGAAGAAGCGCCGCAAGATTGGGACGAATTGATCGATCCGAAATTCAAAGACAAGATTGTTATCCGAAACGTACTGCCGTCCGGCACGATGCGTACCATTTATTCTGCAATGATCTTCCGTCAAGGGGCGGATACTCCTGAAAAAGGTTTTGAATGGCTGACGAAGCTCGATGCCAATACAAAAGAGTACACGCAAGACCCGACAAACCTGTATTTGAAGCTGGATCGTCAAGAGGGCGTCATCTCCCTGTGGAACCTCCAAGACGTTCTGATTCAAAGCAAAAAGAACAACCATCCGTATGACTTCATTTATCCGAAGAGCGGGGCACCAATTCTCGTAGACGGCGTAGCTCTGGTAAAAGGCGCGAAAAACCAGGATGCAGCGAAAAAGTTCATGGAATTCTTGATGAGTCCTGAAATGGCTGCTCAATTGGCGAAGGAGCGCTTCCAGTTCCCATCCCGTACAGACATCAGCAAGGACGAATTGCCAGACTTCATGAAAAATCTCGAGCTAAAGCCAATGGAACTCGATTGGGCTGTCATGGCTGCAAAAGAAAAAGAGTGGATGCAGCATTGGGATGAAAACATCAAGGGGAAAGGCAAGAAGTAAGGAAGGTTTTTTTCAAGCAGCTAGGCGGGAAGGCGTTGTCCTTTCCGTCTAGTCACTTATAGAAGTTGTTTGAAAACGGACGCAGCTTGAAATGACTTGCGATGAAGGAGGAAACACAACCCGATGAGCAGCGTAACACTTGATCACGTTCACAAAAGGTTTGGCCAAGCAAAAGGGGTCGAAGATGTTCACATTCATATCGAATCAGGAGAGTTTTTTACTTTTCTCGGTCCGAGTGGCTGCGGCAAAACGACTACCCTGCGCATGATTGCCGGCTTTTATTATCCAACGGATGGCCATATCCGCTTTGGATCACAGGAGGTTACATCACTTCCTCCGCATAAGCGCAATACCGGGATGGTATTCCAAAACTACGCGTTGTTCCCGCACATGACTGTTTTTGAAAATATCGCGTTTGGCTTGCAGGTTCGGAAAGTGAACAAAACAGATGCAAAAGAGCGCGTAGAACGGATCATGAAGCTGGTCCGTCTGGAAGGCTATGGCGAACGCCGCATTGATCAGCTTTCTGGGGGACAACAGCAACGGGTAGCACTGGCACGGGCGCTGGTCATCGAGCCGCAGATTCTGCTGTTGGATGAGCCGCTGTCCAATCTGGACGCGAAGCTTCGCGAAGAGACGCGTTTTGAGATCAAGAGACTCCAGTTAGAGCTGGGGATTACGACGATTTACGTCACGCACGATCAGGCGGAAGCGATGTCGATGTCAGACCGGATTATGGTCATGCAGAGCGGAGAAGTGCAGCAGATCGGAACACCGCATGAGATTTACCATCGTCCTGTAAACCGTTTTGTCGCTTCTTTTATTGGCGAGACGAATCTGTGGGAAGGGACAGTTACCGGATTTGACGGTGATGAAGTGCTGGTTCGCACGGCTTCTGGACAAATGCTCAGCGGATTTAAGGAAAATGCTTCTCCACGTGCACAGCTGTCAGTTGGGGAGAAAGTGACTATGTCCATTCGTCCTGAATCCGTTCTGGAGAGTACAGGCAACGAGGGTCAAAATGTAGTGACAGGCTCTGTTGTCATGTCAGAATTTACAGGTGCGTGTGTCAATTACGTCACGGAAGTAGGAACGGAGAGCCTGCGTAGCATGTCCATCAACTTGGGACGACCGATTAAACAGCGTGGCGATGCCATCGGCCTACATATACCGAAAGAGAGCATTTATTTTGCCGGATAAGGGGGAAGAAGCTTTTGAGAGCAGAGTTGCAGCAAGCGCCGACAGCAGCCAGACGAAAGTCCATCACCGCTTCACCCGCCTTCGTCTACGTGCTGGTATCGCCACTCTTTTTAATATTGTTGGCTTATGTCGTTTATCCATTGTTCGAAACGTTCGTTGCGAGTATTAAGATCGATGAAGGAATTACGTGGAAAAACTACATTCGCTTCTTCAGCTTGGAGCATACCGCCAACCTGGAAGCGTTGTGGAACAGTATCTACATATCGGTTTTGAGTGTCATTACGTGCGGTATTGTTGGCGTCGCGATGGCGTTTTTATTGGAACGCTATGATTTTCCTGGACGAAAAATTCTTTCTGTACTGGCTTTGGTTCCGATGGCGTTGCCTCCACTCATTGGTGTTCTCTCGTTTACCTTTTTGTACGGGGAGAGTGGGATCATCCCACGGGCGATCAAAGAGCTGTTCGGGCTTGCCCAAGTTCCTTTCTCGTTAAAAGGAATATGGGGTGTGGTCGTTGTTCATACGTTTACGATGTACACCTACTTCTTCATGACAGCTACAGCAGCAATCAAGGGACTCGACCCGTCCCTGGAAGAGGCGGCAGCCAGTCTTGGAGCGAATCGCTTTACCGTTTGGCGGCGCATTATTTTGCCGATGCTTACGCCAGCGATGGTCGCGTCTTCTCTGTTGGTTTTCATGATTTCGATGGCTTCTTATACGGCGCCACTCATTTTCGGAATTGACCGGACGATGACGATGCAAATCTATCTGTCTCGCACCAATGGAGATTTGGACATGGCTGCGACACAGTCTACGATTCTTTCGATTGTTTCTGTGGCTTTTCTTTTGATCATGCGTTGGTACCAAGGCGCACGCAACTACCAGAACTTGAGCAAAGGGGTCAGCGTGCATCGTACCGAGATCAAGAGCAAAGTAGGACGCTACACCACGATTGTGCTGTCTTTTATCGGTACAGTCATTCTGATGCTGCCAATTCTCGTATTGGTACTCATCTCCTTCTCGGTGGATGGTACCTGGACGGTGCAAATATTACCTCCGGATTATACCTTGTCGCATTACATGGATTTGTTCACGGATAGCAAGACATGGCGTCCGATTCTCAACAGCTTGCAGTTGTCTGCTATCGCGGTAATCGGGATTGTCATTTTCGGTGTAGCTGCGGCATATGCGATGGTTCGCCTCAAGTTTCGCGGGAAAACGCTTCTTGATGTGTTGATCATGCTGCCATGGGCATTGCCAGGGACAGTTGTGGCGATCAACCTGATTGCAGCGTTCAGCGAGCCGAATGCATTCAGCTTTGGTCAGGTTTTGATCGGAACATTCTGGATTATCCCGTTGGCGTATTTTGTCCGACATCTACCACTTGTGTTTCGCTCTACAAATGCGACTTTGATGCAGATGGACCCATCTGTCGAGGAGGCTGCACGGAATCTGGGGGCTTCCTGGTGGTATAGCTTCAGACGTGTCGTGTTCCCGATGGCTTGGGGGGGAATTCTCGCAGGTACGCTTTTGGCATTCGTTCAGTGTATCGGGGAGTTCGTGGCTTCGATTCTGATCTTCACACCGAAGACAACGCCATTGTCTGTGGCGGTATTCCAACGTATGTACAGTAATGAATTCGGCACCGCTTGCGCCTATGGTGTCTTGCAAATCGTGGTCATCATCATCGTGTTGTTCATCTCCAGAAAACTGACCGGAGATAAAGCGGGAACGGCCGTGTAGTGTAAAGCTGGATGCCTTTGTAAAAAAGGAGGAGCTTCTCGTGGATGTCAGTGAATCGATGGATAAGAAATCGCCGATGGTACAGCCGACTAAACTGCCCTGCCCGCCTATTCCCGCATCTCTTCGCACTATGCAGGGGGAACACGGACTGCTCGATCTGTGGAAAGCAATTAAGCCGCTCGCTACCATTGCCAGTGCCATGAACACAGGTGCCCATCCAGACGATGAGCACAGTGCCATGCTCGCTTATTTGGCGCTGGGGAGAGGTGTGTATACCACGAGTGTGATCGCGACAAGAGGGGAAGGCGGCCAAAACGAAATCGGCTGCGAGCAAGGTACCGCGCTTGGGATTATCCGCACGAGCGAGCTTGAGGAAGCTTCATCTCTTAGCAATGTAATGCTTGGCATCTTAAGCGAAGAGCTGGATGATCCCATTCATGATTTCGGGTTCTCCAAATGCGCCGAAGAAACCTTCTGCAAATGGGGCGAAGAGGTCGTGTACGAACGATTGATTCGAAAAATCAGGGAGCTGCGCCCCGATGTTGTCATCGCTTGCTTTGAAAATGAACCGACGACACACGGACATCACCGGGCGATCACGTTACTGACACAGCGAGCTTTCCACGAAGCAGCCGATCCACAGTTCTTTCCGGAGCATAGGCAGTCTGGACTTTTGCCGTGGCAAATGAAAAAGATGTATTTGCCTATCATGGACAACGATGATTATCACGTCGCTGTACCCGTGGGGGAATACGACCAAATCTACGGTTCATCCTACGTGCAGCTTGGTGAGCGATCAAGGTTTATGCATAAGACACAGGGCATGGGTGTTCATTACGACGAAGGCCCGACCTACAATTACTACCGCTTAGATGCATCTGTTTCCCCGGCACCGGAAAAAGAGCGCGACTTTTTTTTGGGACTGCCCTTCAGTTTTGCTGATCTGGCGCAGAGCATCGCTGCAAAAGGCGGGCAAGAACTCGCCGAAGTGCTTCACCGTATGCACGATGCGGCTACAGATGTATTGAATGCCTACCCGCGTTTTGCTGAGGTGGCACAAAGGGTTCATCACATGAAGGCTTTGCTTGCGTCTGCACAACAAGAAGTACACAGGGCTCCACTCGATGAAGAAACAAAGATTGATTTGATGTATCGGCTAGGACTCAAGGAAGCGCAGCTAAACCGTGCCAGTGCCGAGGCTCTATCTTTGGTCGTGAAAATCAAACCGGAGACGGGCGAGTGGGTGGCAGGCCAGACGACAACCGTTACCGTAACGGCTTACAACGGCGGATCGCTTGAGGTTGAGCATGTGCAGTTGCGTATGCGTGTCCCCGCTGGTTGGACGGCGAAACCACTCACGCCAACTGCATTTCCACGACTGGCTTACAATCAGACGGTGTGCACCGTATTTGAGGTATCGATTCCTGCACAGACGGAGCTGTTCCATCCTTACAAGTCGCCCGTGCTCGATGTCGAGGTGCTCTATTTCGCCTTCGATACAGCCAGTACGATTCGCGTGGAGCCGGATAGCCGTGTAGCTGTGCTTCCGCCGTATGCCGTGACTCTGACACCATCAGATGTGGTGCGAAACACGCTGCATACGGATGAGGCGATCCCGGTTAAGGTAACACTGAAACAGTACCGTCCGGGAAGCTCTACAGCCAAGGTCGCTCTCGTTGTCCCAGCAGGCTGGACAGTGGAGCCAGCCTTTGTCGATGTCCCGTTTTCTTTCCGCAGCGAGACGAAAACGATCGCGTTTACTGTTCATACGACGCCGCAAGTGAAGAATGGCAAATATCAGATCAGCGCTACGGTCGCGGGGACAGACGGTGTGACAGAGATCGCGCAGGATGTGCAGGTCATTGAATACCCGCATGTCGGCCGCACGTATTTCATCCGACCTGCTACGCTGACTGTTCAAGCCTTTGACCTGGCCATCCCGAAAAATCAACGGATTGGCTACGTATCCAGCGGCTTTGACAATATGGATAAATACTTGCGCGCGGTTGGGGTGAATTGCCTCAATCTCGACGCAAACGAAATACAATCGGGCGATTTGTCCCGCTATGACACGATTGTTCTCGGTATTCGCGCATACGGATTCCGCCGCGAATTAATCGAGAGCAACCAGCGTCTTTTGCACTATGTAGAAAACGGCGGAAATCTCGTCGTTCAATATCACAAGCCGGAGGACAAATGGAAACCGCATTTGGCGCCATACCCCATTTTTATCGGCGAATCGCTAATCGATTGGCGGGTGACCAATGAGCAATCAGACGTCCGCATGCTGGCCCCTGACCATCCGATGTTCCAGGAGCCAAACGTGATTACCCAAGCAGACTGGGATGGATGGGTGCAGGAGCGCTCCATCTACAATCCTTCTCGCTGGGGGAGCGAGTATACCGAGCTAATTGCGACAAGTGATCCGGGAGAACCGGAGTTCCGCGGTATTTTCCTTACAGCGCATTATGGAAAAGGGACGTATACCTACAGCTCGCTTGCCTGGTTCCGCGAGATTCCACAGCTAGTCCCTGGCGCTTTTCGTTTGTTCGTCAACATGATCAGTCAGAAGCAGTAATGCCCCATCCACTCCGGGCCAACCGTGGGTCGATCCATGGCTACATCAATGAAATGCAAACGTACAGACCGCCATGATTGATATAGACATCAATCTGAAAATGGAATGGAGGAACGTTCATTGAGTAAGGGGAAACTTGCCAAGCTGTACACGATTACGACTGCAGCGGTGCTAGCCACGAGTCTGATTATGCCGGTAGCACCCGAGACCGCCCATGCAAACCGCGGGGTTGTCGACCTGTGGAAAGCCATCAAGCCGCTCACCACGATTGCCAGTGCGATGAACACCGGAGCACATCCGGACGATGAGCACAGTTCGATGCTCGCGTATTTGTCGCTAGGCAAAGGGGTGGACACATCCAGCGTCATTGCGAACCGAGGCGAGGGAGGACAGAACGAGATAGGCAGCGAGCTGGGTAATGCGCTGGGGATCATTCGTACCCGCGAATTGCAGGAAGCTTCCAAAATCACGAACATCCATCTGGAGAATCTCAGTGAAAAAATCGATGACCCTATTTTTGACTTCGGCTTCTCCAAAAGCCCGGATGAAACTCTGCAAAAATGGGGCGAGGATGTAGCGTACGAAAAGCTCATCCGCCGTATTCGAACACTGAGACCCGATATCGTGATTCCCGCATTTTTGAACGAACCTTCGACTCACGGTCATCATCGCGCGATTAATGTCATTACGGTACGGGCATTCAAGGATGCCGCAGATCCAAGCGTTTTTCCGCAGCATGCAAAGGAAGGCTTGGCTCCTTGGCAGGTGAAGAAGCTGTATCTGCCTGCGAAGGATCAAGATTACTCGGTCAAAGTGCCTGTTGGTGACTATGACGAAATTTATGGTGCCTCTTATGTCCAACTCGGCGAAGAATCCCGTTTTATGCACAAGAGCCAGGGCATGGGACGTCACTATGACGAAGGATCAAGCTTCAATTATTACAAGCTCGATCAATCCATCGTAGAGACAAAAGACAAAGAAGCAGACTTTTTTACGGGAATTGCCTATTCGTTTGACGATTTAGCCAAGGAAGTTGCCAGCCAGTCTGGTGGAGAAAAAGTCGCAGGTGAACTGAAAAAGCTGCAAAAGGATTCCGCAGAGGTCATTGCTGCGTACCCAAGCTTTGCCTCAGTAGCCAAGGAAGCGCATGAAATGCTGGCGGATGTGGAAAAAGCGACGGCAGTAGTCGAAGCATCCTCCTTGCCGACTAACACGAAAACAGACTTGCGCCATCGTTTGGGAGTGAAGAAATCCCAGTTGAACAAGGCTAGTGCCGAAGCGCTCTCGCTCGTGACCAAGGTAAAGCCTGAGACAACTGAGCTGGTAGCAGGCCAAACGACAAAAGTAACGGTCACGGCTTACAACGGCGGCCAAGCAAAGGTCGGGAAGATCAATCTCGCGCTGAATGTACCAAAAGGCTGGCAAGCCAAGCCGCAATCGACCACCAGCTTCTCATCGCTCGGCTACAATCAGACGGTGAAAACGACATTCGATGTTACGGTTCCGGCTGATGCCGCTCTGTTCCAACCGTATGCTGCTCCAGCCATTACAGCAGACGTCAACTACAGCTTTGCCGGCTCGACAGCGAATAGCCATGTGACACCAGCAGATGCCATTGCAGTTCTTCCATCTTTTTCTATGGTGCTGAGTCCAAATGCGACGGTTTTGAATACGCAGAAGCCAGAGGAGCCAATCCCGGTCAAGGTCACGGTGAAAAACTACAATCCAGGTGCAGCGAAAACAACCATTTCTCTCGATGTGCCAAAAGGCTGGAGTGTAGAACCACAAGCAGCACCGCTCGCTTTTGAGGCCAAGGGAGAAACGAAGTCGGTTGCCTTTACAGTCAAAGCAGATGCTTCGGTCCAACCGGATAAATATACGGTGACAGCAGTAGCATCTGGCAGTGGTAAAGAGAGTCGACACGGCGCTCAAGTCATCCGTTACCCGCATATCGGTACGTCCTACTTTGTTCAACCGTCGACGCTTGCGATCCAGGCATTTGACCTGAAGGTGCCGGAAGGATTGAAGGTCGGTTACGTATCCAGTGGCTTTGACAATATTGATCAGTATTTATCTCAATTGGGAGTCGATGTGACCAATCTGTCGGCAAAAGACATCGAGTCTGGCGATCTGGATCAATACGATACGATCGTGCTGGGCATTCGCGCTTATGGTTTCCGACCTGAGTTGATTCCTTCAAATGCCCGCTTGCTGAAATACGTGGAAAACGGCGGAAATCTGGTCGTGCAATACCACAAGCCAGAGGATAAATGGAAGCCGGAGCTGGCTCCTTATCCGATTAAAATCGGTGCTCCGCTGATTCAATGGCGTGTCACAGACGAAAACTCCAAAGTGACAGTATTGGCGCCTGATCATGCCTTGTTCCATTCGCCAAACAAAATCACGGAGGAAGATTGGAACAACTGGATTCAGGATCGTTCCGCTTACAATCCATCCGAGTGGGGCAAGGAATACACAGAGCTAATCTCCAATGGAGACGAAGGCGAGAAGGAATTTACGGGTACGTACCTCACTGCCAAGTATGGAAAAGGAACGTATACCTACAGCTCGCTCGTGTGGTATCGCGAAATTCCGTCACTCGTACCGGGTGCGATCCGATTGTTTGTCAACATGATCAGCCCACAGCAGTAATCATAATAGAAGGGAAGGCGATCGTTCGGCGGTCGCCCCCCTCCTAAAAGAAGATCAGAAGCAAAAATAGAAGCAGCTTACGAATGGGTAGGGAAGGAGATGCAAGAAGATGAATTACAGAGATCGAATTTTTCAACAGGAGGGAGCCAGTTTCCCTGGCAAGACATACGTGGAGGCGGTTTTGGAGCCTGCATTCAATGAAGCGAAGCACCATTTGCTGCATCCGATGATGGCGATCAACAAGGCACATTTGATCATGCTTCGTGAACAAGAATTGCTCACAGACGATGAGGCCAAAAGAATTGCTGGTGCACTGTGTGGGATCGAAATGGAAGAGCTGCGCCAATCGCATTACACCGGACAGTTTGAAGATTTGTTCTTTCAGGTAGAGAGCCGTTTGCTAGAACTGGCTCCTGATGTGGCAGGAAATCTGCATCTGGCTCGCAGCCGCAACGACATGGGGATTACCATATATCGCATGGTGCTGCGTGAAAAATTGTTGGTGACCTTGGCTTCTGCCCTCTATCTGAAAGAGCATTTGCTCCTCTTTGCAAATGAGCATGTAGATACGATCATGATTGGCTACACGCACACGCAGCAGGCACAGCCAACGACAATGGCGCATTACATCATGGCGGCTACTGACATGCTCAGTCGTGATATCAAGCGACTGATCCAAGCCTATCACACAGTCAATCGCTCACCGATGGGGGCAGCGGCCTTGACGACTTCTGGCTTTGCAATCAGCCGGGAGCGGATGCGCGAATTGCTCGGATTTGATGAGTTGGTGGAAAATTCCTATGATGCAGTCTGCGGTGCTGATTACTTGGGGGAAGTAGCGACAGCTGTACAATTGGCAGCGATTAATTTGGGGCGTACGGTTCAAGATATGCTACTGTGGTGCACACAGGAATTCGCGGGGTTAAAAGTCGCGAGTCCATACGTGCAGATCAGCTCCATCATGCCGCAAAAGCGAAATCCGGTTTCCTTTGAACATATGCGCTCTCTGTTGTCCAGTGCAGCAGGCAATGCGACGACAGTGCTTACGATGATGCACAATACGCCTTTTGGCGATATCGTGGATACCGAGGATGACATGCAGCCATACGCGTGGCGGAGCATGGGGGTACTTGAGCAGATGTATCGCTTGATGGCGAGTGTTGTGGGTACGATGGAAGTGAACAAGGACGTTCTCTTGGAGCGGGCAAAGGGTAGCTTTGCGACCGTCACGGAGCTAGCGGATACATTGGTGCGCACGGATCAACTTTCGTTCCGCAAATCTCATCACATCGTGAGTCGTGTGGTAAAAGAAGCGATGAGCGAGCAACTCGCTGCAAACCAAATCAGCTTGGAGCTGGTAAACCGTGCAGCCGTGGAAGTAATCGGGCGGGAGCTGTCGCTCACAGCAGAAGAACTCAGACTGGCGCTTGACCCCGTTCATTTCGTAATGATCCGCAAGCTTCCTGGTGGACCAAATCCAGAGGAAATGAAGCGCATGATCGCCGTTCGCCAAGCGGTTCTCCAGCAGGAAACAGAATGGCTGGCACAGAAAAAGCAGGAGATTGCGAATGTAATGAAAGGGTTAGATCAGATGACAGCTGAATGGAGTGTGGGGTAATGGCAATGGTGCGAATACCTCTTCTGGCAGTGGACGGAGGGGGCACCAAGTGTCTGGCGGTACTGGTGGACCGCTCCAGAAATGAAATCGGTGTAGGACGCTCCGGTTCATGCAATTATCAAGGGATCGGGGAGGAAGCAGCAGCTCGTGAGTTGGTTGCAGCGATCAGCCAGGCTCTGGACGATGCGATCGCTCGTCAAACGGTTGCCCCCTTAATAAACGGCACTCCGACACTGGATGGATCAATCGAATGGGAAATCGAGTGCGCGGTGTTCGGGATCGCTGGCCTAGACACGGAGTATGATCGACAGGTAATCTCGCGGATGGTGAGCAAGGTATTGCACCAGTTGGGTATTCACGTCCAGCACCTGATCGTGGAAAACGACGGGTTTGCAGCATTGCTCGGTGCGACCGGAGGCAAACCCGGTATTCTGGTCATCGCAGGCACCGGCTCGATTGCCTTTGGTGTAAACGATGAACAGGAAACGGCGCGAGCAGGAGGCTGGGGGCATCGAGTCGGTGACGAGGGTAGCGGCTACTGGATCGGCAAGCAAGCGATTATGGCTGTATTAAAAGCAGCGGATGGCCGCGGCGAGTCGACCGTATTGAAGGAGCTGGTCCTCCCGTACGTTGGACTGGGACGCGTAGATGAATTATTTAATTGGACGTACAGTGAGCATTATTCCGTAGAGAAGGTAGGAGAGCTGTCGCCGTTGGTCAGTCAAGCGGCACTTGCTGGAGATAAGGTGGCAGCTGCTATCTTGCAGGTCGCAGGCGAAGAGCTTTTCGAAGCTGCTCGGGCTGTCATAGATACGTTACAAATGAAGGCCAAGCCGTTTCAGATGATCATGCAGGGAGGCGTTTTGCAAAACGATGATCGTGTACGAGAGATCGTCGTAGAGCGCGTCCGAGGGTACGCTTTGCAGGTCGTCATCGAAAATGCACAAAACGATCCGATTTACGGCGTCATAGCAAAAGGATTGGCTTATTTAGAACGCCAATCGGGAGGCAAGTGAGGTGCCAGAAATGAAAAAAGTAATGGTCGTCTTTCCCCATCCGGACGATGAGTCTTTTGCTTGCGGGGGAACGTTGGCAAAGTGTAAGGACGCCGGACATGAAACGTGTTATTTGTGCATTACCTCCGGCTGCAAAGGACGCAGCGGTCCATTCGATATCGATTGCAGAGAAAAGCTGGCAAAACATCGAGAGATAGAGCTGAAAACAGCAGCGGAAGTGCTCGGAATCAGTCGTCTTGACTTATTCCGGTACCCGGATGGTTCCTTGCAAAATGCCGATCTGGATGAGCTGGTGGGTAAGATTCGCGAAGCGATAGAGGAATGGAAGCCCCATGTAGTTGTTACGTTTCCGCCGGACGGGGTAACGGGTCATCCCGATCATATCGTCACGTGTGAGGCGACGACGCGAGCGGTCGAACAAGCGGAAGCGAGCTTGACTCCTGCAGAATATCCTGATCTGTACTATGTATCGATCCCGCACTACTACGATCATTGCCCCGATCATGGTCCAAAGCCAGCGGTTCCGATTACAGGCAAGGTCGATATTTCGGGCTATCGAAAACAAAAAGGAGAGGCGCTGAAGGCTCACTTGAGTCAGGAGTATTCCGTGAATCGCGCTTATCCGGGTGTTATCGATGGGGACTTTGGCGTGATTGGCTGCTATGAGTACTTTACTTTGGTGCGGTCAGCGGGCAAGGTGATTGAACCGGTTAGTGTGGGTGGGAGTATTCCTCTTATTGACCTGTAGTCTAAAAAGTAAAAGGGCTGACTAGCATGATTTTGCTTGTCAGCCCTATTTTTGTTTGTCAGTAACCCAAAATGTCACCGTGAATTATGCTAAACAATAGCTTCCACTTCAATCTCAACGAGCAGACGCGGGTCAATCAATGCCTTGACCTCCACCATCGTAGCGACAGGCTGAATCTCACGGAAAAACTCCCCATGTGCTTTTCCGATCTCTTCCCACTTGCTGATATCTGTCACAAACATCCTTGTTCTGACCACGTGAGACAAATCAGCATCTAATTCTCGCAATGCTTTTTCAATCGTCTCCAGGATAAACCGCGTTTGTTCATAGGCATCGTCCACACCAACGACTTCCCCGTCCTTCATGGCGGTAGTGCCAGCCACTTCAATCCGGTCGCCGATTCGCATTGCGCGACAATAGCCCACGACCGGTTCCCAAGGCGAACCTGTGAATACTTTCTTTCGATTCATAGTAGAAAGCCCCTCTCTTTTCCGCAATAATTGGAATATACTACAAAAATGAAGGCGAGTGGAGCGGATGATGGACTTTTTTCTCCCCTTTTTTTCCAAGTACAAGTGCTTGATCCACACCGCGTTTGGTCATGAAGAATACATCCGCGTGGTAAATAAGCTAAGTGCTCATGGCATTCGTTTTCGGACACGCAGTCACTCTCATGCCGTTCGTCATTTAGGAGAGGACATGGGGATGCTGCCCCAAGAACAAGACCATAAGCAGTATGACATCTACGTGGCAAAAGAAGACGAACACCAAGCACATTCGGCGATTCATTCCCGTTGATGGATACCTATACGATCATGACAACCTTTTATATAATGAATGGGATTCGTAAGAAAATGGTACACCCGAGGAGGAACCAGTATGTCCGTACTAGAGGCACTCAAAAGTAGAAGAGCCGTGCGTAACTATATTCCAAAAGAAGTAGAAACAGAAAAAATCCAAGCGCTGCTAGATTGCGCAGTGTTAGCCCCGAATGACCGCTTGCGTCAGCCGTGGCATTTTTATGTGATTAGAGGAGAAGCGAAGCTACGATTCGAGGAAATCGCGAAGGAATTTTTGCTGGAGCGTTTTCCTACCAAGCCCAATCTCGTACAGGATTCCTTGGCCGTCCTGGAAAAAACACCGCTCGTCATTGTCGCGACTGCTGATGTGATCCCAGGAGATGAAGCATCCTCGGAGGATAACGAATACGCGGTTTGCTGCGCGATTCACTCCATGTGGCTGGCAACGAAGGAACTCGGACTAGGCATGGTATGGCGCACAAGAGGAGTCGGCTTGGTTCGCGACGAGCGCTTGCTGCAATTCCTCGGATCGCCTGAAAATAAAAAGGTCGTGGGCACACTGTTCATTGGCTATCCCGAGGCAGATGCTCCTGAGACCAGTCGAGTAGCAGCGGAAGAAAAGACGACCTGGCTGTAATTGAGAGAATAGCAATCGAGAAGAAGCCTCCTATTGCATCTGTCGATTATCATAAAGACTAGAAGCGCCATCACTTTTTGGAAGCGGAGGACTATTCATGAATCAGCAAGTAACGGATTATATCCAAAACATAACCAATGAATCTCAGGTAGAAGTTTGCAATCGGATTCGCCAGCTCATCCATGAAAATATCCCGAATGTAGAAGAGCAAGTGAAATATAAACAAGCTTTTTATTCCATTCAGGGCAACCAGGCATGTGTGTATTTTCCGGCCAAGGACTGGATTAATGTGACGCTGTTTCAAGCGGCGAATCTGGATGCTCCAGCTGGCTTTTTTGAGAAGTCTGATCATGCTGACCGGAAGACCATCAAAATACGGAACGGAAAAGAATTTGATTTTGATGTTCTTGCAGGCCTCCTCAAAAAACTGGGTGAAGCACAGTAGTTGTTTGCAACTAAGTCTCCCCACGCACGTATAAATGGGTAACGTTAGACCGTACATATCGAGGGGAGCTGTTTCATTATGTTTGGAAAGCTTGCGGCAGACGCACTTGGCTTGAGCAATGTGGGAATCGTGGTAAAACCAGCCGATTACGACAAGGTGGACGCTGATGATTACATCATGCATGAGGACCAAGAGAAAATTTATTTTTTGATCAAATCAAAGTCCGACGAGTATTGTTTCACCAATCTGGGGCTGGTTCATCTGGATGGAACGAGTGCCACTAGCAAAAAACGTATGTTGCGCCGCTATTCCTACCATACACACCCAATCTCTAACGTGTATCTGGAAACAGCCGGAACCGTCGATTTGGATGTAGAAATCAAGTTCACCATGGGCAATGAGCACTACTCGATCGATGTAAACAAAAAGCATTTGGAGGAGCTAAAAGACCTCTACAAAGCCCTTGTGAAGATCGCATCGATTATGCACGATAACGAACTTGCGCTCCAGCATGCAAAAGAAAGCCTCCACATCGCCCAAAGCACACTGGGCCGCGTAACAGGCCAGCAAGCAGACGTAGCTTCACAATTCAAGTCCATCAACCAATACACCTTCGATTGGTTGGAAGACATCCGATACAAGTATGTCGTGAAAGACTTTGGGAAAGTCTTTGAAAAATATATTCATAACTAAAAAGTAGCAACTAAGAAGAAAGAGCCTCTTTAAAGAGGCTCTTTTTGCATGTAAGCGAAATCTTCGGCACGCCTTCCTCCCGACCACTACAACCTGATGACCAAGCTCTTTCGAGCTTTACTCCTTATGCAAAAGCTTGCCGATCTTGAGCGCCAGCTGGATTTGAAGCAGCTCCTCCGAGTTTTTCAAATCCATGTTCAAAATCTCTTTGATCTTCTCAATCCGGTAAATAAACGTATTGCGGTGAATGAACATCGCTTTCGCCGCTTCACTGACGTTTTGATTGTACAGAAAGTAATTGTCCAAAGTCACCATGAGGCTCGTGCCGAACTCATGATCATGCTCGTACAGTTTCCCCAGACGCTTCAAAAAGAAGTCTTCCAGTTCAATGTCTTTAATGTTGGAATCCAGGAAATGATAGACGGAGTAATCATCGAAATGAGAGACGTCGCCCTTGCTGTTGAACTTCTGCATCAGGCGGATCGCTTCATGTGCTTCGGAAAAGCTTTTATGAAGCGAAGCGATGTTTTTATACTGACGACCTACCCCAATAAAGAACAAGGTTTTCTTGATTTTATCCACGAGAGCGCTGTAAAGCTCATTGGCGAATTGCTTGGCTTCACTTGCAGACACCACGGGTTTTTGCTCATTTTGTCCGATAAGGATGATGATCCGATTGTTCCGATAAAAGCAGGTGATTTCTCCAGGAGCTTTGCTCGAGTTGTCATAGACGAGGTCGACGCATTTTTTGGCGATCCGATCCAGCTCGTACTTGCGATCGATGATATCCTCCAAATTCTCCAGCTCAACCGGCTCGATATTAATGACCATACAGAAATACATGTAGCTCGATTGCAATCCGTGCAAATCACATAAGGTTTGCAGCGAGTCAGCCGAAGTGATTTTACCTGTGAGCAAATCATCGAAAAAGTCTTGTCTGATCTTCAGCTTCACTTCCTCGATTTCCCTCGCCTTGATCCGCTCCAGCGCCACGATGGTGGACGCCTGTTCCAGCACAATGTAGTCAAATTCAGTCAGTTCCCAAATGGTTTGCCAGACGACGATGTATCCGTAGATGTGATTGGCCACAGCAACGGGTAGAATCCTGCATTTAATCTCATCATCCTTTACATGGTAGATACGCTTGATCGACTTTTTGATCTGGCTAATATTTTTCGGGACGGACTCCGTGAAGTCACGGGTAAAAACGGGTCTGTTTTTGATCAAGGTAAGGCAGGAGTCAAGCGGAATCGGATTGTGCCAGATTTCCGTGTAATGAAGCAAATGCCAGTCCTGGTCCAGAATAAGGATTGGGTTGTTGATCGTCTCAGATAACTCGGAGGCGATACGATCCAGTCCGCCACCTTCCAGCGCAATGCGAAACAGGGCGTTATGCATGTCTAATGTTTTGCGGTTCAACAAATCATAGCGTCCGGAGGCTTTTTCGTTAATGATGGCAATCACTTTAGACAACGTGTATTCAAAAGGCAGGGCCAAGAGTGGCAGTCCGTACTTGTTGGCATGATCAATCATGTTTTGCGGGATTTGATCGAAATAGCGATGCATCTTAATAACGAGCCCGGAGCAGTTGATTTCCGCGAGTTCCTTGATGATTTTATTTTGCAGCTCGGGATTATCCTTGAAAATATATCCGGTGGAGAGCAGTAATTCATTGGAAGACAGCCAGTCAAAAGCATCCGGGTTCTCCATGATATTGACGATGGAGATAATGTTGTTGATGCCTTGCTCTCCGGCAATGATTTTGATGCCGTCTATGGATTGAATGGTAAGCAAATCTTTGATGGTCAGCACCCTGTTCACTCCTTTGCCACAAAGGGACTTCTGTAATTGTGCAATGTGCACAAGTGAACCTCAATTTTTTTAGTTTCCATACACAATGACGACTCCATTCATCCTGTCTAAAATAATGATGTAAGTACGGGGTGCTTGTCTAATTGTTTTTTAAAAGAGCAAGCGCTCAGCCAATCTTGGCGGGTTGTTCAATCACGAGATCATGGAGGGCTTACTATGACAGACAAAAGCGTAGTACAAGCATTTCTCGAGGCAGCGGCTGAGGGGAATATCGAAGCACTGAAAAAGCATTTGGAGCAGGGCGTAGATATCAACGCAAGAAACAGACAAAAGCGTACAGCGATTCTGACTGCTGCCATGAACGACAAATTGGAAGCGGTATCGTTCTTGGTAGAAGCGGGTGCAGATGTAGATTTGCAAGATGAGACATGCTTCAACCCGTTCTTGTTCGGATGCATCAACGGCAAGCTGGAGCTTGTCAAAATGATGATCAAGGCAGGAACAAACCTGGAGCTGCTAACTCGTTTTGGAGGAGTAGGGATTACACCAGCGTGCGAAAAAGGCCATGTGGACATCGTACGTGAGCTCGTAACGACGACTGACATCAACGTAAACCATACCAACTTTGTGGGGTGGACACCACTCATCGAAGCGATCATCCTCAACGATGGCGGCGAGAAGCAACAAACGATCATCAAGCTGTTGATTGAGCATGGCTGCAATGTGCACATGGTAGATAAATACGGTGTAACACCGCTTGAGCTTACAAGAAGAAAAGGCTACACCGAGATCGAAAAAATCTTGCTGGAAGCAGGAGCAAAGTAAAGCGTCCCATGTACATCCAGGCGCTGTCTGGCGATGCTGGTTTCCTTGAGCGTTTGGCACGAGCAAACTTTAGCGGGACCGTACACAGTATTTTTAAGCGAACGATCAATTTGACTTGCAGCGAGAACGGGGAATTGTACACCATTGGCAACCATCAGCTAGACAATGCACCGAACACGCTCATCATTGATGTACAAGGCTTTTCAGAGTTGGGGCTGTCCGTTAACGCACCGGTCATTACGGAAGATAGCACGCTCGTTATCGGAGCGAATTTACGAATATGGATTCAGCAAGCAACAAAGTGGGAAGGTGAGCTTCCTTCCTATCCTTGTGACATAGAAGGTGTAGAAGTATTACGCAGAAATGTGGCGTTTACGAAAAACTACGTGGACGTATACGGCAAGACGGGGGGCATGAAAATGTCCTCCCAACCTGCCAGTCCGTTTGAGAAAGAGATGTCCCGCATGCTGATCCAGCGTGCAGGCATGCTTTCCGACAGTCTGGCAAACAACCGCATAGAGTCAGCTACTCAGCATGCGATAAGTCTTATCGGACTGGGACCGGGGTTAACGCCCTCAGGTGATGATTTTTTAGTGGGATTGTGCAGTGTATACAAAATGCAAAACATTTCCTCTTGTTTGTCATGCCTATTTTTCGATGAAATCGTTCGTTCGTCCCAAGCATTAACGAACGAAATCAGTGCGGTCACGCTGAAAAAAGCAGCCCATGGACAAGTAAGAGAGTCGCTAAATGACTTACTCTCCTCCATGGTGTCCAGCTCCATGGAGGAGCTTGTCCCTGCTTTAGACAAAATCATCGGGATCGGCTCGTCGTCGGGTACGGATATCCTGCTTGGCATCCTATGTGGTTTGGAACGAAATCTAGAAGCTGGAGGTAACGTATGTCTACCAAAGTCGTAATCAAGCAAAGCACGTATTTTGACTCGGTATCCCTGATGTCTCTATCTACGAAAGCAAATCAAATTGAAGGTGTCGAACAAGCGGTTATTGCGATGGGCACCGACATGAACAAAGAAGTACTGAAAAACGTAGGCTTGCTCACCCCTGAGTTGGAAGCAGCGAAAACGAGCGACCTGATGATCGTGGTGAAGGCGGCGACAGATGAGCTGTGCGAGAGCGCTCTCATCGCCATCGAAGAACTGTTTAATAAAAAAGGTGGCAGTAAATCTGCAACAGAGATCAAATACTCCACGATTGATTCAGCAGCAGCGAGCATTCCAGAGGCAAACCTCGCAGTGATTTCGGTAAACGGTGCATTCGCGGTGAGAGAAGCGAGAAAAGCATTGGAAAACGATTTGCACGTCATGCTGTTCAGCGACAACGTGAGTATTGAGGAAGAGATCGCCCTCAAGCAATTCGCACATGAAAAAGGCCTGTTGATGATGGGACCTGACTGCGGTACAGCAATTATCGGCAATGTGGCACTGTGCTTCGGAAACGCCGTGAGAAAAGGCAACATCGGGATCGTAGGTGCATCTGGTACAGGCAGCCAAGAGGTGAGCGTGCGTATTCACGACTTCGGCGGCGGCATCACGCAGCTGATCGGTACAGGCGGTCGCGACCTCTCTGAGCAAGTCGGTGGCATCATGATGCTCGACGGAATCAAAGCACTGGAAGAGGATGAGGCGACAAAGGTCATCGTGCTCATTTCCAAGCCACCAGCTCCTAGTGTTCAAGAAAAAGTATTGGCGCAGGTGAAAAACTGCAAAAAGCCTGTGGTTGTGTACTTCATTGGTGGAGAAGAAACGCCAGTTCTGGAAGCAGGCGGACATTTTGCAAAAACGAGCAAGGAAGCAGCCATCAAAGCGGTTGTGCTGGCAGGTGCCAACGAAGACGAACTCAACAAGCGCGCCCTCAACTGGCCACTGATTGAAGAAGTTCGGGCAAAACTGACACCTGAGCAAAAATACGTTCGCGGTTTGTTCTGCGGCGGTACACTGTGCGACGAAGCGATGTACCTCGCGATGGACAAGTATGAAGACGTATACAGCAACATTCAAAAGAAAGCGGATTACAAGCTGAAAAATATCCATGAGAGCAAGGCTCACACTTTCCTCGACATGGGCGATGACGACTTTACAAATGGCAAGCCGCACCCGATGATTGATCCTTCCACGCGCATCGCGAGATTTTTGGAAGAAGCAAAAGATCCTTCCGTTGGCGTGATTTTGATGGACTTCATCCTGGGCTTCGGTTCCCACGAGGATCCAGTAGGCGTGATGCTGCCAGCGATCATCGAAGCAAAAGATCAGGCTACCAAGGAAGGCAGACACTTGGAAATCTTGGGCTACGTGCTGGGTACCGACCTCGATACACCGAACTTCGACGAGCAAGTGAAGAAGCTGATGGATGCGGGCGTAACGATTGCGAGCAGCAGCACGAATGCAGGTCTTCTGGCTAGAGAATTTGTTGCGAAAGGGGAATAATCATGAGCAAAATCACCGAGCTGTTTAACGGGAAAATTCATGCGATCAACGTAGGGATCGAGTTTTTCAAAGACGATATCATCAAGCAAAATGCGAGAGCGTCTCATCTGGATTGGAAGCCTCCAGGCGGCGGAAAGCCTGAGCTGATCAACGCTCTCGACAGACTGGAAAACGCTGCTGTCGCAGAGAAAATCGCTGCGGCAAACAAGCTGGCGGTAGAGCGCATCATCAACTCCCAGCCGATGCTCGTTGGCTTCGACCAAGCGATCAATGTGGTACCAGGCATGACAAAAACCACGATTCTGCACGCAGGTCCGCCCATTACTTGGGACAAAATGTGCGGCGGGATGAAAGGTGCCGTAACCGGAGCAATCGTATTCGAGGGCTTGGCAAAAGACATCGAGGAAGCTGAACAGGTAGCTGCTTCTGGCGCGATCACGTTCTCTCCATGCCACGAACACAACTGCGTAGGCTCCATGGCAGGTGTCACATCAGCTTCGATGTTCATGCATGTGGTGAAAAACAAAACGTATGGCAACGTCGCTTACACCAACCTCAGTGAGCAAATGGCTAAAATTTTGCGCATGGGTGCCAACGATGAAAGCGTCATCGCCCGTCTGAACTGGATGCGCGACGTATTGGGACCAATGCTGCGTGATGCCATGAGAATCGCGGGTGAAATCGATCTGCGTCTCATGCTGGCGCAAGCGCTGCACATGGGTGACGAATGCCACAACCGGAACAACGCAGGGACGAGCCTGTTGATTCAAGCACTGACTCCGTACATCTTGGAGACAGATTTCACCAAAGAACAAAAGCGCGAAGTATTCGATTTCGTAGCAAGCAGCGATTACTTCTCCGGTCCGACATGGATGGCGATGTGCAAATGCGCGCTGGATGCAGCACACGGAATCGAGAACAGCACGATTGTCACCACAATGGCGCGTAATGGCGTAGAGTTCGGTATTCGTGTAAGCGGTATGGCTGGCAACACATGGTTCACAGGACCAGCACAAAAGGTAATCGGTCCCATGTTCGCAGGCTACAAGCCAGAGGATTCCGGTTTGGATATCGGAGACAGTGCGATCACCGAAACGTACGGTATCGGCGGTTTCGCGATGGCGGCAGCTCCAGCGATTGTTGCACTCGTAGGCGGAACGGTTGAAGAAGCGATCGGCTTCTCCACCACGATGAAAGAAATCACGACAGCAGAAAATCCAAACGTCACGATTCCTCTCCTGGACTTCCGAGGTGTAGCAACAGGTATCGATATTCGTCAGGTCATCCAAACGGGCATCCTGCCGATTATCAACACTGCCATTGCGCATAAGGACGCAGGTATCGGCATGATCGGGGCGGGTATTACGTATCCACCGATGGAAGCTTTTGAAAAAGCATTGCTCGCAGTAACAGAAACGATTAGCGAATAGCTTTTCATCCTAGGTGACTCAGCTTTCGCAGCAAAAGAAGGTTGCGAAAGCTGGGTTGAATGAGGAAGGTGAATGAACATGGGACAGGCAAACGTAAAGGAATCATATGAAGAATTCAAGTCCTATGGATACGCGGACGATATTTTGCCAAAGACTTCCGAAAATCGAGATTGGGGCACCTTTAACTATGTGACCGTGTGGATGGGCGCTGTGCATAATCTCATGTCGTACATGACTGTAGCCGGATTCTTTGTCCTCGGATTATCTGTTCCGCAAGTCTTGTGGGCAGTCATGATTGCTGCCTTGATTGTTTCGGCTGGCTATGTGTTGAATGGCTATGCGGGACAGAAATACGGGATTGGCTATTCGATGCTGTTACGCAGCTCTTTTGGTGTAAAAGGCTCGATCATTCCTGCTATATGTCGCGGGCTTATCGCTGGTGTTGTGTTTTTTGGGACAAAAACAATTATTGGCGCACAATCTTTTAATGTCATTTTTGAGAAAATATTCCCTGGTTATATGAATATGGTTCCAGGCTTTGACTTTCTCGGATTAGATTTCCCGACGATGCTTTCTTATGTGATCCTCTGGGTCATTACAGTTGGATTGTTTTTAGGTGGAATGAAAATTCTCAGTCTGTTTAGTAAATGGTCTTCCCCGATCATCTATATTTTCATCGTAGGTGCAGCGATTTGGGCGATCAGCGTTGCTGGCGGATTTGGTCCGATCTTTGCTTATGCTCCTACCAAACCGATGGAGAATTGGCTTGTATTTATCGCATGTGTTAGTGCATTAGTATCGAACTGGGGTGGCCCGATTGTAAATATTGCAGACCTTACACAAAGGGCAAAACACCCGAAAGCTCCGATGTTTGGTCTGCCGCTTGGAATGATTACATCCTACATCCTGTTTGGCATTACGTGTGTAGGGTTGTTGGTTGGAACGCAAATTGCGTTTGGCATCAAAGACTTTAATGTCGTCTCTGCCATTGATCAAATTGGGAATCCTGTTGCCGTCATTATCTTGTTGCTGGCACTGAATATAGGTTCGACGAGCTATGTTGTGTTTGGGAATTTGCTTCCATCTGGACTGCAAATGACAGCGCTTCTTCCGAAAATGTTTACAGTGAAATCGGCGGCTATCTTAACAGCTGTATTGGGGACCGTCATTTTACCTTGGAAGCTGGTGAATGGTACGGCCGCGCTGTATATGTTCTATAGCTTTATCGGCTCCATGTACGGTCCAATTACGGGGATCATGCTGGTCAGTTTTTTCATTGAAAGAAAAAGAAAGCTAGATTTATCGAGTATTTACGTAAAACCAGGTGAAAACGGAGAATACAAAAGCGGCGTTAATATGGTGGCATGCGGCGTATTGATTGTTAGCTTCTTGATTACGCTATCCGGCTCTTTCTTGCCAAATGTGCCACTATTGGCAAACATCAGCAAGTCTGCTTTCCTTAGCGGGATGATTATCTCCAGCGTTCTCTATGCATTGAGCTATAAATGGAAAAAATCAAGTGCGATCACGCAGCGTGAAACAACTGCAAAAGTATCTTAACCAAAGGAGAAGTGCCCAGTGGAAAAACTCGTAATTGTTGCTATCGGCGGCAACTCATTAGTGAAAGATAATGGTCACAATACCATTCAAGACCAATATGAAGCCGTATGTGAAACCGCAGCAAATATCGCGGATATGGTGCAAGAAGGCTACAACGTTGTCGTTACTCATGGGAACGGACCGCAGGTTGGATTTGCATTGCAAAGATGCGAAATTGCCAAAGAAGTGTCCGGGATGCCTACGATCCCGCTGGTCAATTGCGTGGCGGATACGCAGGGGGGGATCGGCTACCAAATTCAGCAGGCACTCACCAACGAATTCGCTAAAAGAGGAATCAACAAAAAGGTTGCGAGCGTCATCACACAGGTAGAAGTCAGCAAGGATGATCCGAACTTCGAAAATCCAACGAAGCCAGTCGGCTCCTTCTTCACGCTGGAGCAGGCGGAAGAGATGCGCAAAGAGCATCCAGATTGGGTATTTATCGAGGATTCCGGTCGCGGCTATAGAAGAGTGGTTCCTTCCCCGAAGCCAATCGACATCGTGGAAAAAGACGCAATCAAATCGTTGATCGAAGTGGGATATGTGGTAGTCGCTGTTGGCGGCGGCGGTATTCCGGTTGTGAAAACGGGCGAAAATACGTACGATGGGATTGATGCTGTCATCGACAAAGACTTTGCTACCAGCTTGCTGGCAGAGCAAATCGATGCACAGACATTGATCATTACGACAGGTGTTCCGCAGGTATGCATTAACTTCGGCAAGCCGAACCAAAAGGCGCTGGAGCGCATCACGGTAGAGGAAACGAAGCAATACGTTCGTGAGGAGCACTTCGCAAAAGGCAGCATGCTCCCAAAAATCGAAGCCAGCCTGAGCTTTTTGGAGAAAAACGGGTCAATCGTGATCATTACGAACCCAGAAAGCTTAAAGGATGCCATTACGAACAAAGCGGGAACGCACATCGTAAAATAATGACCTCTTGAGGGAGGATGCAAGACAATGGATTATATGAAGCTGGCTGTAGAAAAAACGATAGAAGGCATGAACAACAAGCTCGGCGGACCTTTTGGAGCGGCTGTCGTGAAAGGGGACGAAATCATCGCCGTATGCAGCAATCGCATGATGGTCGATATGGACCCGTCCCAGCACGCAGAGATGGTAGCCATTCGTGAAGCGTGCAAGACTTTGGGCACGATGGACCTGACAGGCTGCGAGATTTACGCGACATGCGAGCCTTGCCCAATGTGCGTGGGCGCTATCATTTGGTCCGGCATCAAGGTCGTTCATTACTGCTCGACTGCGGAGGATGCGCATGAGAACGGTTTTTCGGACAAGCATCTGCGTGACTATTTTTCCGGTAAGGATCAGAGCGTTTTGAACATGATCAAGGTGGAGAAGCGTGAGGACTGCGATCAGTTGTTTACCCACTTTCATCCGTTGAACAAAAAGTAGAAGGTAACTGAATAGCGGACAAGAAACACGGATGTTCGAAGCATGAAAAAAGGGCCTTATAAGGGCCCTTTTCTTCTTTTTTATTTGCCCTAAATTCGAATCATTTACCTCACAAATGTAATAAAGTCAAGATTAACTGGTTCAATACCAACTGCTCGAAGTCGTGAGTTAATCTGTCCTCGATGATACTGACCATGCAAGGCTACATGAGTTAAAATATCCCGTACAGAATACGTAAACTCTCTTCCTTTACTATTCGTGTAGGAGATTATTTTATCTAGGTCGGTATTTGCCAAATTCGTAAAAAAAGCTGTGAAGCTCTCTTCATTTTGTTTAATAAGTTCTGCACAGATCCCTAAATCGCTCTCCGACCATATGGGAAGTTGTGAACTGTCCATTCCACGTAATCTAGTTATCCATATTTTTTCAGCATGAAGGATATGGGAAAATAAACGCCTCATCTCCTGATTATCATCTTCAATACTTTGCAGTGTTGTAAAAATACGTTGGTTAGCCCAATCTAAATGCTCATACATTTTTTGGATTGTTTTCAATGCGAATCACCCCTCTTTATTATTTCAGTCTACAACGATATTATCTAGTCTGAAATTTTTATACTTTCGGACATATAAAGTCATTTACCACCGGTAGTGTGACAAATATTCCCAAATAACGTCTTGATGTGTGAGCTTCAACGTCAAAAAAAGATGGAGGATACACGTATGATCTCTCAAAGGCGTTATTCCGTGCTGTTCAGCAGCGTTCTACTAACAGCGACACTGCTCCTGTCACCAGTCTTGGGCACAGTCATGGCAAATCAGGCAGGAAACCAACAAGCAACAGGTCCCCTTCAGGAAAATCAGTTAAGCGAAAAGGCAAAACGAACGGAGCAAAAGCTGGAAATGCTCGTTCCAGCGCTGGATGACACATCAAGACATATTACCTTGGAAACGAAAGCCCAACCTGTGTACGAAATCCGTTATGAAAAAAATAATGAATTCTTTGCCAGAGCCTATATCCATGCAGAAACCGGGAAACTGCTTATGTTTTATTGGGATGACAAGGATTTTGAAAATCCTGATGACAAGCTGGCCTATAAGAGCGCAGATACCTTCATGGCGGGGTGGATCGGAGAAATGCGCAGCCTGTACAAGGTAACGCGGGCTCCTGTAGGCGATGTCATCTATAGCCGCTATGTAAATGGCATTAAGGTAGTTGACGATGAGTTTCGGTTGTCAGTAAACAGTGCGGGACAGGTAACCAGCGTTTCAGGAGGAGAAAACACGCTGACAAACATCAATTCAGCTGACTTCCTCCCCCCGGCCCAGGCGATGAAGAAAGATCAGCTCAGTCACTTTATTCCACCCCGCCTGCACCTTATGTACACCCATGGTGAAAATCAGACCGATCTCGTCTACTCTTCTGCATTCTCCGGTTATATAGACGCAGTAACAGGAGCTGAGCTGTTCACTAATCGGCAATACAGAAACTGGAGGTGGAAACCAATCTCCCTCACGCCTGGTGGAAAGGTATTAAAGGTCACGAATGAGCAGGAGGCAACGCGGATTTACGAAAGCGAGTTTGGTATGAGCTTGAAGGGTAGTACCTTCAACGGCTTCCAAAACGAGATGGAGAGTATCTATTTTTCCCCTGATGAAAAGGAGTTAGTAGTTGCGAAGGATGGTGGTGTGATCGGATTTAAAAGCTATTCGAACGCCCCATCCCAAAAAGGGAAGGCAACATTGTCGGAAAAGCAGGTTCTTGAGAAAGCTGTTCAGTTCATGCAACCATATCTCAAACAGGAAGAAAAGGAGTTCTACTACATATTGAATACTGATGAGGAGAATCCAAATCAGTATGAAGTTGAGTTTGTGCCATCTGTAGAGGGACTACCGCTGGTATACGGACGATGCATTGTGATTAGGGTGAATGGATTCACAGGGAAAATCACCGAGTACTTTCAAAAGCTCGACCAAAAGCCCGCCAAGCTCCCGGATAAGAGGAAGGCTGTCTCCATAGATGCAGCAGCCAAGGCCCTGCTGGCGAAACCCACTGAGCTGCTATACATCTACCCATTCATTAATGGTGAGAGGTTAGCCAAACCGGTCCTTGTCTATTCAATTAATGTTAACGATATCAATGCCCTGACAGGTAAGGTTATAGAGTAGGTAGAATGAAAACCTACATACCTTACGGCTCAGATTATAAAGCCGAATTACCCCATGGTAATCCGGCTTTTTTGACGATAACGTTCTCTAGGCCTTTGTAGGCTGAGCGGAAAGACCAGCAATATCAGTTGAACCAAATATCAGCAATGCAAGTAAAATGAGGAATAATACTGATTCTGAAAAACTTTCACCATCAAAATTTTTCATCCTTGAATTCACCTCATTCCTTTCGTAAAAACGCATTAGGTATCCATTTTCTTTTTAAGAGCCGAAATGATATCATCTACGGTCATGTTCCCGTTATCATTAAGAAATTTCAGCATATTATCGACATTTTTATTGTTGAGATCGCCAAGTGTAATGAACTCTCCTGTTAAGCCGACAATCATCGTAGCTTGTCTAAACAATTGAACAGAATCTACTCTTAGCTTTCCGGTTAAAAGAAGAACAGCCACGAGGATTTCTAAATTTGGGCCTGTTAGGCATTGTAAGGCCGATTGATTATTGGTTGTTGGCTTCTTCTTTTTGTTATTTGATGAACCATTGGTAGACTGCTTCTCTTTTGCGTTATTTGATGAACCATTGGTAGACTGCTTCTTTTTTGCGTTATTTGACGAACCATCCATCTACTCTTCCCCCCACCTAAAAGGAAGTTGCTCATACATATTGGTGTGAGGTGAGACTGTAAACTACTATTTCTTAAGTTTCACCCTTTAGTCCAAAGAAATCCAGCGAGCACTACACACTGACTGTTTCACATAACAATCATATTCAATCAGCGTATTTATTGTGCCTGGTAAAATTATTCGTGGCATCAGTGTGGGATGAATTATGAACAGTATTGACCTAAAGTGTACTTCAGGTTTTATGATGAGCTTGAGAGGTGTGCACACTTATGTATCTGAAGATTAGCGACGTCGCCAATAAACTGAACGTTACTATCCATACCATTCGCTATTACGAAAAATTGGGATTACTGCATGTGAGATACTTCACTGAGCAGGAAGTGCAACTTCTTCAACCCATTCTAGAGTGGAAGGAACTCGGGTTCTCTTTGCAACAGCTAAAATTAATCGCAAAGCTTGAGAAAAATGGACTAGGCGGTAAATGAGGAGCTTTGAAACGATACAAGTAACGCAGTGCGAATACGTGATTTGTATGAAAGTGGATTCAACCCCGTTTTACAACCCACTCCCGGCTCGCCGCAGTATTCAGCTATGGATTTGCTTATCGATTTATAGACAACCAGCTTGTCGGGCAGTTCAGTGACAAACAAGCGTTGATTTTTACGACGATGAATAACACCGAAGAGGAATACACCCGATCCGGGATACTAGGCAGTATGAGTAAAATAAGTCCATCCAATAACGAATGAAACGAATCATCTATCCTGAGTCATTCAAATTTGTGATAGTATAAGAAAAAATGAGACGTAACACGAATGAATAGGCAGCGAGTGAAAAGAAATCTATTTTCTGCTAGAGTTCTTTTAAACTAGAGGTGGCATCATGTTAAAACGTTTATTTGTTTCAGGATACAAAGCCCACGAGCTTGGCATTTTCAATGAAAAAAATCCGGGGTTAGCCATTATTAAGAAAGCACTGAAGCGGGAACTCGTACGGTTCCTTGAGGAAGAACTGGAATGGGTCATCATATCTGGTCAACTCGGGGTAGAAATGTGGGCAGCCGAAACTGTTCTGGAATTGAAAAAGGAGTATCCCCATCTAAAACTGGCGGTAATTACTCCGTTTTTGAATCAAGAGGAAAAGTGGAAAGAAGAGACCCAGGATTACTACCGAAATATTGTGATGCAAGCCGACTATATCAATAGTGTCTATCAAACACCTTACCAAGGAGCATGGCAGCTTGGAGAGAAAGACAAATTCTTGCTATCCAATTCAGACGGTATCTTGCTCGTTTACGATGAAGAAAACGAAGGCTCGCCGAAATTTCTAAGTAAGCTTGCCGCAAAAAAAGCGGATATGGGCGATTATCAGTTATTTCGAATTAACGCATATGACTTACAAAACATTGCAGAGGAACAGCAGCAAGAATTATACAATGACAATTTCTAAACGAAGAAACCAGCTATGAAAAGCTGGTTTTTATTCTTGGAAAGTCGCTCCCGTTTGTCCAACATTGGTTTATTGCTTTAATCGTCCATTGTCTGGGGCAAACAATCATATTCATGTCACAACCTATCAACAAAGGGGACCTGTCGGGTTCCCTTTTGTTATTTCAGACTCGTTTAGATAACATCTTTTCTGCTCGCTCCAGGGGACTGGGAAGACCCTCCCCTGCACAGAAAGAAAATTTTTTATACCCGTAACAAAGTGATCTATAAGTCCAAAAGATGAAATGATTACTAGCAGGAAGGGAGTCCGAGAGGCTCATCGTACTGAGGAACTGCTGGACAACACAACCAGCAGGAGAGAAGGGGCCCTACTAGTGGTCCAGCTCCGCGAACAACCCTAAAATCTAGTAACCTTCACCTGAAATCTAGCGGATATATTACATGACAGGTTCCTCATATAATGTTAACAAAGTCCAGCAATTATCACGATCACGCTTATCACCACTAGCGGGTGAACACTCCAGCAAATGCATAAGTGCGTCGGTGCTTTCCCGCCTTTATTTTTTTGCTGAATTGCGAAAGGGTAAGTGGACGGGAGTGGCGCAGCACACCGTCGCCCTCCCTCCATCACTCCGCTTGTTCGGTTCGATAGACGATTAATGAATGAACGGGTGAAAATTTGTATTTGATCTTCACTTTCCTAATTTGGACTAACTAAGGGGGGATACACTGTGGAATTGCGCCAGCTTGAATATTTTATTCAAATTTGCAAATCAGGAAGTTTCACCAAAGCTAAAGAAGAATTAGGTGTGACTCAGCCTACACTAAGTCAGCAAATGCGAGTTTTGGAAGATGAGTATAATGTTCAATTGTTCGATCGGGGAAGTAGGGGAGTTGAAGTAACGGAAGCGGGAAAAATTCTCTTGAATAAGGGCAACGCTATTATGAATCTTCTTGAGGAGGCGCGAAATGAAATAAATGGCCGAAACAAGAAATCTAGAGAAACAATTTCTATTGGATGTTGTCCTACTGAACTTGAATATCTTGCTCCTTACTTTATGAGATTCCACCAAAAGTACCCGAATATTTTATTGAAAATTATCGATGCAGAAGATGCCGAGAATAAAGTTTTGGAGCAAGAGGTGGATATTGGAATCACTGCATATCCGGTTTCTAATGCTTCGGTCATTTCAACTTATTTGTATAGACAAGAAATGGCGCTATTGATTCACTCAGAACATCCTTTGGCCGATAAATCTTCGATTCCTTTTCGATCTTTAAAGCAAATGAATTCGATCATGTTCCGAGAACAAAACAAATCATTAATTGATATGTATTGTTTCTCTTGTGGTTTTACCTTGAAGTCGATAATAGAAACGTCCTCCACTTCAGTATTGATTCATTGGGTTCGTCATGGACTTGGAGCAGCTCTTATACCAACATCTTTGCTCGAAAATCTATGGGACGATTCTTTGCGTATTGTCAAATTAGAAGGCCACACTCCTTACTGGGAAATATCTCTTGTATATCTTAATTCCGTTACTATGAGGTCCACTGCACGCCTATTCATTCAAGAGATGAATTCATATGTAAGAGAGGTTGAGGTGAATCTTTCATGTTCAGGCAATTAGAATGTTTCATTCAAATTTGTAAAGAAGGAAGCTTTACTAAGGCGGCAGAAGTTTTAATGACTTCTCAACCTACGTTAAGTCAACAGATTCGTTCTCTAGAGGTAGAAGTTGGAACCCCTTTGTTTGAGAGAGTTGGTAGAGGGGTAAAGATTACAGCTGACGGGGAAATACTTTACGAAAAAGCTCTTTCCGTGATGAGGCTCATTGAAGAATCGAAGAAAGAAACTTACGAGTTACGCAATGCTCGGGCAAATAAACTTTCGATAGGCATTTCGCCCATGGACTTTTTTTGTTTAGCACCCCGTTTTTTGAAATTCCATGAACAGTATCCTGACATTACATTAAAATTTACCAGTGCAGAAAATACATCACAGCAATTATTGAATAGTAGTATCGATATTGGCATTACCGACAATTATAATCCAAATAAAGAAATTCATTTGATGCATCTGTATAAAGAAGAACAAGCATTGGTCGTTTATGCAGATCATCCATGGGCAGATCGAACCTTTGTTTCTTTTCAAGAGCTAGAAGATTTAGAATCTCCCTTATTTGTTGGGGATATAAGTTTAATCGAGCAGCTTCATACATTCAGCGCTAAAATCGCCAAATCCTTGCAATCAAAGTTTGAGTCAACTTCCACGGCAATTCTTCTTTCTATGGTACTGCATAAGATGGGGGTAGCTATTTTACCTACTTCTTTCATTGAAAACTTTTCTGGTCAGCAATTGAAATTGATTCGTCTCGTCGGTCCAACGCCTGTTCGTGAGATCAAGCTTATTTTTAAAAAGTATCATTACAATAATCCTTCTGTTCAGAAATGTATCGATTTTTTTCTAGAATAATCAAAAAAGTTGGCAGGGAATAGATAGATGCTAGCGTGCTGGATAGATAGATATTAGCTATACAATGTATAGAGAGGAAGGAATTGTTTTCGGATTTATTTTGTCCTATGATAGGAATCAAGTAAATGTCGTACATTAACTAAAACTTCATAGCTAACGAAAGCGAGCCAAGACGAAGGAATATTTCCTTGTCATGCTCGCTTATTCGCGTTGTCGGCATAGGTGATCTGGCCTACATATAATGTGAGTGTGGGCTCTTTCCTTCTGCGTGCAGTAACTTTTATACTAGAGTGATATATTACTATAATAGGATATTCATTTCGCCGCTGACAGACAAAGGAGAATTATGAATGGATAAAATGCGTAAATCAGCAATGCTATTACTAGCTCTGATGATGTGTTGGACGTTAGCGGCTTGTTCCGGGAACACTAACACGTCGGGCAATAGCACTGCTGAGGATCATGCGAACTCGAACGCTAATCTTGTGGTGATAAATGCATCTCAAATAAAGCCTTCTTACGATGAGCCTGCCTGGAAGCTGGACACAACACCGATCACGTTTGACTGGTATATCAACTTCGATTGGTTCACCGGCAAGTGGGGAGGAAACGTCGTTTCCGATTATATAACGAAGAAGACGGGCGTGAGTTTGAACTTTATCGTGCCAACTGGCGACGCCGGCGAGAAGCTCAACACGATGATGTCAGCAAGGTCGCTCCCTGACTTCATCACGTTAGGCTGGTACGAGGATGCCGTGCAGAAGATGATTAATGGAGATATGGTGCTTCCATTGAATGAGCTAGCGGATCAGTATGATCCTTATTTCTTTAAAGTCGCAGACCCCACGAAGCTTAGCTGGTTTACACAGGCTGACGGCAATGTGTATAGCTATCCGAATGCATCTTCATCTCCTGCGGACTATCGAAAATATGGTCAGCTTTTTACGTCTAATCAGACCTTTGTTGTTCGGAAAGACATATATGAAGCACTTGGGAAGCCGGATATGAGCACGCCGGAAGGGTTTCTCGGTGCGCTGAAGGCTGCGAAGGAGAAGTTTCCGGAAGTGGACGGTCAGCCACTCATTCCGATCGGCCTGCATGAATTTACGGAAACTGGCAACTATTCGTTGGAATCGTATCTTCAGGACTTCCTGACTATTCCGCAGCAGAAAAACGGCAAGCTGTACGACCGTCGAAGCGATCCAACCTATCTGAAATGGCTAAAGGTGTTCCGCCAAGCGAATGAGGATGGGCTGATGCCGACAGATGTCTTTCTTGATGAAAAACGATGGGAAAAGGATGAAAAAATATCGCAAGGGCGCTATTTTGCCATGCTGTATCAGTGGTCTGATTTTTCAGAGATTAACCAAAAGTTGTATCAGAAGGACCCGAATAAGGTGTATATCGCGATTGATGGTCCGGCGAATGATGCGCATGATGCGCCAACACTTGCAGGAAATGGCATCTCCGGTTGGACGGTGACGCTCATTTCGAAGAATGTCAAAGATAAGAAGCGGGCAATTGCCTTCCTCAGCTATTTGCTCAGCGAAGAGGGAAACAAGGATCTGTTCTTAGGAGAGAAGGGCGTTACTTACGATACGATAGACGGCAAAGATCAGTTCCTGCCGGAGGTGAAGCATCTCCTCAACACCGACCACCAAGCGTTCGATAGAAAATATGGCGGTGATTATATGTACTGGATGCTAATGGATACGAACATGAAGCTAGCATGGATGATGGGGATGGATGCTGAGCCTTCCAAACAAATTGCTGATTGGACGAGGGGCAAGACGATCAGCATGAGCGAGTTCGAAAATCTGGATCCTGACCCGACAACGAAGGAAGGTATAGCGTTTGAAAAAAACACGCGGCTCTGGGCCGAAACGCTGCCGAAGCTGTTGATGTCCAAGTCGGATGCCGAATTCGATCAACTGTTCACCAAATTCATGAAGAGCACTACCGAGGATCCCGAGTATGAATTCATCCTAGCTAGCCGCCAAGCAGCTTATGAACGAAATGTACAGAAGCTGAAGTCATCGCTCAATCAATAGTTGTATAAAGGAAGCAGCAGGATGTGAAACAGGAGATGCGATTCACGGCAATCCGATGGTTATTGGGGATACGTGCATTTACGTTAAAACTTTCGCTTCAAGTCAAACTGATTCTGTCATTTGTGTTCGTTATCTTTATACCGGTTGTTCTATTCTCCTGGTATACGCTCAATGAAGAGTCCGCCAGTGCAATGAAAGAATTGACGGAGAACAACGAGAATGTGCTGGAAGTAGAGAAGATAAACATTGATAATAACATAGAACTGATGAGATGGACCGGTCAGCTTGCGTTATCCAATCGGGAAATGAACAATTATTTGCAAATTGAACAGTTTCAGGATACAGCATATGTTCTTCATATTAAGAAAGATGTGGTCAACAGCTTTCAATATTTTCTGTTCAACAATCCACGAATTGCGAATGTCCGGTTGTTCACGGACAACCTTTATGTGAATGAGATTTGGCCCGTCATCCTACAGGAATCACGTATTCAGGACAAGCCTTGGCATGATGAGGTGATGAAGCAAAGCGGTGTGCCTTGGTGGGAGATACAGGAGAACGTCGCCCTCACCGGTGCGCCATCCGAACCATCGCAGAATGAACCCTTCATGACGTACTTGCAGGAATTCAAATATGCGGACAACGTAACACATAACGGGATTCTAGAGATATCGATGAAGTTGTCGAATTTCTTCTCCCAAACGTTCAGTAGCGTGCAAGACATGAACTCTCAGCTGATCGTAGTAGCAAGGGGCGGACGGGTATTCAGCTTGAAGGAATCACCTGTGTTCGAACAGCACAGCGCGGAGCAGTTGATAAACAGCGTGAAGCTGACGAGTAATACAGATATCGAGACGGTACGGTTCGAGGTTAATGGGCAGTCCTACTTGGCATTTCAAAGCTACATTCCGTCGATCGACGTACATTTGGTCAATATGGTTAGTCTTGCGGAGACGATGGAAGGTATTAACCATTCAAGAGTTCGTTATATTGTACTCATTTCGTTACTAGTGGCATTTCTCGTACTGCTATCTTACTCCATGCAGGCGATGATTTTGCGCAGGCTTAAGGCGTTAAGAGAATCGATGCAACAGGTAAGAAGCGGTAACTTCAACGTTGAGATACCGCTGATTACTGGTACCGATGAGGTAGGAGAGCTGGGCTTTCATTACCGTATGCTTATACTAAAGATTAACGAGCTCATTCAAGAGCAGGCAGCTAGGCATGCTGCAGGTAAAGAAGCCGAGCTTCGGGCGCTGAAGAACCAGATAGATTCCCACTTCCTCTACAATACGCTGGAGAACGTCAAGATGCTGGCGGAGATTGAAGGGCAGTACCTTATATCGGACATAATGACCTCGCTAGGCGGTATGATGCGATATTCGATGGAATGGAAGCGGGATTACGTGATGCTAAGCGATGAGATTCAGCAGGTCCAGCATTATGTAGCCGTCATGAACATCCGCTATGATGGAAGACTTGATCTCCGATTGATGATTGCACCGGAATGCCTCAAGCAGGAATCGCTCAAAATGTCACTGCAGCCCGCAGTCGAGAATGCAATCAAGCATGGGATGAGCCGCATGCATTCCAGCGACGGACATCTTGTCATTACGATCTCTGCCGTCCGGCGTGATCAAGCTTGTGTCATAGAGATCACTGACAGCGGCTGCGGCATACCGGAAGAGAAGCTAGGCTTATTGAATCAAATGCTACGAATGGAAGAGTCCGCTTACCAGGAGGTCCGGCAATTGTTTGTGCGTAAGGATAACCAGGAAAGCAATGGAATCGGTCTGCGTAATGTGGACCAGCGTTTAGTGATGAGCTATGGGGCGGAATATGGTATTCAGATCGAGAGTCAGGAAGGAAGCTATACACGCATTATCATGATTTTGCCGTATCGAGTCATGGGAGGGAGAATGGACATCTATGATTAGCTTGCTTATCGTCGACGATGAGAAGATCATTCGGAGGGGCTTGCAATCGATAATTGAGAGGCAGTTTCCTAATCTGTTCAACTACCGATTTGCCGAGAATGGACAAGAGGCGCTGGAGCTGCTTCGCCAGGAGCCTGCGGATATTATGTTCACAGATATTCGAATGCCAATTATGGATGGGATCGAACTGCTCGAGCAGCTGCAAGACCATCCGGTTAAACCCGAGGTAGTATTGCTGTCTGGCTATAATGACTTCGAATATGCGCAGAAAGGAATCCGCTGTGCTGCGAAGGATTATCTCATAAAGCCTGTGGTGCGGGAGGAGTTGTTTGCCGTCCTGGAGAGATTAATGCGGGACATAAGGATGAGAGAAGAGAGAGCAAACAAGGCGGGCGAAGATGCCAGCCTTTTTGCTGCCGAGTTAGTTACCATGCATTTGACCCAGAAGGATGTGGGTGATGCTATAAAACAGAACAAACTGAAGCAGGCCGGTTTAAGCTGGTTGAATGCAGGATATACGCTGGGCTTGCTTACGCGACGCGGTGGAGGATCACAAGCTAGCAGTACGGATGCTGCTTCTTTCAGGAATCAAATCGCTGAGCTGTTACAAGGGCATATGGATTGGATGCTCACGCGTGATGGAAAAGGCGGAACGATTATGATCGCACGCGATCCGGTTTTGTTCTACCAGTTGGCGCAACGGTGGAGGTTGAGTGTATATGAGCCGCAGCTGCGAATTTCGATTAGTGATTCTGTTCAAGGGATAGAGCAGATAAGGTGGGCATACAACCAAGCGAAGCAAACCTTGAAATACGGTATTCTGCTTCCAGAACTCGATGTGCTGGACTACACCATTATAAGTGAACGCAATGAGCGGCATGTCGTTCCTGTTGAGTTGATTCAACGAATATTGAATCTCTTTGGAATGGGACGCGGGGATGAAATCAAACAGCTTCTCGATCAAATCCTCGATGTTCGCATTATTAGCAACTGTGAGATCGGCTATCTGGAACGTATTAGCCAGCTACTCAACGAGGAGCTGTTCGACAAGTTGTTCCGCATCTACGGGTATAAGGTACTCTTTCTATTAAGCACGTACGCCCATGTTGGTCACATCGGGAACTTCGATCGATTTGAAGATTATTACATAGCCATCGAGCAGCTTCTCGATAGTCTGGATCGGTTCATCCAAGATCGGAGAGAGCAAGCGCCGACGGAACAAAATACGATGCAAAAAGTTCTCACCTACTTGCAGGCGCATTATGCCGAAGATTTGAACATGGCGGTCGTGTCCAACCATTTCTCACTCAATTACTCGTATTTCAGCCATGCTTTCCAAGAATATAGCGGTGAGAGTTTCTCGAACTATGTTCGCCGGTTAAGGTTGGACAAGGCGAAGGAACTGCTGGTGCACTCCGATTTGAAGGTGTACGAAATCAGTGATCAGGTTGGATTCGATAATGTGAAGCATTTTACGAGAATATTCAAGGATACTGAAGGCATCACAGCGCTGGAATTCCGAAGGCAGCGAAGACTGTTTGAAGCCCAAGTATGAGCAAAGATTGCACTGAACTTACCAGGTTCCTCAAATCATGCGACTACTCTTAACTCGTTGATCCTTGGCGAGTCCTTCTTCACCATATCGGTCGTGTCACGCCAACCGTTTCAGCTTTCCCATTTTCGTCTCGCTCCTCATCCATACCTAGATTTAAAAAAATGACCCACAAGAGGGTCATTTTTTTAAAGTGTCCTAGTTTATTTTAACTCTCGGCTTTAATTCAATATGAAAAGTCTCGAAGGGCTTTATATGAAATAACTGATGATTCCCGAGACTGTTCATTCATTTAGTATTAAGGAAGTGAATCAAAGCGTTATTGAATTCTTCAGGGTGAGTCGCGTTCAAACCATGTGGTCCACCTTGAATTACGACGAGTTGACTGCCTGCAACAGCTTCGTGGGACAGTTGACCACTTACCTCAAGCGGCACGATCGCATCAGAATCGCCATGGATAACAAGCAATGGGATATTAAATTTCGCCAAATCGCCACGGAAATCCGTCCGGCCGAAGGCATCAATGCAATCCAGCGTCCCCTTTGGCGAAGCATAAGAAGCAATATCAAGGTTGTATGCACGGAAGGACTCGCTCACCAGGTCGGTTCTATCCCCGGCTTTAAAGAAATTGTGACTGAAGCCGTCAAGGAAGGCGATGCGGTCTTTTTTCAAACCGTCTTGGAAGCCCTGAATGGTGGCTTCATCCAGACCGCCTTCCGGATGCTCGGCAGATTTATAAAAGAACGGCGGAACCGCAGCAGCCAACACGGCTTTTTTGACACGGCTTGATCCGTATGTGCCAACATAACGGGCAACCTCTCCGCCACCCATCGAAAATCCGATCAGTGTTACGTCGTTAAGGTCTAGATGTATAATTAGCTTATGGAGATCCATCGCAAACGTATCATAGTCGTAACCGTTCCACGGTTGGGAGGATTGTCCGAATCCGCGGCGGTCATAGGTAATCACGCGGTAACCTGCTTCGATGAGCGCTGGAACTTGACTCTCCCAGGAGCGCCCGCTCAGTGGCCAGCCATGTACTAAAATCACAGGTTTGCCTGCGCCAAGATCCTCAAAGTGCAATTCAATGGGTTGCCCGTTTTCTGTTCCGACTTTTAATTTAGCCATGCTTTTCACTTCCTATTAGAATTGGTTTTAGCATAGTACACTCACTTTAGGCATAAACTGTTTTTGGGATGAATAGGCTTATCCCCCGTGGCCGCCAAACATCGTTTGGGCATAAACAACACCCACACCATAAGCTCCGCTGTGTTCCATTACGATCGACATAACTGCGTCATATGTTTCTTCGCGTGCCCAATCGCGTTGGTACTCAAGCAGAACAGCCTGCCAGGTAACGGGGATTGCTCCTGCTTGTATCATGCGTTGAATGGACATGTTATGCGCTTCCGTAGTCGTCCCACCTGAAGCATCCGTTACAATGTAAACTTCATATCCTTCTTTGATGGCTGCAATTACAGGGAAAGCAAGACAAACCTCCGTCCAAAGTGCTGCCATGATGAGCTTTTTACGGCCTGTTTTCTTCACAGCTTCTACGAAATTTTCGTCTTCCCAAGAATTCATTGTTGTACGGTCAATCGGTTTATGATCTGGAAATACCTCTTGAATATGCGGATGAATCGGGCCTGAGAATGTTTCCGCAGCTACAGTCGTAAGAATGATGGGTGCATTGAAAACTTTAGCTGTCTTGGCCAATCCAACCGTATTGTTAATGATGGTTTGGCGGTCAGCACTTTGAACACCAAAGAGCATTTGAGGCTGGTGGTCTACAAGAATAATTGCAGAGTTATCAGCCGTAAGTAAATCTGTCTTCCCGTTAAACATACTAATATCCCTACCTTTTCCAGATGTGATTACAACAGGAATTCCTGTGCATGTACTCAGTCTATTGAAATGCAATTGCGCAAACAATATTCAATTTCCTATATATTCCATAGAAGAATACTATAAATATCAAAAGAATTTTATAAAGTATTTGCATAAGCAATTCCTATGGCTGTTTCTGGCAAGTAATTTACGTTATCGAGCATCTTCTTTGTTCATGCTTAGAAGGGGGACGTCAATATTGTTTGAACAATTCCCCGAAGAAGACGGAATCATTACGTTTCGACCAGTTGGTGGGACAATCGAGTACGGGGAAGATAGCAAGTCGGCAGTCAAAGGGCTTATCGGGCTGAGAGTGTTTCTCTCAACCCTTTTCACTATTTCACAATAAGAAGAGGAATCTTCGATTGATGGATCAGCTTGTATGTCACACTGCCCATGATTTGTTCGGCCATCCAGTTCAATCCTTTGTATCCCAACACGATCACGTCTGCTTTTTCGTCTTCGGCCACTTCATTGATGATCTGTGTCGGATTACCAATCGCTACTTTCTTCCTGTAAGGAAATTGTTCATGCATAAACAGGTTTTCATATTCCAACAGGAGTTCTTCCCCTATACGTACCAGCTCTTCCCTATCTTTCCTGACCATGTCTGCCAACACGGGAGAGTAGAGCACCGGGGGAGTGACTATATGCACAAGGATGCATCTTGCGTTCGTTTTTCTTGCGAGATGCAGCGAAATTTGCGCAGCTCGATGTGATGTTTCAGAACCGTCTACGGCAACCAGTATGGTTTTGATTTCTTCCGTTTTTTCATAACCGTTCGGAACCAATAGTACTGGGCAGGATGCTTTTTTCAGTACCGCGTTGCTTACGCTACCCAGGAGAAAACTCGTAATCGGACCACGTTCGTGTGTTCCCATTATGACTAGATCATGTTCGTCTGCGTTTTCGCAATCACTTGAGAGGGTTCCCCGAATTCATACTCAAGTGTATGGGGAATGTGGTCCTGTTCAACTGATTGCAGCGTTTGTGTTAAAGCAGCGACCGCATCTTCTTTAAGGATCTCCTCAACAACTTTTCGTCCTACGTAATGGATTACTCTGGAAGATGCGAGGGGACGAATAACGTGGAGAAGAGATAAGGCCTGACCTTCTTCCAGAAGAGTTTTAGCAAAAGAGATTGCCTGTGCGGAAACGTTGTCTGAGTCGATAGGCACCAATAATTTATTCATATATACACCGCCTGCTCTTATTTGTCTTTCTTGTATTGGTTATCGATCAACAAATAAACACAGCAAAGGTTGTCATCCGTGAATCGACAACCCTTGCTGTGTTATCATGAAGAATTGTTATTCATATCTTAACGATCATTGAAAGCTTTAAGCATCCATAGATTTTTCGCAACTGTGCTGTGGATCGCAAGCAGCATGTCGGCTGTTGTTTCATCATTCGCGTTCCCAGCCTTCTCCATCCCTACCTTCAGCTCCTCGACAACAATGTTGAAATCCTCAATCAAAGCATCGATCATCTGCTCGGCACTCTCATTGCCCTTGGCCTCCTTAATGCTGGAGATCTCCAGGTAGCGCTTCATGGTTGCTTCTGGTTTGCCTCCTAAAACGAGCACACGCTCGGCAAGATCATCGATGTAGAGTGCCGCTTCTTCATAGAAATCTTGGAACTTTGTGTGCAGTGTGAAGAACTGAGAGCCTTTCACATACCAGTGAAAGTTGTGAAGCTTTACATACAGCACGTTCCAGTTTGAAACTTGTTTGTTCAAAATATCCTGAATTTCTTGAAATGTTTTAGTTTTCGCCGTAGTTTTCATGTAGGAACACTCCATTATAAAAGTGACATTACCTCTGTTTTCATATGGCGTTGCATCTATCATCATTGGCTTGTTTTAACGGATTTCAGCCGGCTAAAACTTGGAAAATCATACTGCTCCCTCGTGCCCACCAAACATAGTATGGGCATACAATACACCTACGCCGTAAGCGCCACCATGTTGAATAACAATTTCCATCACGGAATCGTAAGTATCTTGGCGAGCCCAATCACGTTGATACTCGAGAAGAACAGATTGCCAAGTAACCGGAATCGCCCCAGCTTGGATCATACGCTGTATGGACATTGTTGATCACGGTTTGCCTATCGGCGCTTTGTACTCCGAACAGCATTTGCGGTTGGTGGTCGATAAGGATTATGGCAGAGTTGCTGGGTGTAAGCAAATCAGATTTGTCATTGAACATGTATTATTCCCTCCCAACTTTCTTTTTAAAATTTACGACAGCATTTCGTCGCATGTATTTATAGTATTGAAAACCAAATACTTCAATCAATTCTGTTTTCTATATAAAAGATATAGATAGATCCTATGGTTTGAAAGTCTATCAAAACATAGGATCTCCTTATAGTTTATATAGATATACCCATATTGATAGATACTTTATGACGCTAATATAATCAGGGCGAAAGGGCGAAAGAACCTTTTAGTCCAGAGTCTTCCGAGAGAGGAGGCACATTTATGTGGTCTATATTATTAGCGCTAGGTACCGGGATTGTGATTGGAGTTGTTTTTCAATCCCTGCGTATACCGTCGCCGGCCCCTCCAATGTTAGGGTTGATAGGGCTCATTGGCATGTTTCTAGGACAACGGCTTATCCCATGGATTAAATTGCTGCTGAATCATCAATCATCTTAATAACTCAACTTAGGAGGGGATAAAGGGATGTCGAATGAGACTAACAGGATAGAGGCTGACCTATTGATTCTCAACGCTAACATTGTGACGATGGACGAATCTAACCCCATGGCAACGGCAGTAGCTATTAAGGGAGACCGTTTTTTAGCCGTAGGCAGTGATTCCGACATTATGCAGTATAAAGGACCTGTAACGGAAGTTGTGGATGGAAATAAACGCCTTCTGATTCCAGGATTAAATGATTCCCATATTCATCTCATACGCGGTGGATTGAACTATAACCTCGAACTTCGTTGGGATGGAGTGCCATCGGTTGCCGACGCCTTGCGTATGTTAAAAAATCAAGTGGACCGCACGCCTGCACCCCATTGGGTTCGGGTTGTAGGCGGATGGACAGAGTTTCAATTTAAGGAGCGCCGGATGCCGACATTGGATGAAATCAATCTGATTGCTCCAGAGACTCCGGTATTCATTCTTAACTTATACCGACAAGCCTTTTTGAACAAAGCAGCCTTGCGGGTAGTTGGGTATACGAAGGATACCCCTAATCCGCCGGGCGGAGAAATTCAGCGTGATAGTAAAGGCAATCCGACTGGAATGCTAATTGCAAGACCGAATGCAACGATATTGTATGCCACTCTTGCAAAGGGACCAAAGCTTTCCTATGAAGATCAATTGAATTCCACACGGCTGTTTATGCGGGAATTAAATCGCTTTGGAATTACGAGTGTAATTGATGCTGGCGGTGGTTTCCAGAACTACCCCGATGATTATCAAGTTTATGAGGAACTGGATAAACGTGGGGAGATTACCGTCCGTACGGCATACAATCTTTTTACCCAACACCCAAATCATGAACTGGACGATTTTCAATCATGGACAGCCACTTCGCAGCCTTATACAGGCAGCCCTTACTATCGTCACAACGGCGCGGGTGAAATGCTGGTTTACAGTGCGGCTGATTTCGAAGACTTCGTTGAGCCCCGTCCGGAATTGCCTGCTGTGTTAGAGAATGATTTATTCGGGGTAACCAGACATCTGGTGCAACAAAGATGGCCTTTCCGGCTCCACGCAACGTATGGTAAATCGATCTCACGCTTCCTCGACGTGTTTGAACGTGTCAATAAAGAAGTTCCATTTAAAGATTTACGCTGGATTTTAGACCATGCTGAAACGATTCGTGAGAAGGATTTGGAACGTGTCGTCGCTTTAGGTGGTTCGATTGCCGTTCAAAACCGAATGGCTTTTCAAGGAGAATATTTCGTCGATAGGTACGGAGCGGAAGCAGCGGAAAACTCACCTCCCATTACGAAGATGCTTACGGCAGGATTGAGAGTAGGTGTAGGTACAGACGCTACAAGGGTAGCCAGTTATAACCCGTGGGTTGCCCTCTACTGGCTGGTTACTGGAAAAACGCTTGGTGGGCTTAGCTTGTACCCTGCTTCTAATCGGTTGGACCGCCATCAAGCGCTTCGTATGTATACAGCCGGAAATGCTTGGTTCTCGAGGGAGGAGGACGTAAAGGGAAAAATTAAAGCAGGCCAATATGCGGACCTGTCGATCTTGTCTGATAATTTCCTCCAAGTTCCAGAAGAAGAAATCAAGAGAATCGAATCGGTGTTTACGGTCGTAGGCGGAAAGATTGTTTATGGATCACTTGAATTTCAAAAACTATCACCCCCGGCTCCTAAAGCCAGTCCGGACTGGGCACCACACAATTACTTTGGTGGTTACTATAAGGCCTCAAATCATGGAGGCGGTGGTGGCTCCGCGTTACATATGCCCCATAGTCATCATAGTCATCATAAATGCAATCATCATCACGGCAACGGTTTTTGCGATTTGGATTGCTTCGTGTTCTGATGGAACTTCAGAGGGGTTGCACAAAAGTAAAATAGATTCGAATTCGAAAGGGAATGAGCGAATGTCCAATGTAACAATTAAAGTGATAGACAACGGACCGTTGCGTGTAACGGGTAATGTAGAATTGGTGGATGCAGAAGGGAACCGCTTTGAGACAAAAGAATCTTTCATTCTTTGCCGCTGCGGATTATCAAACCAAAAGCCATTCTGTGACTTGACACACAAAGGTAAATTCGAAAGCACTACTCGGGCTTAATGAATCTAAAAAGGTATCGTGGCGGGGTCATGATTGACCCCGTATCCTTGCAAGAGTGCTTTACTGAAGTCAGGCGGTCGCTAACAGCTTCTTGACTTGATTCTAATGATTAACAGGGGGCATTTTAATGGGTGTACGCTTTTTGAAAATGGCAGTTATATATATTGTTGTTGGTATTAGTATCGGTGTTTACATGGGTACAACACTGAATTTTGCATTAACTAGCGTACATGCTCATGCGAATCTTTTTGGGTGGGCAACAATGGCTCTTTGCGGGTTTACCTATTTACTTTTTCCAAAAACATCAAAATCTCGTTTGGCTAAATGGCACTTCTGGTTACATGGCCTCGGCTTACCTGTAATGCTTATTACGCTAACCTTAATGGTCCACGGCTATGCACCGGATTGGATTATTATGTTAAAGCGTATTGGTGAAGCTGTGGCTGGAACCGGTGTCTTGATATTTGCTATCAATGTCTTTTCTAACGTAAAGGCGTCTGACATTCAAAATAAACGTAATGATGATGTTTCCATGAATAAAGCAGGGGGAGAACATTTTGGGTAACGAACAATTTGTTAGATCGTCAAATATCGCATTCATTACCGGAATCCTTTTCTGGTGTACATTAGTTGTCGTATCGTGTGTGTATTTAACTATTCCATTAATAGCAGTGTTTGTAGATGCATTCAAAGTGTCGTCTTCGCAAGCTGCTTGGAGTAGCAGTGCCTTCTCGTTTGCTTTTGCAGGTGGGGGTCTACTGTTTGGAGTTTTATCAGATCGATTTGGACGAAAAAAATTGATGCTATCGGGGTTATTATTGCTTACGGTAATAACACCACTAATAGGTACTGTCGACAGTTTTTCTTGGCTTGTTGCTCTTCGGGCCTTGCAAGGTTTAGCGGCATCGATGTTCCCTCCGTCTGTTTTGGCTTATGCGATGGAAATGTTTCCGTCTGAAAAAAGAGCAACCATTATCGGGTTTATTAGTACGGCTTTTTTAATGGCTACCATCGTTGGACAAATATATAGTAGCTTTGTTGTTTTAGAGTTAGGAAATTGGTCCTATGTATTCTACCTACTTTCCGCAGTATATGGAATATCTTCTATCTTGCTTACTTTTTTTATACCAAACGACAAAATACAGCAAACAAATGGCAGCTTTGTTACTTCTTTTTTGCGGGTAGGCGATATTTTCAAACGAAAAGGATTGCCTCTGTGCTACATCGTTTCCGCTTCACTCTTTATTTCGCTTGTCGGATTTTTCGCGACTCTTGGAAGTTACTTAAGTAGCCCACTCTTCGGGTTAAGTCATCAAGATATTCTATGGGTTCGTGCGATTGGTATTTTGGGTATGGCAGTTTCTCCGTTTGCCGGAAGATTGGTTACAAAAATTGGTGTCAAGAACGTATTATGCTGTGGATTAATCTTAGCTGGAAGCGGCTTAGGATTGTTAGGTTTGAGTCTTAACCTCATTTATTTAATATCGATGAGTGTTGTATTTGTACTGGGAATAGCTATGGCTCTTCCATCATTAATCTCACTAATCGGTCACATGGCTGGGGAAATCCGAGCAATTGCGGTTTCGTTTCATATGTTTATGGTGTTCATAGGCGCTTCTCTTGGGTCGATCCTTTCCATTTACCTAATAGATTTCGGGGGCTATTTATTCACTTTTGAAATCTTGGCAGGATTATTGTTCGTAAGCATGATTGTGCCCTTTTTTATTCATTTGGAAGAACGACAAGGACTTGGAAAAAACTAAATAAACTAATTAAACTAAATCACCTCAATTTCACATGATCTGTTAAATACCATCATGACCTGAGGTGAAATAGTGGTAATTCGACAACTTGAATATTTTATTCAAATATGCAAAGTGGGAAGTTTCACTAAAGCTGCGGAAGTATTGATGGTTTCTCAACCTACATTAAGTCAACAGATTCGTTTGCTGGAGCACGAATTTGGAGTTTCGTTATTTGATAGAGTCGGAAGGGGAATAGAAATAACTGAGGCAGGGAAAATCCTATTTCAGAAAAGCATCGCCATAATGGGAATGATTGTAACCATTTTATCCTGCCATCTCGTTAAAAGTTATGACTATCCAAATATCAAATTGATCCGTCTAACCGATCCTTCACCTACTTGCAAGATTAAGCTTATCTACCCTAAGTATAAAGTGATGCCTCATACAACGAAAGCCTTTATCGATTACATGTCGGAATTCATTATAGAGCCTAATAAAAGGAGTGAACTCATGTGACATTAGAAACTGCAGGGATCCATCACATTACAGCATTTGCACGTAATCCGCAGGAGAACGTCAATTTTTATGCAGGCATACTCGGTCTTAGGCTCGTTAAGAAAACCATCAACTTTGACGCTCCAGAGGTTTACCACCTTTATTTCGGTGATAAATCAGGAAGTCCTGGCTCCATTATGACTTTTTTTCCTTGGCGTAACTCTCGGCGGGGAGAAATTGGTGGGGGGCAAGTAGGTATAATTACGTTTGTCGTGCCGCACGGCTCACTTGACTTCTGGGAAAAGCGACTTAATAGCTTTGACATTACCCCAATTAAAGCAACCAGGTTTCAAGAAACTTACCTTCAGTTTAGGGATAACGATGGGCTTCATCTTGAACTTGTTGAGCGCGAAGAAGGAAGAAGCAACAGTTGGTCATTTGGCGGAATTCCTGCGAACAAAGCGATTATAGGATTCGGCGGTGCTGTTCTGCTCAGCGTAAACGCAGAGAAGACGATGCATGTGCTCGAAAATGTAATGGGGCTGAAAAAAGTAGGAGAAGACGCCGGATATTCACGTTTTCAAGCTTCTGGAGATATCGGGAATCTGATCGATATTCCTCTTGATAATCAGAAGTGGGGGCATGGAGGAGCTGGTACAGTTCATCACATTGCCTGGCGTGCGAAAGACTTCCAGGAGCATGAGCAATGGCATCAAAAAGTAACTGAGAGAGGTTATAAACCAACTCATATTATAGATCGGCAGTACTTCAATGCGATTTATTTCCGGGAGGATGGCGGTATCTTATTTGAAATTGCAACTGATCCTCCAGGTTTCGCACGCGATGAAGCTCCCGAATCTTTAGGTGAAAAATTGATGCTCCCGGAGTGGTACGAATCCGAACGTGAGAAAATTGAAGCTAACTTGACCTCAATCCAAGTGAGAGTGCTTAAAGGGGACAAGAGATGAGACACATCTTTGAAAAGGGCGGCGATTTACACGCACCCACACTTGTCCTTTTTCACGGGACGGGTGGGACGGAGCAAGATTTGTTGCCACTGGCAACGCTCGTTTCCCCAAAATCGTCCATTCTCTCCTTAAGGGGAAATGTGCTGGAAAACGGAATGCCACGTTTCTTTAAACGAATCTCGGAAGGCGTGTTTGACGAAGAGGATTTAGTATTCCGCACCAAAGAAGTGAATGAATTCTTGAACCAGTCGGCCAAGGAATACGGGTTTGATCGCGATAATTTGGTTGCTATTGGCTATTCGAACGGAGCGAATATCATTGCGAGCCTTCTTTTCCATTATCAAAATGTGTTCAGAGGAGCGATCCTTCATCATCCGATGATTCCATTGCGCGGTATCCAATTGCCGGATTTGTCTGATGTTACCATTTTTATCGGTGCCGGGAAAAATGATCCGATTTGTTCCCCACAGGAGACAGAGGAGCTCCAAAGCTTGCTTCGTGATTCGGGAGCTGTTGTAAGAGTTCATTGGGAAAACAACGGTCACCAATTAATCTATAACGAAGCGAAAGCAGCTGCAATTTGGTTTAGGGAAAAATTTCAAAATCAATCGGTATGAAGGAGACGACCTTAACTTTTATATGAGAGCAAATAAAGGAAGTACTGAGGTTGGAGTCGAGAAAAAAGTAACTTGGTTGGAACTTTTTTATGATTTGCTTTTTGTAGCGGCAGTGTCAAAAGCAAACCATGTCTTGTTACATTCTAGCCATGGGACCATTTCCGTTGAATATTTAATCAAATTTGTTTTAATATTCATTCCAATCTGGTGGAGTTGGGTGGGACAAACGCTTTTTAATAATCGCTTTGGCCAGGATATTAGTAATCATCGGATTTTCATGGTCTTTCAACTGTTTTTTGTTCTAATTATGACAGCAAGCCTATCCGTCAATTTTGATCGATACTATATTCCCTTCTTTGTAGGCTATATTGGTTCGAGAGCACTGACAGCCATTCAATATCTTACGGTACACAAATCAAATCGAACACATCAGAGAATGACCGCCAAACATTTGGGGACTTACTTTTGGATAGGCATAGTCATATCTACCTTCTCGCTTTTCTTTGACTCATGGATCCGTTATGTGATTCTGTATGCTGGAATAGCTGTAGATATCATGCTGCCATTATTCAGCCGGCGGTACCTGATCATTACACCCACACATACCCATCACTTATTGGAGCGCTTTGGATTATTTACACTTATTCTTATAGGTGAGTCGGTTATTAGTATCCTAACGGTCTTGCAGTCTAGTAGCTGGACCTGGACATCTATTTTGTTCGCCTTATTTACATTTGTATTGGTGATTGCAATGTGGTGGCAGTATTTTGATAATCTGGAGAAAAAAGTGAGTAAGGAGATGCAAACAGCCGGCCAAACGATTATTTATGGTCATTTATTCATTTATGTATCTATGGGTTTTATAGCTGCTTCGATCCAATTACTATTTCAGCAGCAACTACATTATCCACTTATGTTGGATTTTATTTTCGGGGCGGTTCTGCTTTATTTTATTTCAACATCATTTGTTTTCCACCGATACAGACAGAAACATACAAGGCTACGAGCCCGCTCTTTGGCGGTATTATTAGGACTGCTCGGATGTTTCTATGCGTTGGACAACATTTTTTACGTACCTAATTATATTGTAATTGGAGAAATAATGATGTTCTTTATCATCTATGCGAAAGTAACAACTTGAGGATTATATGGGAGAGTGAAAGATATTGAGTGATGATTCTAAGCAATATGTAGGGAAAGATATCGATGTTATATTTCACCCGGGACGATGCGTTCATTCGGCAAAATGTGTTAGTGGGTTACCTGGAGTATTTAATATTAAAAAGAAACCATGGGTTCATGTTGATGGAGAAACGGCTGATAAAATAGCATCTCAAATAAATAATTGTCCGAGTGGTGCGTTGGAATATGTATGGAAACCACACCTTTTGAATGGGGGAAAACAAATGTTCGAAATTAAAGAAGGTACGAACGGTTTTTATGTTGGAGATGAGGATCATAAAGAAGCTGAAATTCATTATGTTCAAAATGGAAATCATATTATTATAGTAGATCACACGATCGTTTCCGATAGTCTAAAAGGTCAAGGTGTAGGACAAGCGTTAGTGAAGAGATTAGTCGAATTCGCTCGGACGAAAGGGATTAAGATTATGCCATTATGTCCTTTTGCCAAAAGTCAATTTGACCGCCATGAAGATTATGCTGATGTACTGTTGTAATAAAATATAGGTCAAATGATTCTAAGAACTATGTAAAAAAGTCGCGCAGCACTGTGCTGTTTCGCGGCTTTTTTACGGAGGTCATTTGAATCTAGCAAAGAATTGCGGAAATAATTGCAGGGAAATTTCAATGAATAATTTTACAGAAATCCCACTATCCTCAAACGATAAAACGGCCATATGAATATTACGATACGCTGGGGGATCAAGTTTTCGTATCTCACTTTCGGTTTCCCGCGGGATTTTTCAAACCAATCTATAACTGGAGTTTCAAATCCTGATTTACAAAAAATCAAAGACTGATCCAAGAGATCTGTTGCTTGAATCATATTTTTTGTAGTTAAAGGATGTTCCTTGTTTAGCACAGCATACATTTCTTCTTGGTGTAGTGGAAAGGTGTTGAATTCCTGACTCCACGACGACGATTTCGAATCAAAAGAGTCACCCCAAGTTCGGTTTCAAGACCGTTAACTGCTTTACTTACAGCTGGTTGAGTCATATTCAATTCTTTTCCAGCTTGTGTGAAACTCCTTGTATCAGCAATTTTAACCATTAATTGCAATAATGATTTATTCATAAATCCTCCAACGAGATCGGTGCTTCATTCAATATCGAGATTTTGGGGAGGCACAATTTTTTCTGGGCTTTACCCAATCTTAATAGATACGGAGGAAGGATGAAAGACATGAGAAAAGTGGATGTGAAGGAAAAAGCCAGAGTTCGAGAGCTGCGTGTCTTGAATCAGTGGAAGCAAGAGGATACTTTTCAAAAATCAATTGATAATCGGGCGGGAAAACCGAACTTTGTGTTTTATGAAGGGCCTCCTACAGCCAATGGACTGCCTCATATCGGTCATGTTCTCGGTCGCGTGATTAAAGATTTCATCGGCCGCTATAAAACAATGTCAGGATTCAGAGTCGTCCGAAAAGCCGGATGGGACACTCATGGTCTTCCAGTAGAGCTTGGCGTGGAAAAGCAGCTTGGCATTTCGGGAAAACAGGAGATTGAAAATTACGGAGTCGCTAAATTTGTGGAAGAGTGCAAAAACAGTGTGTTCGAATATGAAAAGCAGTGGCGAGAACTTACAGAAGGCATAGCCTATTGGACTGACATGGAGGACCCCTACGTCACTCTGACTAACGATTATATCGAATCAGTCTGGCACATCTTGTCTGTCATCCATAAAAAAGGTCTATTGTATAAAGGACACCGCGTGAGTCCCTATTGTCCTGACTGCCAAACAACACTAAGTTCTCACGAAGTGGCGCAAGGCTATGACAACGTCAAAGATTTGAGTGCAACGGTGAAATTCCGAAGCAAGACTGGGAAGGATATCTTTCTTGCTTGGACAACAACGCCATGGACCCTCCCGTCTAATGTGGCTTTAGCGATCAGCAAAGATATCGAATACGTGCGGGTAAAACAGAACGATGAGGTATACGTAGTTGCTAAAAATCTTGTAGAGAAAGTAATGAAAGAGAACTATGAAGTATTGTCTACACACAAAGGATCAGAATTCATAGGGACAGCTTATGAGCCGCCGTTTGGTTTTTTTCATGTAAATAAAGGTCATATCGTCGTAGATGCTGACTATGTCAGCGATATAAGTGGTACTGGTATCGTTCATACGGCACCTGCGCACGGGGAAGACGATTATCGCACATGCATTCAGCACGGATTGGATTTCGTTAACGTGGTAAATCTGGCCGGACGATACACGGATCAAATCAGCGACTACGCCGGACGCTTCGTCAAAGATTGTGACGTCGATATCGTAAAAGACTTGTCTTTCCGTAATCTTCTGTTCTCTAAAGAACGTTATGAGCACAGCTATCCTTTTTGCTGGCGCTGTAAATCTCCTCTTCTTTACTATGCGATTGAAAGCTGGTTCATCAAAACGACTGCGATAAAAGAACAGCTTATTGAAAACAACAGGAAAATTGATTGGTACCCTTCCCATTTACGAGAAGGACGTTTCGGTAAATTCCTGGAAGATCTCGTAGATTGGAATATCAGCCGGAATCGGTACTGGGGAACTCCTCTGAACATCTGGCTTTGCCAGGATTGCGGGACCGAGTATGCTCCAGACAGCCTGAAAAATCTGCGCGAGAAGTCAGTCGAGGTCGTGGATGAAGATCTGGAGTTGCATAAACCTTTCGTAGATGATGTCAATTTGCGTTGCTCATGCGGTGGAACCATGAAAAGAACACCAGAAGTCATCGATGTTTGGTTTGATAGCGGATCGATGCCATTTGCCCAATACCATCATCCCTTTGGTGATGAGAAACTGTTCCAGGAGCAGTATCCTGCTGACATAATCTCCGAGGGTATCGACCAAACAAGAGGCTGGTTCTTTAGCTTGCTGGCGGTATCCACAATGTATAACGGAAAATCGCCATACAAAGCGGTCATTTCAACTGGGCACGTTCTTGATGAAAACGGACAAAAGATGTCTAAAAGTAAAGGGAATGGCATCGATCCTTGGGAAGTGATAGAAGAATTTGGGACTGATGCGTTCCGGTGGGCCCTGCTTTCTGACAGTGCGCCGTGGAGCAGCAAGCATTTTTCTAAAAGAATGGTAGCCGAAGCGAAGTCTAAAGTGATCGATACGATTCATAACACGCATGCTTTCTATTCGCTATATGCAACGATCGATCAATACAGGCCAGAGGACTACCCTCAAAAAGCGTTTGAGAACGAGTTAGATCGCTGGCTGCTTTCGAGGCTGAATTCCACCCTGCAAAACGTAGTAAAAGGGCTTGAAACATACGACTTTCTAAATCCGGCAAAGCACATAGAAGCGTTTATAGACGAATTTAGTAATTGGTACATCCGCCGCTCCCGTAACCGTTTTTGGAGCAGTGGGATTACTGAGGACAAGGTTTCTGCCTACCAAACACTACACAAGGTGTTATTAACAGCGGCCCGCATGATTGCGCCGTATGCACCACTCATTGCAGATGACATCTATAGAAATCTTGGCGGCGGAGAAAGCGTGCACCTAACAGATTATCCACAGGTGAATAAGGCAGTTATCGATGAAACTCTCGAAAGCGAAATGGAAACCGCCCGTCAAATCGTTGAGCTAGCTCGGAACATCAGAAACGAAAGCGGAATCAAGACACGCCAGCCTCTGTCCGAACTTATCGTCTCCATAGACCGCCCGTTCAACATGAGTAGGTTCGCGAACATCATCAAAGATGAGATAAACGTAAAAGAAATCCGAGTAGAGCAAAGTGATAGCAGCTTCATTACCTACCACTTTAAACTTAATTTAAAAGTTGCCGGTAAAAAATACGGGAAACTCGTTGGAACGATTCAAGAACGTTTGAAGCAACTGTCCATCACCGAAGCCAAACAAGTTGTGGACAGGGGTTTCTTGGATGTTATTCTTTCAGACGAAGCCGTCCGAATTACGCTTGATGAACTGCTCGTAGAAAAGCATGGTAAGCAGGGCTTCGCTACTGCTTCGGGTTACCAAATCAATGTTGCTTTGGAAACGACGATAACAGAGGAACTAGAGCAGGAAGGGATGGTTCGTGAAGTCATCCGCGTGATTCAAGATTACCGTAAGAAAATGGATTTCCCTATTGAAAAACGAGTGATACTTACTCTCGATGTCGATGAACAGATTAAAGTAGCGTTGGAACGTTTTGATCATGTATTGCAGGAAAACGTAATATTGTCGGAGGTCAAATTTGTTAAAAAAATAGGCATGGAGACAGTTTCGATTGGGGACAAAAACTTCGGGTTACTGATTGAATAACAAAAATATGGACTTATAACCCTAAATACCAAATAGGCAAATTCAATTGGACAAAGGAGTGTACGAATATGAAAACGATGGGTATTCACCATATTACTGCAATTGTAGGTCATCCACAGGAAAATGTGGATTTTTATGCAGGAGTATTAGGTTTGCGTTTAGTAAAACAAACGGTTAATTTTGATGATCCAGGAACATTTCATTTGTATTTTGGAAATGAAAGTGGAAAACCGGGAACCATTATCACATTTTTCCCATGGCCAGGTGCTCGCCAAGGAGTAATCGGCGGCGGTCAAGTGGGGGTAACTTCTTACGTTGTGCCGAAAGGTGCTATGGACTTTTGGGAAAAAAGACTGGAGAAATTTCAAATCCCTTTTGTAAAAATGGAACGGTTTGGAGAGCAGTATTTACAATTTGACGATCCCCATGGCCTGCATTTGGAAATAGTTGAAAGAGAAGAAGGGAAAGCTAACACCTGGAATTTTGGTGAAATCACTTCCGCGTTTGCAATAAAAGGATTTGGCGGAGCTACACTTTTATCCTTACGTCCGGAAAAAACAGGAGAACTATTGGAAAAAGTGATGGGCCTACAGATGATTGGTACAGAAGGTGATTTCATCCGGTTTCGTTCCACAGCTGATATCGGAAATGTGATTGATCTAAAATTATCACCTATGGCTAGAGGAGCTATGGGCGTTGGAACAGTACATCACATTGCTTGGCGGGCTTTACACGACCAAGATCAATTGGTTTGGAAAAATTATGTTGAAGCACATGGTTATGGTGTTACCCCTGTACAAGATCGAAACTATTTTAATGCGATTTACTTTAGAGAGCACGGCGAAATTCTTTTTGAAATCGCAACAGATCCGCCAGGCTTCGCTCACGACGAGTCACATGAGACCATGGGAGAAAAACTGATGTTACCTGAACAATATGAACCGCATCGAGAACAGATTGAACGTGTGTTGTTGCCATTTCAAGTAAGAGAATTAGACTAACTTACGCTGGGACTTCAAAAAGAGCTTAAGAGGTAACAACTACCCTATGTTTTTATGTCGAATCAGGTTTACCACTTGAACGAGATGGATATCGTAGAGTGTGTTGTATAACGAACTATTTTAATTTAAGGAGATTTTTTACATGAATGTCAAACTTGCAATTGTGTATTACAGCTCCACCGGAACTAACTATCAATTAGCACAATGGGCTGCGGAAGGGGCAAAGGAAGCCGGCGCGGAAGTGAAAATCTTTAAGGTTCAAGAATTGGCATCTCAAGCAGTGATTGATAGGAATCCGGCTTGGAAAGCGCATGTGGAAGCCACAAAAGATATTCCGGTTATTACACCGGATGACATCGTTGAAGCTGATGCCATTATTTTCAGTACGCCTACACGTTTCGGAAACATTGCCGCCCAAATGAAACAATTTTTAGATACAACAGGTGGAATCTGGTTCCATGGAAAAACGGTTAATAAAGTGGTAAGTGCAATGACTTCTGCTCAAAACGCTCACGGTGGTCAAGAAGCGACTATCCTTAACTTATACACCTCCATGTATCACTGGGGGGCAATCGTGGTTGCTCCAGGATATACTGATGCTTCCTTGTTCGCTGCCGGAGGGAATCCGTATGGAACAAGCATATCTGTCGATCAAAACAATCAAATTGTTGGAGATAAGGAAGCTTATCAAAATGCTGTTAAACATCAAGCCAAGCGTGTGGTTACGGTAGCTGAATGGGTTAAAAAAGGAATGCAATAAAAAATTATCTCTATACATTGTTGGAAAACCACAGTTTTTACTGTGGTTTTCCTTTAAATGGTTTTAAGAATTAGGAGAAAGGACCTTGAGGACTCGTATGAATTTAAAAAAACTAGCAGGCGAGAAAGCAGTGGAATATATTAGAGATGGAATGACAATCGGCCTAGGTACCGGCTCTACAGTATATTGGACAATACGTAAATTGGGAGAGTTAGTAAAAAAGGGAGAATTACAAATTCGTGCCATCCCTACTTCCCAACAAACTAGTTATTTAGCTAATGAATTAGGTATTCCACTAGAAACTTTTGCACAATCAACAGAATTAGATTTGACAATTGATGGTGCTGATGAGTTTAATTCATCATTGGATCTGATTAAAGGGGGAGGGGGAGCACTCGTACGCGAGAAGTTAGTCGCAGCTGCTTCTAATCGTCTAATTATAGTGGCAGATGAATCTAAGGCTGTCGAGGAAATCGGAAAATTCCCGCTACCTATTGAAGTCGTTCCCTTTGCATGGGAAGTTACAGCCAAACGGATTGAGGGGTTAAACTGCGTCCCAACATTACGTAGAGTGAATGGTTGCCCATACGTTTCTGACAATGGTAACTATATTTTGGACTGTTCTTTTGGATATATTGAAAATCCGGCTATACTTGATCGAACAATTAAACTTTTACCCGGTGTTGTTGATACAGGTCTTTTTATATCCATGGCCGACACTGTGATCATGGGAACCTCAATTGGGCTAAAAGTATTGTCTAAGAAAAATTGAGGTTGAAATCCTCTTGTTGTTGTCATTTTTTCATGTGCACTCGAAATTCTCAAGTTGTTAACATTAGACAACCACAGAGAAGGGGAAGTGTTGTGTGATAACATGGAAAATATTGCTGTGTCATTCTGTAGAGAGAAAATTACATTAGCGTAATTGGGAAGGGGAGAAGGAAATGTCCACGATCGAACAGATTACCGAGCATATCTTGATTATGCATGCAAGTCATGACACGGATCGCCCCATCCTAGCAGCCATTACAGGGGCCAGAAAAACTCTCTTGATTGATGCTGGAAATTCACCGGCGCATGCCGCGTTGTTTCGTCAGGAGTTGCAAAGGCTAGGCGTTCGTCTTCCAGATCTGCTCATACTGACTCATTGGCACTGGGATCATACATTCGGAATGTCAGCATGGGATCTACCTACCATCGCGCAGGCAAAAACCGCACATTCATTGAGCAAGCTGATGGAGCTGGAATGGTCGGATGAAGTCATGGAACAGCTCTGTAAGGAGAAGATCATCAATGCTAGCACGATGGCGAACATTAAAAAAGAGTACGGAATGAACCGGGACTTGATCCGAATAGTCGAGCCGGATATCCTATTCGATGAGTCGATCACGATCGACCTTGGTGGCGTGACATGTCAGGTGAACCGTGTCGGAGGAGATCATTCGGAAGATTCGTGTTATGTGTACGTAAAAGAGGATCAAACGCTGTTCCTGGGAGATGCCTTGGGTCCCTCTGTCTATGGCGGACCGCGCAGTTATACAGCTTCCCGTTTTCTGCGCGTGTTGAAGCAAGCGTACCAGTCTGAAGCGACTCTTTTCGTGGAATCGCACGGCCGGCCATTGGATCGAGCAGCTTTTCAAAAGGAACTCAGTGATTGGGAGCAGCTAGCTCTGCTCGCAGAGCAATACGGGCAAAACAGAGAACTGATCGTAAGTGAGATGTGTACCTTCCTCCAGGTGTCAGAGCTTCCTCATGAATTTTCAGAAGCTCTCGAATGGTTCATGGTAGGAGCTGCCCACCAATGATCCTATTCATCGGGTTGGTACAATTGAAAAAACAACTCTTTTTCATAAAGGTGATCGGACTATTTATGCGTCGCTCTAGATGGGAGATAGTGGTATATTGGATCATAACGGAAAGGGAGGGAGACAGCCATGGAGAAACACCGAGTATTGTTGCTCGGAGGAAGCGGCTACTTGGGGAGTCAAATCTATCATGAGCTTTTGCGGGACGAGGCTATTGAACTCACAGGTACATGCTTTTCGGCACCAGGCGCTGGTCATCTGCTCCAAATCGATGTAACCGATATCCCTTCTTTTACAGCGATACTACAAGAGTTTTCACCACATGTTGTCATTTGGGCGTTGATGAGTGCAACAGATGAACGAGCGCTAATAGAAAACGGCTTGGATGCTCTGCTTTCTCTGTTGCCAGAAAAGAGCAAATTGATCTTCATCTCCACAGATGGTATTTTCGGAAAAGGTACAGGCTCTTATCGGGAAGAAGATCCGCCTGAGCCATTAGATGAGAGAAACCCGTTAGCTACTTATTCGAATGCCAAAATACAAGGAGAAGCACGCATTCGCGAGCGGCATCCCAACCATGTCATCGTGCGAGTGGGCCCGATTTATGGTCGAAATGCGGCTGGGCAATGGGATAAACGTGTCGCTTCGATGTGTGCAGACCTGGAAGCTGGCAGAGAAGTAAGCCGATCAGGCAATTTGTACAAGACGGTTATCCATGTGGAAGACGTGGGGAATGCCATCCACGAACTGCTACACGGCTCTTACCTCGGAACGCTTCATCTCGGTCCTGCAAAGAAAGAGAGTTATTATTCCTTTTACAAAAAGATGGCTCTGGCATTAGGGCTGAATGCTGATGGTGTAAAAGAAACCTTGTTAACAGAAGCGGATGCGCAAGAACGAGGAGTACCAATGGATACTTCATTGAATACGAAAAAGGCGCATGAACTGCTACAGACCCGTTTTCGTCAGGCGGGATGGGAAAACGCAAATGGCAACGAGAACGACAACGACAAAGGAGAGTAGAAAACAATGAAAACAATCGGATTAATTGGCGGCATGAGCTGGGAGTCCTCCTTGGTCTACTACCGTTTGATCAATGAAACCGTTAAGGAGAAGCTAGGCGGTTTGCATTCGGCGAAAAGCATTATGTATTCTGTTGATTTTGCGGAAATCGAAGAAATGCAACGAGAAGGACGATGGGAAGAAGCAGGCGAGCGGATGGCGAGTGCGGCGAAAAGTCTGGAAGCGGCAGGAGCCGACCTGATCGTTCTCTGTACAAATACAATGCATAAGCTGGCGTATGCCATCGAGGGAGCGACCAGCCTGCCGTTTCTTCATATCGCAGATGCGACAGCCCAAGTGATCACGAACCACGGGCATAAACGAGTGGCACTGCTCGCGACGCGATTCACGATGGAGCAGGAGTTCTACACAGGGCGGCTGCGTGACGTACACGGATTAGAGGTATTGCTGCCGGATGAACAAGAGCGAAAACTCGTCCATGACATCATTTATCATGAGCTGTGCGTCGGAACCATTCGCGAGGAATCCAAACGTACATACCAGGCGATCATTGAGCGACTGGTCAAGGAAGGTGCTGAGGCAGTCATCCTCGGTTGCACGGAAATCGGTCTGTTGATCACAGCCGAAGATTGCACCGTTCCGGTATTTGATACGACAGCGATTCATGCAAAGGCGGCTGTAGAGGCTGCTTTGCGGTAGAAGATAGCAAAAAACAAAAGACTTAGCGCATCCTATTTGCTACTAGAATGGATGTCTGAGTCTTTTTTTGTGCAAAAGTGCTTGCCTTTTACTTGCCCTTGATTAAATCCGAGAGCAAGATACCGTTTATTTTCAATCCAGTAATGTCGCAATCCGTTATCTCCACATGGGATAAAACACAATTTCTGAATTGCCCATGAGAAAGGTTACAGCTATGAAAACTTACGGGTTTATAGCGCTCATCGGGATGATAATTCCCATCTCCCTCATTCGGAAGAACCACATTATGAAACTCTGTTCCAAACAAATGTGCCTGGTTAATAACAGCGTGGCTAAGATTAGCATGCTGAATGCCTAAGCCTGACAAGTTTGCATTGGAGATTATGCTTCCACTCATATTCACATCAGTCAAAGTCATTTGACTCATATTTACGTTGTTGATTTTAGTCTTTGCCAAGCTGACATTATCAATATCAAGTTCCTCAGCTCTGACCTCCTGCCATTTAGAACCTGATATATCCGCCATTTGCAAATCCAACGGTTCCGCCTTCAAGTTCATTCTCATATCCCCTTCGCATTATTAATTGAGGCATGTGTAACTTCGACATACTCCTTGTTTCCCCTTTATTACCCAGTTGTTTTTTATTTGTGCTAAAATACAACCAAAAACAACTAAACACACATAAAAACAATCTATTAACGTTGCGTTCACATCCGCTTAATATTTTCCCCGTAAGATTGGAGTCGTAGGAATCAAGCAATGAACATTCCGCAAAGAGGAGAGGTTCTCATGAAGAAATGGCATTATCCTTTACTTGCTTCCGTTCTATCAATCGCGTTTTTAGCAGGATGTGGACAATCACCTCAAACACAACCAAACACACAAGCTTCCACGAAGGAAAGTACAACCGCCTCAGGAGAGATTACTGTTTATACGGCGCTGGAGGATGACCAGATCAAAACGTATTTGGAATCCTTCAAAGCGAAATATCCAGATGTAAAAGTCAATATTGTCCGCGATTCTACAGGGATCATCACAGCAAAGCTGCTGGCGGAAAAAGACAATCCACAAGCAGACGTCGTATGGGGAACAGCAGCCACAAGCCTGCTTGTACTCGAACAGCAAGGCATGCTCGAAGGGTATTCGCCGAAAGGAATCGAGAAAGTATCCCCGGAGTTTAAGGATTCCAAGGAACCTGCAAGCTGGGTAGGAATCGATGCGTGGGAGACAGCGATCGCGATCAACACCAAGGAGCTGGAAAAACGCAATTTGCCTATCCCGCGGTCATACGAAGACCTGATCAAGCCGGAGTACAAAGGATTGATCGTGATGCCAAATCCGGCGTCGTCAGGAACTGGGCTGCTCACGATTAACGGAATCATGCAACTGAAAGGGCAGCAAGAAGGCTGGGCATACCTCGACAAGCTGCATGAAAATATGGCGATCTACACGCATTCCGGCTCGAAGCCAGCGAAAATGGCCGCATCGGGCGAATATCCAATCGGCATTTCCTTCGGCTATCGTTCGATTACCGAGAAGAAAAAAGGCGCACCCGTTGAAGTCGTCTTTCCAACAGAAGGCTCGGGTTGGGATGTAGAGGCGAATGCCTTGATGAAAAAGAGTGAGATCAAGCCAGAAGCCAAGCTGTTCTTGGACTGGGCCATCTCCGATGAAGTCATGAAAGCTTATAACAAGAACTTCGCCATCGTCAGTGTCAAGCAAGAAGGTGCGACACTCCCGGAAGGCTACGCAGTAGATCCAATCAAGCAATTAATCAAGCTCGACCTGAATCAAGCCGCACAAAATCGTGACAACATCTTGGGTGAGTGGGAAAAACGATACGCGACCAAGAGCGAACCTAAGTAAGCAGCGAGGAGAACAGCATGACACAATCCTATCTATCCATTCAAGGGGTCAGTAAACGCTTTGGTTTGTTTGCCGCATTGGAGCACATTTCCATCGAAATTGACAGGAATGAATTTGTTTGTCTGCTCGGTCCCAGTGGCTGCGGTAAAACGACATTACTGAGAATGCTGGCTGGATTGGAGCAGCCGACAACAGGCAAGATGATCCTGGGAGGCAGGGAGATTACTTCCCTGCCACCAGCGAAACGAAACATTGCGATGATGTTCCAGTCGTACGCCTTGTTTCCCAATTTGACGGCTGCCGAAAACATTGCCTTTGGTCTGCAAGAAAAGAAGCTGGGGAAAAAAGAGATCGCAGCCAAAGTAGAAGAGGCGCTAGACATGGTTGATTTGTCTCATGCCGCCGCCAAATATCCCAGCCAGCTCTCAGGCGGTCAACAGCAGCGAATTGCCTTGGCGCGAGCGATTGCACTATCGCCGGATATCTTGCTTTTAGATGAACCATTATCCGCACTAGATGCAAAGGTAAGACAAAAGCTGCGCCGGGAGATTCGGCGTTTGCATGAGCAGTACGGCATGACAACAGTGATGGTCACGCATGACCAGGATGAGGCTTTGACTATGGCTGACAAGATCGTCGTCATGGATCACGGCGAGGTCGTTCAGGTAGGTACACCAGAGGAGATCTATAACAAACCAGCCACTCCGTTTGTTGCTGATTTTATCGGAGCGATCAACTTTTTTGAGTACAGTCGCTTTGAGAATGCGCAATCTGATCAGAATCGCTTACTTGCTATCAGACCGGAGCATGTGCGGCTATTGCAGCAAGAATCCGAATGTGCCATACCTGCGGCTATTTCCGAGATAGAGTTTCGCGGTGCTTTTTACCGAATCTTTCTGGAGTGGCAAGAGGAAGGTCAGATAAAAAAAGAGCTTTTGACAATCGATCTGATAGCGGCCGAGGCACAAAGACTTGGAATTACCCGAGGCAAAAAGGTGTGGCTGGAGTTTCCGCTGGAGAATTTGCTAACCTTTGAGCATGCGCCAGCCATAGAGGAACAGGGGTGAGCAGCATGAAGGAAATGACATCGATCTTCGATGGAAAAGCCATACAAAAGTGGCTCATCGCTCTCGTCGTACTTGGATTGTCAGCGAGTGTTCTGTTGCCACTTGGCCAGCTGTTTTCCAAAGCATTCTATAATAAGAACGGTCAGTTCATCGGCCTTGACAATTTCGTTACGTACTTTTCCACCCCGGCACTGGCTGGGTCGCTGAATAACACCTTGTATATTTCTGCGATGACGACGCTGATCGCAGTCACACTCGCTTTTCTGTTCGCGTATGCCTTGACGCGTAGCGGGATTCGCGGAAAACGAGTCTTTCGGGCAATCGCGCTGTTGCCGCTGTTTGCGCCCACGATGATGCACGGAATAGCCCTGACCTACCTCTTTGGGAATCAAGGGCTAGTGACGACGGGAATCTTCGGGTTGCTCCCGTTTCAATGGGACATCGATCTGTACGGCCCAGTGGGGATTATTTTGGCGGAGATCGTCTACGTTTTCCCGCAAGCGTATTTGATTCTCGCTGTTTCCCTTGCTTTTGCCGACTATCAGCTGTACGAAGCGGCAGATACGCTCGGGGCGAACCATTGGCGCAAGTTTTTTGTAGTGACGATTCCCAGCGTGAAATACGGTATCGTCAGCGCCTGCTTTGTCTGTTTTACTCTCTCGTTTACTGACTTCGGAGCACCAAAGGTTGTCGGCGGACAGTTTTCCGTACTGGCGACAGACGTTTACAAGCAGGTCATCGGTCAGCAAAATATGACGATGGGAGCAACGGTTGGGCTGCTTTTGATCATTCCCGCTCTCGTGGCGTTTGTCGTGGACCGGATTGTTGAGCGGAAGCAGCACGCGGCTGTAACAGCCAAGTCCAAACCGTATCGAATCAAGGAGAATCGTTTGCGCGACTTGTTTTATTCCATCCTTTGTGTAGGCGTCAGCGGATTTTTGCTGCTCCTCATGGCTGCGGTGGTGCTGGCTTCTTTCATCAAAGTATGGCCGTACAATTTGACGCTCGGCTTGGATCATTACGACTTTTCCAACGTAGCCGGAGAAGGGATCGAGCCACTGTGGAACAGCATTCTCGTCGCCTTGCTGACGGCAGCCATCGGGACGACGGTCACGTTTATTACTGCCTACACGATTGAAAAATCCCAAGTGTGGAAGGGGCTTCGCCAAGCTGGATACTTCCTGTCGATTCTCCCGCTAGCATTACCGGGGATGGTCATTGGACTAGCGTACATTTTCTTCTTCAACAATCCGTCGAATCCATTTCACGGCTTGTACGGGACGATTTGGATTTTGATTTTGGCGAACGTCATTCATTTTTTCGCTGTCGGCTTCATTACGGCAACGAGCGCGTTGAAAAAGCTCGATCCCGAGTTCGAGCAAGCGGCAGAGTCCATGGGGATCTCGCAGAGAAAGCTATTGTGGCGCGTCACGATTCCCGTCTGTATGCCGGCGATTGTCGAGATGGCGGTGTACTTTTTCATCAACTCGATGGTGACGATCTCGGCAGTTGTTTTTCTGTACGCAGCGGATTTCAAGTTGGCATCTGTCTCCATCGTCAACATGGATGACGCCGGGGATGTGGCTCCGGCAGCAGCGATGTCGGTATTGATCGTCATCCTCAACATCATCGCACGTGCTTGCGCAGAATGGATCGCATCCAAACTTCGCAAGCGGACTACAGGGTCCTACCAAGAGAAAGGTCAGGTGGCATAAAGCATGAAAGCAGTTGTATTTGATTGGGCAGGAACGATGGTAGATTACGGATGTTTCGCTCCTTTGGCTGTCTTTTTACAGGTGTTCAAAAAACGGGGGATTGAGCTGACAACAGCAGAAGCGCGCGAACCGATGGGGATGCTCAAGCGTGATCATATCCAGGCACTTTGCAAAATGGAGCGGGTAGCAGCGCTATGGCAAGAGCGTTACGGTCGACTTCCAAATGAAGCGGATGTGGACGAATTGTACGCTGACTTCGAACCGATGCTGATGGAGACGCTGCACGAGTACGCCACTCCTGTTCCGGGAGCAATTGAATTGGTAGGACGACTGCGCGAGCAAGGAATCAAAATCGGCTCGACCACTGGCTACACGAGGGAAATGATAAATGTTGTAGCAGCATCGGCTAAGCAACAGGGCTACGAACCGGACGCACTGGTCACCCCAAGCGAAGTGCCTGCTGGACGTCCATATCCATGGATGTGCTATCAAAATGCGATCCTGCTGGATGTATTTCCAATGAACGAGATAGTCAAGGTCGGTGATACGACGAGCGATATGAAAGAAGGAAGAAATGCCGGGATGTGGACCGTTGGCGTCCTGAAGGGTGGAAGCGAACTCGGCCTGTCCTTGGAGGAAGTGACAAGCATGCCACAGGAAGAGCTGGATAAAAGACTGGCTGTCGCAACAGAACGACTGATGGCGGCGGGTGCGCACTACGTGGTCGCGGAGATCGGATGCTTGGATGAGGTGCTTAAAAACATCGAGATGCGTCATGCAGGAGGAGAGAGACCATGAATCAGACACGACTAACCGACAATTCGTACTTGTTGCTCACCCCTGGACCATTGACCACTTCCTCAACCGTACGCGAGGCAATGCTGCGGGACTGGTGCACGTGGGACCGTGATTACAATGAACTGGTACAGGCAATCCGCCAAAAGCTCATCCGATTGGCAACCTCCCAGGTAGAGGATTATACGAGCGTCTTGATACAAGGCAGCGGGACCTTTTGTGTGGAAGCGGTGGTGAGCAGTGCGATTCCCGCAGACGGTAAGCTGCTCGTCCTGACGAATGGCGCATACGGGGATCGGCTCGTGGAAATGGCACAAGTCCATGGAATCGCGACGGAGGTAATTGACTTTGGCGAAGTGACAAAAGCCGATGCAGTGGCTTTGGAGCAAAAACTCGCGGCAGATACAACGATTACGCATGTGGCTGTGGTGCATTCGGAAACGACTACCGGCATGCTTAATCCCATCAAAGAAATTGGTGAAGTCGCCAAGAAGTACGGAAAAGTTTATATCGTAGACGCGATGAGCAGCTTCGGAGGCATTCCGCTGGATGCAGCAGAACTCTCGATCGACTTCCTGATCTCAAGCGCAAACAAATGTATCCAAGGTGTACCTGGCTTCGGCTTTGTCGTTGCCAAAACGTCGGCGCTCATCAAATGCAAAGGGATTGCCCGTACGCTGTCCCTCGATTTGTACAGCCAGTGGAAGACGATGGAGGAGCAAAACGGAAAGTGGCGCTATACTTCTCCGACTCATGTTGTGCGAGCTTTTTATCAAGCACTGATAGAGCTTGAGGCAGAGGGGGGAGTTGACAAACGGTACGAGCGTTACCAGCGAAATCAGCAGTTACTCGCAGAAGGCATGGAGCGTGTCGGTTTCCGCGTTCTGTTGCCAAAAGAATCGCAATCGCCCTTCATCACTTCCTTTTATTATCCCGAAAGCGAGGCATTCACCTTCGCGGAGCTGTATGAACGGTTGAAGCAGGCAGGCTTCATCATTTATCCGGGCAAAATCTCGCAAGCGGACACGTTTCGGATTGGCAATATCGGAGAGGTTTACCCCGAGGATATGGAGAGATTAATCGCTGCAATGGAAAACAATCGTTTCTGGCTGGAGTAAATACAAGGAGGCTATCGTGATGAGAGTGTTTTGCTTGGGTGGAGCGGGAAATATTTGTCGGGAAGCTGTGCTCGATCTCGTGTTGCATTCGGATTTTGAGCAGATCACGATCGGCGATTTCAATGAAGAAGAAGGTCGCAAGGTAGTCGAGTGGCTGAACGATCCTCGCGTAGATTTTGTTCCGGTAAATGTACGCGATCATGCGGATACGGTCCAAAAAATGCGCGGTTACGATATCGTCATGGACGGAACCACGATCACACTGAACGGCCTGTCTACTGCTGCGATTGCGGAGGCTGGCTGCCATGGCATCAATTTGAACGGCTTTGGGGAAGAAAACGCATCGGATGCGATCTTCCGTGACCATGGGAAGACCTGCCTGCCAGGCTTTGGCATGACACCTGGACTGACCCAAATGATGGCGATGCATATAGCGAACCAGCTCGATGAAGTCGACGAAGTGCGTGTCAGCCACGGTTCCTTTCGCCCGATTGCCTTTTCTAAATCGATCACAGAGACGACGACCTATGAGTATGATCCAGATTTGCCAGGGCGTGTCGTCTATGAAAATGGCGCATTCATTCAAGTCCCGCCATTTGCTCGTCCACGCGAGATAAAGCTTCCTGAGCCGTATGGAAAAACCATTCAGTACATCATTCCTCATGCAGAAACGAAGACGCTCGCGCAGGCTTTGTCTCCAAAAGGAGTAAAGCTGATCGAGGTGCGGGGTACATGGCCGAAGCAAAACATGGAGCTGGTCAAAGCCCTCTATGATTATGGCTTTTTACGGAACGATCCCATCACGGTAGGGGAAACAAAGGTGGGAATCCTTGATTGTATCTCCCAATACCTCTACAATTCTAGAGAGGGTAAAGAGACGGAATTATACGGGTATTCTCTTCATGTCGAGGTAACTGGTACCAAGGACGGCCGCAAAGTAGGACACATCCTGTACCATACTCATCCGGCATCTGACGGTTCTGTAGCTGACTGGGCAGGGCTGCGCGCCTATACCCGCAACGTAGGAATTCCGTTGGCGATTGCGACTGAGCAGATCGCAAAAGGAAACGTAAAAGCTATTGGTGTCATTACACCAGAAGAAGCATTTGATCCGGCTGTGATTTTTCACGAGCTGGCAAAACGTCAGATTTACATCCATGGTGAGAAGATCGAACTGACGTAAAGCACGAGATAGGGGGACATTCGGCGTGTCGTTGTTCGGGGAAGAGCGTAAGCAAATCATTTTGCAGTTGATCAATTCCAATGGCAAGGTGCGGACCAATGAGCTGGTCGAAAAGCTGCAAGTATCGTCTGAGTCGATCCGCAGGTATTTGGAAGAGCTGGAAGCGGAGAAAAAGCTGAAGCGCGTCTATGGCGGAGCAGTAAAGCTGACAGTGGAGCGCTCCGAGCCCTCTCATTTTGCCCGTGAAGTCTTGCGCGCGGAAGAAAAGAAACGGATTGGGCGGCTGGCAGCGGACTTGGTGCAAGACAGCGATACTATTGTCATCGATGAAGGGACAACGCCTTTGAAAATGATCAGCTTTCTCGTGACGAAAAAAGATTTGACGATCCTCACTAGCTCGATCACGGCGCTGAATCGATTAATCGAGTACCAAAACAATGGAATGCTTACGGCAGACATCTACTTCCTAGGTGGAAAGGTGAGCGCCAAGCATCATCGGGTAAGCGGGACCTATGCAGAGAAGATGATGAAACAATTTTATGTGGACAAGGCGTTTATCGCGGCTGACGGCATCCTGCTCCATAAAGGCTTGACCTGCTATGAGCCAGATCGAACGGAACTCGCCCGTTGTTTCATCGAAAATGCCAATGAAAGCATAGTGCTAGCGGACCACTCCAAGATCGGTGTCAGCACATTGTGCAAGATCGCAGACTTGGGAGAGGTCGACATCGTGATCAGCGATATGGCAGCACCAGCAGAATGGAATAAAGGACTCCAAGCAAAAAACGTAGCATGGATGGTAGCAGAGTAGTAGTAGTAAGCAGGCCAGCGATTCCCCACGACAGGGAAGCTGGCCTGTTTGCTTCAGGAAGAATGGCGCAGCAAAAGTGGCAGCATATGCAGCAATCTCTCCCTGATAAGAGCAGCGCTCCAATTCCATTTTTGCGCCTCTACAAAATAGACATAGCCGTTCTGAACGGCAGGCAGACTGTGCCATCTATCACTTTGCATCAATCCAGCAGTAGCCTGACGCGATTCGGGGTCCTCGGACAGCAACATAAAGATCCGATCACCTGCGTACAGGGGGATGTCCTTCTCTCTAATTTCGATAAAGCCGTAGCCAGCTTGCAGTACTTCTTGCATTTTATCCACAGGAGAAAAACCATTTGTATGGTAAAGGGCGGAGGAAAGTCCTGAAGTGCCCGTTACGAACAGACGCCCGCCATGCTCATGGATAAAGACGGATGCCGTCTCACCAGGAACAAGCTCGGAGCGGAGCTGATTCCACATGGTGGCAGCATTCGAGTGGTTTTTCCTGAGCCATTCCTGCGCCTCGTTCTTTTTCCCCAGCCAATCTCCGAGTGTATGCAATCGTTCCTCCAGCGAAGCAAATGAATTAAACGTGAGCGTTGGGGCAATCCGGCTCATCTGCTTGTATTTGTCTTCTTCTGCGTTCGCGAAAATGATCAGGTCTGGCTTCAATGTCGTCAAATGATCATAGTCAACGGGAAAGGCGATATCCTTCATGTGTCTTACCTTGTCTCGATAGATCGTTCGTTCCATCCAGGTAAAATTCCCCCCGACGATATTTTCAACATGGAGCGCGAGCAAATCATTAAACGTCTCCCCAATATAAATGATGCGTTGTGGCTGAAGGGGGATCTCTACCTCATGCCCTGTCCAGTCCTGTACGAGCTCCATACGGTGAGTCAGCCTGGAATATTGCCTTGGCGTGTAACCGGTCGTCTTTCGAAAGCGACGATTAAAATAATACTCATCCGTGAAGCCGACCTGCGAGGAGATGTCGCGCAATGAATCGTTCGAGCTTCTCAGGAGCTTTTTCGCATGATGAATACGCAGTGCTGTCACATATTCCAAAGGCTTTTTACCCGTCAACTGACGAAAGAGCGGCGTGTACTGCCAAGAGGGCATATTGGCTATTTGTGCCAACTGCTTGACCGTCATGTTCTCTTGATAATTTTGTTGGATATAACGAATGCTGTTCTCGACCTCTTGGCTCTTGCTAGGGATAGGGTCAGGAGACAGATTTTGCTCCAGCAAAAATCCGAGCAGCTTCTGGAACCGCAATTGCTGCCAAAAGCTGTCCATTTCAGAAGAAGGTAAACTGCCCAAGAGCAAAGCGCCACATAAGCGCAAGAGCCGGGCAGAGGGATGAGTGGACAGCTCGATACGGCCGTCAAGCAGTGCGTATGGGTATGGTAGGGGCTGATTGTCTGCATCGAACTGGATGACGGTAAACGAGATTTGGTAACACTCAATCGCGCTTTCGTATAAGGATTCGATCGCAAAAGGAGTAGATGGTGAAAGTAAAAAACACTTTCCTGCCAAAAGTGAAATCGTTTGGTCGTGAATACGGAGGCTGCCGTACCCTTTTGTGAAGAAGAACAGGGTATGGAAGTGAGTGGGTGAAGGATTAGCCGTCCGCTCTACTTTGCACAACTGAAAATGAAGGGAACCGAGCGGGGGATGAGGTGGTTTAGAGTGAAGCATCGGTTATGCCCTCCTTTTTTTATGAGAATCATTATCATTCGTTCTATCAATCGTATACAAAAAAAAGAAGCTTTTCAATCATTGTTGAAAAGCTTCTCATGTTTCATTCGGGCGGACATAATGGATTACTTCGCCAGGATTTCAGGAATCCTTTGCAGGAGCCATTCTCTTGTTGTCGCATCACTGCTAGATTTTTCGATGTCGATAAAGTAGACATATCCGTTTTTAACAGCAGGGAGGTCCTTCCAGATGCGTGATTTTAGCAGCTCTTGCGTTGATTTCTCAGCTTCCTCGCTCGCTGTATTCAGAATAAAGATACGGCCTCCCGCTATTTCGGGCAAACGTTCCACAGAGATGAGTTCAAATCCTTTTTGTGCATCGAGTATTTCCTGGATGGGCGCAGTGGGCTTGAATCCGTTTGTATCGTAGAGGACTTGGGAAAGCCCTGTTCTTGCCATGACAAACAGCCGATCACCCGGATAATAGGTAAAGACAGAGGCGGTTTCTCCTTCTTTCATGGTGCCTGACTCCTTCAGCTTCTTCCACATCTCCTCCGATTTGAGCTTGTAATCGGCAAGCCATTTGGTGGCTGCTTCCGGTTTCCCAATCATATCGCCGAGCTGGGTCATTCGCTCTTCCAATGGCGCGAATGTATCAAAAATGACGGTTGGGGCGATTTTGGCTAGCTGTTCATATTCTTTTTCTTCGGTATTTGCATGAATGATCAGGTCGGGCTGTAATTCCAGGACCTTTTCGAGGTTAATGGGAAAACCAACATTCTCGACATCGTGCAGTTGGTCTTCAAAGATTTGGTTGGTGTACCCGAATCCCCCAATTGGCTTCACGCCCAACGCGAGCATATCGCCAAATGTCTCACCGGAATAGATGATTCGTGCAGGGGAGACCGGGATGATGCTTGCATGCCCGAGATAATCAGTATATGGACGCGTCTGGCTTTTCTGACTTGCCTCGCTGCTCGTTACTTCTGAAGCGGATGGACTACATCCAATGAGCAAGCTGCCAGCCAGTATGAAGATTCCTAGCGTTCCGGTCATGATGTGCATGTGTTTCATTTCTATTTTCCTCCAGTAGTCGTTTGAATCTGTTTATTATCTAATGATAATCATTATCAGATATAGCTTAGCAGCTCAATGGACAAACGCCAGATAGCCATCATTGATTTTGTACAAAGGAAAGGATTTCACACGGACAGTTGTGGAGTTTGGACAAAAAATAATGGAGAAAATGCATTGTCAGATGGCGAGTAAACACATATGATCAGGATGCAAATAGTGAGAATGAGAATCAATTTAGATAATCATCAACAGATGCGAGAGAGGGTAGAAAGATGGTAAGAACGGTTCGAAATGCAGGATTGGCATGGATGGCATTATTATTGATCATGATGCTCGTGTTAGCTGCGTGTGCAGAAAAAGCAGCGGAGCCAACATCAACTGAGCAGAAAGCATCGACAGAGAACACCGCTGCGAAAACCAAAGTGGTGAAAGACGCCTATGGCGATGTAGAGATTCCGGTAAAGCCACAGCGGGTAGCTGCTATTTATCAGGAGGACTTCTTGACAGCATTGGGTGTGACCCCGGTTGTCCAGTGGTATCACCCGGCATGGGGCAAACAGGATTACCTCGGGCTGGACGTGCCGCTTTTTGATATTACAGGAAGTATTGAAGCATTGCTTGCAGCCAATCCGGATATCATCATTGTAGATGGCTACGCTGATCCCAAGAAATATGAGGAATTCAGCAAGGTAGCTCCTACGTACAAGCTGCCGGATGAACTCCGTAACGACACGATTGGAAGACTCAAGAAAATCGCCGAGGTGCTAGGCGTTCCAGAAAAAGCAGACGAAGCGATCCAAAAGTACAATGAGAAAATTGCGGATACCAAAACAAAGCTGGAAAAGGCGATTGGCAATGAAACGGTAGCCGTCATTCGTTTGAACGTGGGAAATAAGCCGAATTTGGCACTTTTCGGAGATGGCAATGTTTACACAGGCATGCTCTATAAGGAGTTGGGTCTTACGCCATATTCCGCTGCCAAAAATCAAGAAACACACGTAGTATTATCAGAAGAAGCTATCCCGGCTATTGATGCAGACCATATCATTGTGTTTCCGTCGAACGGCACGTGGACTTCCGAAGAAAACAAGGATGCGCTCAAGATTTTGGAGAGCCCAATCTGGAAATCTGTTCCTGCTGTGAAGAAAGGTCATGTCTACCCAATGGAGCGGACACATTGGCAATCCGGTGCCATGCTGGCCAATATGAAGAAGGCAGACGACTTGGTCAAAGCGTTTGTTAAGTAATCGAATTCAGTAAAGAAAGCGCGTCATATCGGTTGATGCGTTTTCTTTTTTATTTGTGGAGCTTGTCGTCGGGATGTTTACTCATTATAATATTAAATGATAATCATTCTCACGAGAAGGGTGAGGGAGATGAATAACGAAGCATCCGGGGCCAAGCTATCTCCACCATTATTTTTCTCAATGACGGCCATCCAAAAAGTAAATGTGGAAAAATGGCAGGACTATCAAGAGCCGGAAGACTACACGATGATTGTAGCAACAGACGGAGAAGGGCTCATTGAAATCGAATCATCGACATATCGGTTCACTCGGGAGCGTTGCTGGATTGCAGCACCGCGTCAGAACGTTCGGATCAGTTGCACGAGTCATGTTCTCGACTATTATTATCTGACTTTTCGTGTCGTCCACGCGGAGCTCCGACGAAAGAACAAGCTTCCGAGGCTTTTTTCTGTGTGGGGGAGTTGACCTGCACGCCTTTTTCACGTGTCGTTGAATCGATTGCGGAGGTTTACAAGCATCGCGATGCCACGGAGGCGCTGCAACTATTTTTTAATCACGTGCGGTTTGAGGAATTGCTATGCGTTTTGGCCCAGCAAAATGTGCCAGGCAAAACTAGTTTGGACCCGAAAAGGGCTGTTGAACGTTCGATTGCGTATGTAGAGGGGCATTACCAGGAGCCGCTGACCGTAGAGCAGCTGGCAGAGGAAGCGCATGTTGCACGTTGGCGATATACACAGCTTTTCAAAGAAATGACAGGACAACTTCCGCTAGATTACATCCATCAGCTGCGGATGAATCAGGCGAAGCAGATACTGCTCATGACGGGTGATCGGATCAACGAGATTGCCCAAAATGTCGGATTCAACAGCGAGTATTATTTCAATCGTCGCTTTAAGCAGAGTGTAGGGCTCGCGCCAGGAAAATATCGCAACATTCATCGGGATGATTTACGAGTCGTCTCTCTTTATATGGAGGATTATTTGCTGGCTCTTGGCATTCGACCCGTTGTTCAATGGGCGCATACATATTGGGGGCAGCAGGATTATTTGGGCCTGCATGATGTACCGACCTACGATGTGCTGACAGATGACGTGCAGCTTTTGTCCAGTCGTGCTCCAGATGTCATTATGCTTCGGGAATGTACTGGCTGGAAGGAGAATGCGTATGCCAAATGTGCCCGAATTGCCTTCACATGCGTGATTCGGCAGTTCGGTCCTGAGTGGAGAAAAACATTGCGCACCCTCGGCGATCGGTTGGGCAGAAGTGAATTGGCAGAACGGTCAATCGAGCAGTATGAACAAAAAGTAAGAGCTGCCAAAAATGTAATGGGCAGTCTCAAAGGGCAGAAGGTAGCCTTCTTGCGCATAGCAGCCGATCAAATCCTAGTGGAGAAAAACTACACATCGCAGGTGTTGTTTCAAGATTTGGAAATGGAGCCGGCCTTGTTGGTAAGAAAGCAATTTGCCAAGCAGGTGAGAGAAGGGGTATCGTGGGAAGAGTTGTCTACGCTGGATGCTGATCATATTTTTTTCGCCTTTGACAAATGGCATCAGGGAAAACCAGGTGCCGAACAGCTACAGCTCAACCATCCGGTGTGGCAAGCGCTTCGTGCTGTCCAAAGCAAGCGGGCGTACCAGGTGGATTTTATGACCTGGATGAATCACGGTGTGATCGCCAACGGGAAAAAGGTCGATGATGTCTTGAAAGTATTAGCCTAAATGTACAAAGATAAGTGCGCGTTTGTCCATTGACACTGTTTTCATGCATCGCCTAAAATTCTATTATGATAATAAGAATCAATATCACCAAAAAACAACTCAGCTCCATACTAACGAAAAAAGGTGGCACGTATGAGTCAACACGCACATTCCCTGAAAGAGGGGAATAACGAAAAGCCGGTTGCGTTTCGCTCTCGCCCTTGGGCAGCAACGCTAATTTTGACCGGCGGAGTTTTCGCATTAATACTAGGGATGTTTTTGTCTGTGTCATTTGGAGCAGCCGACATCCACTTTGCAGTCGTATGGGAAGCTATTTTTCAATTTAATCCTGATATTACGCAACACCAAATTATTCAGGAGATTCGTTTGCCGCGCCTACTCGGTGGTGCAATGGTCGGGGCCAGTCTAGCTGTTGCAGGTGCCATCATGCAAGGGATGACACGCAACCCGCTGGCAGACTCTGGACTGCTTGGCTTGAACGCAGGTGCCGGGTTTGTTTTGGCATTATGCTTCGCTTTTTTCCCGGGTCTGCCGTTCATGTACCTGATTCTCTACAGCTTTTTAGGTGCTGGCATCGGGGCAGGTATGGTTTACGGGATTGGTTCCTTGGCAAAAGGTGGCTTGACTCCCGTGCGTCTCGTTTTGGCGGGTGCCGCATTGACCGCACTATTGTCTGCGTTAAGCGAAGGGATTGCCCTTTACTTTAAAATTGGACAAGATTTGGCCTTCTGGTATGCAGGCGGTGTGGCGGGAACCAAATGGTTTCAGCTCGAAGTCATGTTTCCGTGGATTCTCGCAGCCCTTATTGGTGCCATGATGCTGTCTCGTTCTATCACGATGCTCAGTCTTGGTGAAGATGTAGCAAAAGGATTGGGGCAGCGCACGGCGTTAGTGAAACTGGCAGGCATGATCATCGTTCTTATTTTGGCTGGATCAGCAGTTGCCGTTGTTGGGGCAGTAGGCTTTGTTGGATTGATCGTTCCGCATATGACCCGCTTTTTGGTTGGGGTCGATTACCGATGGATCATTCCTTGTTCAGCCATTTTGGGCAGCTTGCTCGTCGTTTTCGCCGATTTGGCCGCAAGAATGGTAAATCCGCCGTATGAGACGCCGTTAGGGGCACTTATTGCGCTAATCGGTGTACCGTTCTTCCTTTACTTGGCGCGTAAAGAAAGAAGGGAGATGTAATCATGCAGCATATTGTTTCCCATTACCAAACCCGCAAAAGAAATAAAGCCTTTGCGGTTATGACGATACTCGCTATTCTCATTTTCATCGCGTTTATTATCAGTATGAACACAGGCTACATACGGTTGTCACCAAGCGATCTGCTGATGACGCTGATCGGTTCTGGAACAGACAAACAAAGCTTGATCTTGTTTGAATTCCGCTTGCCGCGGATTGTCATCTCTCTCCTGATAGGGGCAGGACTTGCGGTATCCGGGTGTATTATTCAAGGGATTTCCCGCAATGCATTGGCCGAACCCGGTATTTTAGGGATCAACGCTGGTGCTGGCTTGATGGTGATGCTGTTCATTTCGTTTTATCCATCTACGTCTGCCGCACCTGTTTTTTTGCTGCCTGTGCTGGCTTTGTTTGGAGCCAGCGTGACAGCAGCGCTGATCTTCGTATTGTCATATAAGAGACACAAGGGATTGTCTCCGACACGGATTGTATTGACGGGGATTGCCGTAGCGGCTGGGATGAGTGCCGCGATGATCGTCTTGACGCTGAAGCTGAGTCCGGATAAGTACCAGTTTGTGGCGACTTGGCTCGCCGGTAGTATTTGGGGGACCAACTGGAAGTTCGTTCTTTCGTTGCTGCCCTGGATCGCCATTTTAATCCCCTATGTTTTTTACAAAGCACGTGTCATGAACGTGCTCAATTTGGGAGAAGAGTTGGCGAAAGGCTTGGGTGCACCCGTTGCCAAAGAGCAATTGAAGCTGCTGGCTGCCGCAGTCGGGCTTGCTGCTTCCTGCGTGGCAGTGAGTGGAGGCATCGGTTTTGTCGGGTTGATCGGTCCGCATTTGGCCCGCAGACTAGTGGGGCCAAAGCATGAGATGCTTTTGCCTACATCAGCGCTGGCGGGTGCGCTATTGGTCATCGTGGCTGATACCATCGGACGCTGGATCATGCAGCCGTCAGAGATTCCGACTGGTATTGTTGTAGCTGTTATCGGTGCTCCGTATTTCTTGTACTTGCTGGCACGTTCAAAAGCATAGTTTCGCAAGTTGTGATTTGGCGAGCGTTCTCCCGTGTAGTTACGAGGAAGACGCTCGTTTTTGTATACAGCGAAGTGGAGATCAGTCAATTTTGGAATTGAAAAGGGGGAAATGTTGGAGGACAATGAGGGGGAGAAGCAACCGCCTTGTGTTTGCTATAATAACAGCATAAGCATGTATCGGGACGAGAAGGAGTAAAGGCATATGATCGATCGATTCGACCACTTGGTTTTGACGGTAAAAGACATCGAAGCAACCTGTCACTTTTACGAAAAAGTCCTGGGAATGAAGGCTGTAACCTTTGGCGATGGCAGGAAGGCCCTGCACTTCGGCCAGCAAAAAATCAATTTGCATCAAAGCGGACAAGAATGGGAGCCAAAAGCGATGCATCCAGTTACAGGCTCCGCTGATCTATGTCTTGTCACATCGCTTCCACTAGAGCAAGTCATCCAGCATATTCATGCATGCGACGTCCAAGTGGTGGAAGGACCTGTTCAAAAAACAGGTGCCATTGGGCCGATTCGTTCGGTGTATTTGCGTGATCCGGACCATAATTTGATCGAGGTTTCTCAGTACTTGCCACAGGAATCAGGGGCGGCTTTCCTTGCTCCTGCCATCAAGGAGATTTCCAAGAGATTGCAAGAACGTGAACGAGGGACGAGTGGCGCATATAGTGTCTTGCTCCCGCTCGTCAAAGTGGCTGACAACCAGCTCGGCATTTTATTTGAAAAAAGAGCCAGCACCATGCGGCGACAGGCGAATGAGGTTTGTTTTCCGGGAGGGCGAGCTGAGAAGAGCGACGAATCACGTTGGGCGACGGCTGCTCGGGAAACAAGCGAGGAGCTGGGTATTCCACTTGATCAGATTCATTTTGTAGGCGAACTGGATCAGGTAATTGGGCCAGGCTCTTCTATCATTACGCCCTATATTGGATACGTGGAAGGAATTCCAGATATGAAGCCGAATCCAGACGAGGTCGGAGAGGTCTTTATCCTTCCGCTTGATCGGCTGTTGGCAACACAGCCAGCGAAGTATCTTTCCTCTGTCATGACCGAGCCCGAAGAGGATTTTCCTTATCATCTGATCCCGGGTGGCAAGCGATATCCGTGGCGAAAAGGGACAGTCGAGCATTTGTTTTACGAGGTGGACGGGCGTGTCATCTGGGGGTTAACTGCCCGGGTGCTGGCTCAGTTTCTTGAATGGATTCGCAACGACGACCCATCAACTAGTAAACAAATATAGAGGAGTGGAAAACCATGTGGACAAGTAATCCTTTCACTTCGCGTTTACATTTAAAATGGCCGATTATTCAGGCGCCAATGGCAGGGGGGGCGACCACACCTGCCCTGGTAGCCGCTGTCTCAGAAGCAGGGGGACTCGGAACGCTCGGTGCGGCGTATATGTCTCCTGAGCAGATTCGTGAAGCGATCAAGTCCATTCGGGCGTTAACAGACAAACCGTTTGGCGTGAATCTGTTTATTCCGGAAGATTTCGATGCCGACCAGCCGATAGCAGAAAGCATTGCCCAGGCAATGAATGATGTGCGAGATCGATTGGGCATCCCGCTCAATCCAGATGTGACGCAATTTACAGAGCCGTTTGCTGAGCAGATGGCTGTCGTCTTGGAGGAACAGCCCGCCGTTTTCAGCTTTACCTTCGGTGTCCTGGATCATCGCTTGATGGCAGAGTTGAAGCAGCGGGGAATCACTGTCATCGGAACAGCGACAACCGTTCGCGAAGCGATTACATTGGAAGCGAGCGGAGTCGATATGATTGCCGCCCAAGGCAGCGAAGCAGGCGGGCACCGTGGCTCCTTTTTGCCGGATTCACCAAGCAATATGATTGGAACAATGGCGCTCGTCCCGCAAATCGTGGATCGGGTAAAGATTCCCGTAATCGCGGCTGGAGGGATCATGGATGGGCGAGGGATCGCAGCAGCACTCGCGCTCGGGGCACAGGCGGCGCAGCTCGGAACGGCTTTTCTGACGTGCAAGGAGAGCGGAGCACATGCCCTGCACAAGAAGACCATTTTGGAAACGAGCGAAGAGTCCATCGTGATGACACGTGCTTTCTCTGGAAAATGGGCAAGGGGCATTCAAAATGAGTTTATGACAACGCTCGCCCCACTTGATCACGAGCTCCCGACCTATCCGGTACAAAATGCCCTGACCAAAGACATTCGAGCAGCTGCGGGCAAGCAGCAGCAAAGTGCGTACATGTCGATGTGGGCAGGGCAGGCAGCTCCACTCAGCCGGGAAATCAGCGCGAGTGAGCTCGTTGAAAGGCTGGCAGCGGAGACGACGAGGATTTGCAGCAATCTGGGGCAATCCCAGTAGAATAAATGCACAAAGAAAGCCACGCGAAAGACGGAGGAAATCAAAGTGAACCAGGAATACGCTCTCAAGGGGAAACTTGTCGCAGATGGACAGGAATTGCATAATGGTCTCGTAGTCGTGGGAAATGGAACGATAACCTACGCTGGCAAGGCTGATGAGTATGGAAAAGCTTTGCCAGATCATGTGGTGACCGTAGAGGATGGCTGGATTTGCCCTGGATTCGTCGATATGCACATGCATGGGATTGACGGTTACGACACGATGGACGGGACGCCGGAATCACTTCAGGCCATCTCGACTGCGCTCGCGCGGCATGGGGTGACGTCTTTTTTGGCGACGACGATGACGGCTCCTTATGATCAATTGGAGCAGGTGCTGGTAAACATCGCGCAGAACAGCAGGGAAGGGATTCCGGGGGCACAAGCGATCGGCATCCATCTGGAAGGTCCGTGGATCAATCCTCGTTACAAGGGAGCGCAAAAAGAAGAAAACATCGCGATTCCCAAGCTCGATGCCGTGCAAAAGCTTTACGGGCTATCTGAAGGTCTGATCAAGGTCGTGACGATTGCGCCTGAACAACCGGAAGCACTTGAAGCGATTGCATGGTTAAAAGAACGCGATGTCATCGTGTCTGCTGGACATACAGGCGCTACGTTTGCCCAAGCGACGGAAGCGGTAGATGCGGGCGTGCGCCATTTTACACATTGCTTCAATGCCATGACAGGACTGCATCATCGGGAGCCGGGTGTAGTGGGCGCCGCGATGTATCATGAGCAGTTGAGCACAGAGCTGATCGCAGATGGCATCCATGTGCATCCAGCAGTCATGAAGATTTTGTATCGGGTCAAAACGGCTGAACGTCTTGCTCTCGTCAGCGATTCCATGCGGGCAGCCGCGATGGGCGAAGGGACGTACGACCTTGGTGGACAAGAGGTTCACGTCCACGACAATCAGGCAAAGCTCGCAGATGGAACACTTGCTGGAAGTATCCTGACGCTGAATCGGGCGGTTGGCAACATGGTGACGCTGAGCGGTGTCTCTTTGCCAGATGCAGTGGAAATGGCTTCCTTAACACCAGCAAGCATCCTAGGCATGGGTGAGAAAAAAGGGCGTCTAGCAGTAGGGTACGATGCTGATATCACGGTTTTGAATACACAATTTGACGTGACAATGACTTTTGTAGCAGGTAAAGAAGTTTACCAGCAGTCAAAGTAGTTTCTTATTTGAAAAAAGCAGTCCAAGGTCGACCTTGGATTGCTTTTTTAGCGTGAAAGAATAAAGATGTCCTCGAACGGTTGTGGTCGGGGAGAAGCCCTGCCACATGTTTTCCAGTCGCCTATATCCTCTCTACGATCGGGCGGTCTCCTTCCAAACATGTGACAGGACTTCCGTACAGCTTTTGTCTTCTGCCTGGTTTACACCGTTCATGATCGTCAACTCAGGGAGAACTTTCATAACGCCTTCTTCCCCCTCCACAGCTTCTTCTTACAACTGCTGCTGCACCACATTCGGTTGAAACCATATTTTATGAAAGTCCAACCAGCCCGACGAATTGATCGACACGCCTCGTAGAGACTTGTGAAATGACGTAAGGGTCTTTTTCTGAACTAGATACAAGACAGCATAGTTTTCCTTGATCATGGCTTCGATCCTGGCGAGATGGTGCTCCCGAGCAAGCCGGTCTGGCTCCTGAAACGTCAAGCAAATCTCGTTGCTGATCGCCCGAGCCAATGCTTCATCGAACGCGGGGAGAAAGTAATTTCTTTGCAAATACATCTCCAGCTCGCTAATTTGATCGCTGCTAAATACATTGCCGTACAACTGGCAGTCATGTTCAGGCAAACAATCGCGATTCGAAAACTCCCATGGTTCTCTCACGGCGACTTCCAGATTAATGCCATAATCGCTGCATCGTTGTTGAATCCATAGCGCATCTTCTTCATGGTAGGCTGTGGTCACGAGACGTAATGTTTCTCCCTGATAGTTGCTTTCCTGTAGCAGGGACATAATTTCAGCATGGCAGAGCTGCTCGTTCTCTCTCGCTCTGACCTCCCTTAAAACAGGGTGATACGTGCGGAAGCCCTTTGCAGGGTAGATGCGATCACCGCCCAAATCGTTAATCATTTGATCCCGATCGATCAGCTGATCAAGTGCTTGGCGAAATTTGAGGTGATTGTGCGGGCCGCGCTTCCACTGGTTAAAAACAAGCAAATTGCAGCAGGAAAAAAACGCCTCCTTATCGCACCAGTCCTGTCCGTCCTGAATAACGACCTCCTTCAATGCTTGTGCCTTCGACTGGACCCCGTGCGACACCATCACTGACGCCCAATTTGGTTCCTTTAGGCGCCCCATATCCAACTCGGGGAAGATCAAAATTTCCACACGATCCAACTGCGGTCTCGAGAAAATGAGCTGGAAATGCCTCTAGAATACAGATCCCCTCGTCAAGGCGGGTCAGCTGAAAGGGGCCGGTTCCCATTGGCTTTTCTCCAAAGCCTTTCTCATCCTGCCGAACGATTTCTTCTGGAACAATGCTTGAAGGAATCGTTGCCAATAGCCGCATCAGCAAGTAATTCGGTTCTTTTAGCAGGATGCGTACGGTTCGCTGGTCCATAGCCTCAATCAGTTCTATGTCACGAAACATCCAGCTTGCTTCATACGTATCTGGATGAAAACGTAGTCGATTCAAGGAAAACACGACATCATGGGCAGTCAATTCCCGTCCATGGTGAAAAAGCACGTTCTTTTTCAAATAAAAGGTCCACTGCTTTGCATCTGGGCTGCTTTCCCAAGAATGGGCGATGGAAGGCAAAATAGATCGACTGTTCTGATCATAATGGACGAGCGTATTGAATATCTGTCCCGCCAAATGGGCATCGAAGTGATAATAAGCGTGACCAGGGTCCAGCGTCACAATCGTGCGATACACCGGAAAGCGCATGATATCTTGGGAACGATTCGATACTGAGTGGCGTAAGAAGCCCATTCCTTCCGAGAGCCAATCCATGATCTGGTCTTTGACGTCTGCTTTGCCGTAGCGATTCATGAGCTCCATCGCTTCTTTGACGTCTCCCTTGTCTATTTGCAGCTTGACCTCGGCGAGGAGAATTTCATCGGAATCAGCATGAAGTGTCATGACTGAGACATTCCCTCGGCCGCGTCCCGCCTTCCATTCGACCCATTCTAGCTCGACTAGCTTACGGACAATCAGCTTGGCGTAGCGAGGCGTACAGTGCCAAATCCCAGCCAGCTTTTCGATGGTGACAGGGAACGGTTTCCTGAGTTCTTCTTGATGAAAAAACGAACGAAGCTCTAAAAAATGCAGAACGGTAACCATGCAGGCCCCCATTTCTCAGATAAAAATGCATGCTCAAAAAGGTGATCGAATTCAATCAAATCGAACCCTTTTTCCCCTTTTTCTAGTTCCATATACTGAAGATAACACGAGAGATAACAAACGGGAATGGGAAAGAGAGATGGGGAGAATGAGATTTCATCCGGTGGCATGGGGTGTTATTATCGGAACCTTTTTGTCACGCACAGGCTTTTTTATGACGCTTCCGTTTTTGGGCATTTATTTAGGAAAGGTAAAAGGAATTGATCCGGCGATCGTTGGCTCGATCCTCGCACTTAGCTTGCTGGTCGGAACGATTAGCAGCTTTGCTGGGGGAGCACTGTCAGACCGATTGGGCAGATATCCAGTGATGATCACTGCGATGGGAGCTTGGAGCATCGTCTTGATCGGATTCATTTTTGCGACGGAGACGTGGATGTTCTTTGTTTTAAGTGCTTGCAACGGCCTTTTTCGAAACGTATTTGAGCCGACAGCCAGAGCCCTTTTGGCAGATGTCACGTCGGATGATCAGCGGGCAGCTGTTTTCAACGCCAGGTATTTCGCGATCAACCTAGGTGGAGCAATCGGTCCGTTAATCGGTTTGCAACTAGGCGCAGGAAGCACATCTTTGTTGCCATTCCTCGTTACAGCCATCATTTTTGCCGTGTACGCAGCATTGTTGGTAGTATTTATGGTTATATTCAAGGAACAGCTGAAGAAGGACGTGGCTGCTGATCCGGTCACCATGAATCAGATGGCACGCATTGTTTTTACAGACAAAGTATTTCTTTACTTGTTGCTCGGGAATTTGTTCGTTGCTGGGGCCTACTCACATCTGGACACCACACTCTCTCAGTACATTGGACATGATCGGATAGAGGCGTATTCCTTTTTATTTGTAGTGAATACCATCTCGGTTTTAGCGCTTCAATATCCGCTCGCGAAGTTTATGAAGCGGTACTCATCGATGACTGCGTTGAAGCTGGGCTGCCTATTGTTTGGGGTGGGGCTGTTCGGCTTCGGGCTATTTACGAATTTGTTTTGGCTCTCCGTGTCGATGGTGGTATTTACGATCGGCGAAATCTTGTGCTTTGTCGTCGGAGATATCCTGATCGGGGAGATCGCTCCCCAGCATTTACGTGGAGCGTATTACGGCGCCAGCGGCTTTGCCTTCCTCGGACAGAGTGTTTGTGCGTGGATCGGCGGGGTGTTGCTCCAGGTACTCGGCTTTGGACAAGGGCCGATCATCTTCGCCATCCTCATGCTGTTGACCTTTATCGCGCTTCCGTTCTATCAACGCGGCCAGTACTTATGGGAGCAGCAGCAACATCAAAGAAAAAGCTGTGAAAAATCTTCACAAGTTAGTTGTTCTTCTGGATGACTCCCCACATGTTTCCGCTCGGGTCAAAAAACTTGAGCACCCATCCGAAGCCATCGTTTTGGTAGTGGGTAATCGAGACTTCATGGGCCTGCAAATAATCATGGAGTGCATGCACATCGGAAGTGGTGTACAAAAAGACAGGCATGGGTTGATGATCAACGGTAAAGGTTGTGGACGTCTGCTCATCCGTTTCCCATATCATCAAGGTGGGCCCCGCAGACAGAGCAAGAAAAGCGGAAGTACGATACCGCGCCTGTAAGGAAAAGCCAAGGTGATTGCAATACCAGACAATGGCCTCTTCCAAATTTTTCACGGGAACTTGTACGTGAAGCAACGATTCCAAATGTGCCATGATCAATCATTCCCCTCTCTATACTTTTTCTTTATATTGCCAGAATCCCCCATCTTTCGTTATCATTTTTTTTGAGAGGAAAGATAGGGGAGGCCATGACATGGGACAGGTAGAACGGGAAAGAGGTCTGAAAAAAGGCACAATCCTGCAAAAAGCTTATCGGATCAAAAAGACCATTTCCACAAGTGAGCTGTCGAATGTGTATGTGGTCTACCATATGAAAAGCAAGCGGACACTCATTCTCAAAGAGTTTTTCCCTCAAGCATTAGCTATGCGAGATTTGGATCACGTGAAGGTCATTTGTCGCAGACCGTCGTTACAAACCAAATTCGATATGCTGCTAGACAGCTTTTGGCAAGAGGCGGCCCTGCACGAAGAACTGAATCATCCAACTATCATCGGGTACATCGACCATTTTGCCGAAAATGGCACAGGCTATCTCGTCGTGGAGTATTGTAAAGGGAAGACGCTGGATGAATATGTATTAGCCCAAGCCGAGCTTGATCTGGGAGCATTTTTGCATCAGACGGTACTTCCGGTATTTGACGGATTGGACTATTTGCACAAAAAAGGCATCATTCATCGCGATATCAAGCCTAAGAACATCTTAGTCACCGAAGCTGGTCAGCCTATGCTGATCGATTTTGGCTCCGCGATCTATTTCGTGAGTGATGAACCTAAGCCGATTGTGACGACAGAAGGGTATTCACCGCTTGAGTTTTACTCGGGTCAATCCAAGCAAGGAGTAATCTCGGATATTTACAGTCTGGCTGCCACGCTGTATTACTGTCTGACCAAAGAGCGTCCCATTGATGTGGCGGCAAGAGTGATTGAGGATCGCTTGCCATCACTTCGAACGATCAACCCTGAGGTTCCGCTTCTCCTGGCGAATGTCATTATGTGGGGATTGGCTGTCGACTCGAAAAAAAGATGCCCCACACTCAAACTGTTTGCGACAGCGATTCGTGCGGAGCATCTGATTGGGAAGGGAAAGGCGCGCTTCTCTCTTAGGAAGCTTCCTCACTAGACGTTTTCTTAAAGCGAATTTCGATCTCGGTCATCCGATCCTCGAAGGTCACATACACCTTGTCGTTGTATTGGAGGACGAGCTTTTTATGTCGGGGCATGGCTTCCTTGCCCCGCTCAACTGTGCAGTGACTATGATTGACCAAGAGCAGTGTCTGATTTTTTCCTGGCTGGAAGTAAATCTTCTGCGCTTCGGGCAAATGCTCATTTACATCCAAACTGGTGAATAGGTCCTGCAACGTAATCCGCTGTTTCTTGCCCAAGGAGGCGAGAGGCCAAAACTTGACAGGGATGTCATTGCCGCTTGCCGTGTGCAGGAAATACCCCTCCAGACGACCCGCAAAGGCAGGTTTGGGACGTGTAAGCAGGTAAACACCATAGCCGATCGCTGCTACGAGCAACACAATCATGCCGATGGTGATGTAACGATCCCATACTGAGTGCACGGTAATGACGAGCGGTCCTGTGACACTTGCTCCTTCCGCATCCGTGGCGGTGATGGTGATTTCTGATGTGCCACTTTTCTCTGGTGAGAGCTTTAGAGCCGCGTCTTGAATCGTAGCGACAAATCGTTCGTCTTGATCAGCGGTGACGATGGTATAGGTCAGCTTGTCGTTATTGGCATCCGTGAAGAACGAACCCAAATCGATAGCCTGCTCACCGTTTTCCTTCTCGATCGTCAAGGTATTTACCGAGGCAGCAACAGGCGCGATATTCGTGATATCAAAAACGCTCGTAGCCGTCTCGCGATAAAAGTCCGGGCCATTCATAAAAATTCTCCACTCATACTTGCCCGTGTGAGGGAAGACGTAGTCGACTGTAAAGCTATCGCCAAGGTTCTTCATCGGGACCTTTTCTTCTTTTTTCCCCACGAGATCGGTTACGATCAGTTCTGCTTGCATGGATGCGTACACATCCTTGTCATCCAGTCGTTTGCCACCATCCAGATGGTGGAGATAGGTAGTAAACGTAGCAGGATTCCCTTTGATCACAGGTTCAGGCTTGACCTCTACACCAGCCATCAAGCTGTAATTCCCTAGTAAATTGATTTTCACCAAATCCCCGGGTTTGCCTCTGAATTTTACGAGATAGTTTCCCTTCTTCGGCTTTTCTATTTTCATCAGGGAGTATTTTTTTGATTTCATAAAATGCACATTTTGCGATTGATAGTACACTTGCGATTCCAGTAGCGGATTGTTCGACAATAGGATAATGTTCGCTTCCTGCATGCTGCTGTTAGGAATGGTAACGGTCACTTCCTGCAAGCCACCGGTAGCTGTCATGGCCGCCACTGACACGAGCTGTGATTGAATATGCTTGGCAAAAATCTGGTTGAAGATTTCGGGCAGATCATCCGTACTTTGTGTGACAAAGGAAGTTCCGCCTGTTGCCTCTGCGATTTTTTTCAATTGATCCTTTTGGACGGAGCCATCGCTATTGAGGCCAATCGTATAGATCGGATAGCCTTGCGCTTTTGCTTTTGCGATAGCTGTCTCCACGTCCTTGTTGGATGCTGCCAAACTCCTGCCACCCGCATTTTGCCGCAAATCTGTTCCCCCGTCTGACAGAAGGATCAAAAATGGCTTGCGAGCCGGGTCCTTTGCTTTTTCAATCATATCTGCCCCTCTGCGCAACCCGAGTCCCAAATCTGAATACCCAGAGTAACGCAACCCTTGAATGGTTCGCTTGAGCTGTTCCCGATTTCTTGCTTCGGCCATATTCGATAGTGATTGAGCTTGTACAATCCGATCATTATAAGCGACAAAGCCAATGCGGGTACGCGTGGCTTCGCTCATATCAATGAACATACTCATGACCTCTGCGGCTGTTTTGCCAGGGTCCGTTTTGTTCATGGAATTACTCGTATCAATGACAAAGACCGCGTCTACTCCCGCATCTGCTGTTCCATTTGCCCCGGCAGTAAGAGGGGCGGACAAGAAGAGCATGGGAAGGAGCAGTCCAATGACCACCATTCGAAAAAGTGGCGGCAGAGAGAGGGTTGACTGACGATTTTTGTACATACATTCACCTTTTTCTGAAAAAAATTTTAAAAGTTCATACCTTACTAAAATGGGACGATTTACCTATAAATGTTTGTTCGTATAAAAGATCGGTTACGTATTGCCGATGTATATAAAAGTTAATAACACCCATTTTTGTAAATATGAGGGGAATGTATAATACTCCCCAGCGGCAACTAGGGAGAAATATCTATCAGTCCTTGTGCTTCTTTCCTAGTAAGAGAGTGGACAAGGCTGTGCTTATCACCATTTTTTCGAAGAACTAGGAAAGGAGACTCTGTGTCTTCAGCATAAAACGAGAATCCAAGAAAAGGAAGATTCGTGGAATAAAATGGGTCTAAATACTGAGAATGGTCTTCGGGGTATAGGAAAATTGTCGCAATCTGAGGAATGTTGACAAATTATGCGGGCTACGTTTAATTTAGAGGCAAGATTTTTTTGCTTGTTTTTGGTATAAATGTCACGATTTTCATCTTCCTTCGAGAAGTAGGACTCATCATCTATCAAGTAGGACTAAGTGGTTATGCAGACAACAGAAAGGGGCCATTTATGGACATTATTAACCAGACCAACCGAACCATGCTGTTCGAAGAGATCAACCCGGAAAAATTGGACCTGATCACCATTGTTGGAGATGTAAAAGGCATCGACAGTCTCAGTGACGACAAGATCAAGGAGATCAACGAGCACCTCCTCGTGCGCAGCTTCGATGAGTTTTTGGACAAGTTCTCCCCGAGCGTGTATTCCTTCTACAATGCAGCAAACCAAAAAGTGATGTACACCTTGAAAAAGCCTGACGGAATTGCAGAGGATGCGATTTCCGAGATCAAGATCGATCAGAGCAACGACTTCTTGAAAATGCTGTTTACCCTGATTGATACGAAGCGCAGCCAAGGAATCACCAACGTGGATTTCAAATTCGAGAATTTGCTCGATATGATTTCCCCGAAAAAAGTGATGGATGACATCCGTCAGGTGCGCAAAGAGATTCACTACTTGTACGGTCATTACGAAAAGCTCGATGATGGCGATCCGAAGAAGCTCGATCTCGGTGACAAGCTGAACACGATGTTCGAGGATGCCAGCAAAAACTACAACAACGTCATGGCGATGCTGCCGCTGGCGATTGAAGATATCAAAACACGACTGCTCTTGGGCGGCGCACAAGAAGAGAACCAATCCGAAGCGATTCAGATCGGGATGCTGACGATTGGGGAAGATGGAGAACTGAAGATCATCGAGGCACCGAAGAGTGACAGCCGCGAGCTGATGGTTCTCGATGAAAACAGCGGAAACGGGCTGATGAACGTTTTCGAAGAGGATTACGAGTCGATCACAGAGACGCCATCCTCCTATGTAAAAGATCTCGTGGTGCGCACCTTCTGCCCGCTGCCGACGGTGCATACCGAAGTCAACATTGAGACAGAAGTACAGAACTACAATACGTATCTGGAGTTTTACAAAAACGCCAAGGACGACTTCGTAAAAACGGTGAAGCCTTTGGTTGAGAAAATTTTGGGCGTGAAGATGTTCTTCGATCAGTACGTGACCAAGAACAAAGGCATGCAGCCAGCGATGCTGATCACGAATACGAAGCTCGACATGCTCGTGAAGTCCAGCAACATTCCACGTCTGGAGACTTACCTGAACACGGTCAACGCGAAAAACGACTTCACGGATACGATCTGGTTCGGAATCGTTCCATCTGTTGATATGGATTCCGCCGGAAAAGCACAAGTGACTCGCGAGCGTTTCCGTGGGAACGAAAAAGTCGTCAAGCAGGACGGCAATACGATGGAATCGCTCACCATGCTGCTCCAAGTCGTCAAGGACTTCAAGGTACAAGTGTTCTTCAGCTTCAGTACAGGTGAAGAAACGACCTTTAACAGCATGGCGACTGCAGGTATTGATAAATACATCGACAAGTGCGGAATCCTGGTGCGCAAAGAATTCAGTGAATTCGCGATCCCGAGCATTCCGAACTTCACGATTATTCCGAAAGATAAATCAGGAGTTGTCATCGACAGCAGAATGCTGCAAACCGAAGACGGCGTGAAGCTGTCCCAGGAAAAAGAAGACATCCTGAAGCTGTGGATCGAGGGTGTTTATGTCGGTGCCAGCTATGTAGCTGCGGGTGTCGTGGCAGCGTACCAGTGTCCAGAGTACTTGCGTGAGACATTTAAAGTGGTTAGCCGCGAATATCCGGGTGTGCGCTTTGACATCGAAGCAGGTGAAAATGGACTGCGCGCTATCACCACAATGGCCAAAGAAATCTCTGGCTTCACGAACAACATCAAAGATTCCATTAACCGCAAAAACTTTGGATTCGTCTTCTCTTCGGAAAATGCACAAATCCAAGGCAAAGATATCAAGCGCATTACGGTGTACAAGGCACGCAGCCTCGCTATGGCAGAGGACGGTTTTGATTCCATCTACAAAACACTGGTCAGCACCTATATCGAGCGGATTCTCCGCTTCCAGACTGGTGATTTCAAACACGACAACATCGTGAAGTTCTTCAGTAACAATCCGAGCAGCCAAAAAAGCAAATGGCTGGGCACACGCGGCTTCGTGAACTCCATCATTCACGATGGGGATGACATGAGCTACATCATCGATGACAAGAGCAATCTGTGCCATATCGATCTGGTGTTCAACGGCAATGTGAAAAATCTGGAGGTCACCATCACCAAAGGAACGACTCCGGTCAAAGCATAGCATTGATCCCCTGGAGAGCTGTTTATGAAAATTTTTGACACATTACGCAGGTGGTTAGAGGTGTGTTTCCCAAAACGCACCCTTACACATAAGCCTCGAAGCCAATCAGGTATTTCGAGAGCAAGATTTCATTTCAAGGAGGTTTTATACATGGGTTTTCGACTCAAAGTAGAAGGTTCTGAAACAATTGAGCTGGGCATGGACAACATTCAGACAGTAAAGTACGACACTGACACGCCAGACGATTCCAACGCGCGCTCCACAGATGTGGGTGCAACACTGAGACTGACTGGCAAAATCATCACTGCAACAGATGGTGACAGCGCGGATGACACCATGAAGCTGGCTCTCTGGTCTTTGGTACCAGCAGAAAAAGCGGATTGCTACCGCAAAGTTACACTGGAAGTAATCGCTGCTGATCAAGTGATCCGCAAAATCTACTTCCCGAACGCATTCGTAGTAGATTACAACGAGAGCTTTGGCGATACCGAGGGTGTAGGAACATTCAGCATCTTCATCAAGCAAAAGAAAGACAAAACCGAATTCACCAAAATCGAAGGCGGCTACGCTGTTTAGGTTTTGAGCGAAGTAAGGTAGGAAGAGCCGTACCTCGAAAGCCGTGTTCGAGGTACGGCTCTACAAAATAACCAAAACCAATGCCAGACAGAGGGTGCATGCATGAAAAATTATTACGAGATTCTGGGGCTAACCAAACAAGCTTCCACGAATGACATCAAAAAAGCATACCGTCAGCTGGCAAAGCAGCATCATCCGGATGTCAATGCCGGGAGCAGTGAGTCAGAGCGAATCTTTAAAGAAATTACCGAGGCCTATCAGACATTGCAGGACCCGGCCTTGCGCGAGGCGTACGACGCGCGTTATGAAGGTTTTCAGCAGAAGAAACAACAACAGACCAGTCATACAAATAGCACAAAACAAGGGAAAAGCAAACAGCAAGCACAGTCTGCGCAGGGTGTGAACTTCGAAGATTTGGGGAGCACCTTTGAACGATTTTTTGGTTTTCATCCGAAGACAGGTGAGATTAATCCAAACACCATGAAATCCGAAAAGAAAAATCCACTGGATACAACGGATATGTTTGAACAGTTTTTCCGAATGAAGAAAAAATAAGATGGAAAAATCGGGCTTGGATGACAGCTCTTTCATGACATAGAGGTAGTAGCAACCTGCTCCTGTCTTTGGATGGATGTCCATACATACACCATTCGCCCAAAGCTCGGAGCATTTTTCTTAATAGGAAGTTCAAAAATTCGTCTTTTGATCACGAAGTCATTCTCGAAGTTAATTCGGCATCGAAATTTACGTTCACCTTTGAAGTCCGGTGCTCATGTAGGTCCCCTACACTGCGCTCCTCCTTCTTCAGGTTCACGTAACTTTCTCGGTGCTGAAAAGACAAATTTTTGAACAAGAGCATTTTGAGGTAGTTGATTGGGGGTAAAGATGTGGCGAGAAAAAAAGGATACCAAAAGTCCATCAGAGTGAAGCTCATAGAGCTGCTGATTTCCATTCTTGTGATTAGTGCACTCATTTATGTCTTTGGTTATACGGACAGCAACACTCTGAAGATTATTACAGGAATTGCCTTCGGACTCTTTTTGTTCGGGGTCATTATCGTCAAATTCGGAAGCCCCGACGAACCGGAGCCAAAGAAAGAGGATGGCGTCACCAAACTGGTTCTATTAGATGAAGAGGGAGAGAGCGTGAAGGAGTGGCTCATCCAAGGGGAGACATCCCTTGTGATCGGCAAAAGCTCTGCGCAAAACGAGGTCGACATCGACTTGGCGGACGCGGAATACGCTGCCTTGATCAGCAAGCAGCATGCGGTTCTGAACCAAGCGTCCGGGAACTGGTTCATCGAGGATATTCATTCCAAAAACGGCACAGGCATCAAGCAGCCGAACAAACGCGACAAGAGCAAGCTGGAGATTGAACAGCCGCATAAAGTCAAGACTGGCGACATCATTTACATAGCCAATACCCGCTTGTTGCTGAAATAACAACGGGGTAAACAGCGCTTTTACACACATACATATCGTCCTTGCACGGAACGAAACGGGGGAGCAGAAGAATGAGTTTGACAAGATGCGCGAATGGTCACATGTTTAGCACCAGAAAACACGGAAGTACCTGCCCATATTGCAGTATGGTCGTTGAGCCTGGGGCAAAACCTGACAACAAAGCACCAGCGAGAGTGGCAGAAGACGATAAGACGATGCCGTACCTGGGAGAAACAGAAGGGATTGAGCCTGTTACCGGATGGCTGGTATGTATTGAGGGGCCGCAGCAAGGTCAAGATTACCGCATTATGGCGGAGAAGAACTTCATCGGTCGCGCAGAGGACATGCATATCCGGATCGTTGGAGACAATACGATCTCTCGCCGCAATCATGCGGTAATTGTCTACGATCCGAAAAAACGCAACTTTTACTTGCTCCCGGGTGATGCGTCGGGGCTTGCCTATCATAACAATGAAGCAGTGTACACACCAGTCGAGCTTACTGCGTACGATGTGCTTCAGCTCGGAAAGAGTACCTTTATTTTCATCCCGCTATGCGGTGTTCACTTCGAGTGGGACAACTCCAACAAAGGCAAGGAATGATGAGCATGTTTCAACAGGGCGCAATCCCCTATCTGGTCGTCCTTGGCGTGATCATTGCCATTACTCTTTTGTTTCGTCTACGTGCAGCTTTGATCCGGCAAGAAAAGAATCCTGTCATCCAGATCGGAAATGGACAGACGATCGGCAGACGAGAAGAACAGGATGATTACTTTTCTACAGCAACATCGTCTCATGGGACGATTGCGGTCTTGGCTGATGGAATCAGTGGACTGGCTAACGGCAGACTTGCTTCAACGCTTGCCGTGACTACATTTATCCGCGAATTTACAAAGCTGGACAACCCGAAGCACATGTCTCTCTTCTTTTCCCGGGCTGCTTCTCTTGCCAATTCGGAGATTTTGCAGGCGCTGAGAGGAAGTCGGGGTGGAACAACGCTGGTCGCTGGCGTAATCGTAGAGGACAAGCTGTACTGGGGAGCAGTTGGAGATAGTATCATTACCGTTTTCCGGAATGGAGAATTCATTCCGATCAATCAAAAAGACATTTATGAGTCGGTGCTGGAGGCGCGCTTTCTGTCCGGCGAGATTACGAAGGACGAGGCGTTGGAGCATCCGCAGAAAAAACAGCTGATCAACTACTTGGGCTACGACAACTTTCAAAATATTGAAATAGGACGCGAGCCGTTTCCGCTTGAGCAGGGAGACAAGGTCATTCTGTGTAGTGACGGCGTCTACGATACGTTAACCGAGATGGAGCTCGAGCAGATTTTGTTCCAAAAAATCGCTGCCCATGACGCGGCTGACCAAATCATTGAAGCGGTGGAAAGCAAGCAAAAAGCCAATCAGGACAACGCAACCATTCTCATCCTGGAAAAAGGCTGGTAACGGGGGAGCGGGTAGTACGAATGAGAAAGGACAACAGTGAATTCATTACCGGGTTTCTATCCGAATCAGGCAGCTTCGTTCGCAACAAGGATTACTTTGCCTACGCCGAGCTGGATGATATTGCGTGCTGGGTAATCGCCCGCGGATTGGACAACGATCAGGAAGTGGAGAGTGCAGAGCTGGCGGCCAAAAGCGTTCTGGGCTACTTTTTGCAGAAGCCGTCCATTTCGCGTTATCGCATTCGCCGCTATTTGCAGGAGGCCCATCGTGTCCTGCAAGCCGAAAGCCATCGTGTCAGACTAAAGGCGAGCTTGACAGTAATCGTAACGGACTATGCCAGAGTGAGGTACGGTGTCGCTGGTAACACCCGGCTGTATCAGTTTCGCAATGGCCGATTGCAATGGCAGAGCAAGGATCAGAGTCTTGCCCAACAGATGGTGGATGGGGAGGAAATTGCAGAGGACGCGCTTGATCAGCATGAGGAGCGACATAATCTCTTGAGTTATTTGGGGACACCCAATGAATTTCGCCCGTTTATCTCCAAGAAGTTTCCGCTGTATGACGGTGATGTTTTTCTGCTTGCCACTCCGGGTCTGTGGGAGAAGGTGAATCCGGCCGAAATGCAGGACGGGCTTCAAGAGGCGACAGATCCTGAAACATGGATCGATACGCTGGAAGACGTGGTTTTGAGCAAGCAAGAGCATGTCGTTCAAAACTACACGGCAGCCGCTATTTTTGCGAACAAAGTATTCAAGACAGACCCGCAAAAAAAATGGCGAATAATCAAACGGGTGGCACTCATCCTTCTCGTGCTTGCCTTGGCTGGAGGCGGGGCTTTGCTATTCAAAATGAAAGAAGCGGAGCGCATCGCGGATGCTGCGACAGGGATGTTCGAGCATGAAACAGCCGGAGACGCTTTCATTGCGGAGAGCGATTATCCGAAAGCACTCAAATCGTATAGCGATGCCCGAAATGCCGCAAATATCGTTAAAAACAAAGTTCAGGCTGCTCTCTTGGCGAAAAAAATCCGCATTACACAGCTGATCGTGGATGGAGATACGGCTGTAAAAGATGAGCAGTTCGCCAAAGCATTGGATAAGTACGACAAGGCGCTCAAGGAAATGAAAGGGCGCGAAGATTTTAACCAAGCGGAGATTTTGGAGAAGAAAGAAAAGACGCAATCGTATGTACTCGTCATGCAATGGAAAAAGGAAGGCGATCTCTTGTTTGAGGCGCAGGATTACGCTGGTGCAGAAGCCTATTACCAAAAGGCGCGCAAGCTGGCGTTGGAAACGTCTTTTGTAACAGGAGAAAAGGAGCTTCGCACCAAGCTGGACGAGGTAGCTTCCAAAAAGACCGGCATTGATAAGGAAAAGAAGACGCTCGACGGCGACAAGCTGGAGAAGCAAGGCGACGAGAGCTATGCGGCGCAAGACTTCGAGGGAGCGATCCAATCGTATACGCAGGCGCAGGAAATTTATCAGGAGATTGGTGTGCTGGAAAAAGTTTTGGCGATGGAGCGCAAGGTGACAAAGGCAGAGGAGAAGCTGAATCCCCCTGCTGCTCCACCTTCGGCAGGTGCTCCAGCAGGCCAACCTCCGGCAGCTCAGGTGAATCAAACGGCACCAGTTAACCAGACGGCACCGATTATCCAAACGGCCCCAGTTAACCAGACAGTCCCAGCGAATCCGGTGGCTCCAACGTATCAGCCAGCTCCGGCGCCCCAAGTTGCGCCGACCAATCAAGCAGTCCCGCCAGCCGAGACAGCTCCGGTGACTCAGCCAGTTCAGCCACCACATGCTAATCCACCAGCTACAGCCAATCCGACACAGGAGGAGGCAGCGAAAACGCCATGAAAGAGATCGTACTGGATCGCTTGAACAAAATGGAGGAGCTTGAACAACGCAGGTTGCTCAAGCAGATCATGAACGGTGTCTTCCTCAACCTGGTCGAGTATCAGGAGGAGATGCAGAAGAAGCTGGAGGAGCGTGTTTTTTCTGAGATCGAGGACAAGGAAGATAAGCTTGACATATACGTGACCCTCTGCCATCGCGATGATTTTGACCCGATCCATGAGTATTTGTACCCGATGATCCCTGGCGATGAGGAGAAGAAGATATGTGATCGCAAAGAGTTGGCGGTCAAGCTCAGCAATCAGGAAGAAGCGGTCATGATGACGATCTTTTTAGAGTGTGAGTACGACAAGATACAGGCGCTGATGATGAGCAAGCGAACCTTCAAGGGTCGTCTGACCACGGCAGGCAATCACTATCCAATCGAGGTGCGCCTCCAACAAAGTCGTGTGTATATGGATGAGCTGGAAAAGCTGTACAACATGTTTCAAAAGAACGGGATGCCGTGGAAAACGGTGAATCACCCTTACGCCAGCAAGTTTTTCGATGTCATTCTGGTTGCCTGTGAGGGCACGTTTACAGAAGACGAAGAGATACTGGAAATGTCGATTACGCTCGATGAGTGGGAGCCTTACAAAAAGCTGGACGTGATCCCGTTGTGGAACATCGAGCGATTGGCTTTAAAAAACATCGGCTTTCCTGTACCTGCCATTGACCGGGTGAACTTCGAGCATGTCCTGTCGTTACGCAAGACGGGCAGTGAGCACGGGTATTTAGTAGATGGGGATGAGGAGCTGATCCGCTACATCAAGCGTTCGCCGGAAGAGCTGACGATTGTTTCGCCTCAGGAGAAGTCGGGAGTTTGGAACGTATGCAAAATTACACAGCCTGTCACGACCCGAATCGGAAGACTGGATTACGAACTGGTGTCCAATCGTCGGAAGAACAGCTTTATTGGGAGCTATGCGCGGAAGCAGGCGTTGACCGTACGGGCCAAAGGAGAGATTATCCGAATCGTCCATTCCTTTGAAGCCGCTGAACAATTGGAGCTAGTGAATGTGGAGATTCGGGACAAAAACAATCGCCTTCCCGCTACGTACGGCTTGAATCCGTTCATTAGCGATAACGTCCGTGTAGAAAACGACAAGAAGATCATGGCTCTCGGCTTTCGGAGACGCGGGGCGAACAGCTTTCTTCTCCAAGACATGATGAGCTTCCTCGTCTCCGAGGTTCAGATGTATTTTCCGGAATACAAGTGTGAAGGAGAATGGGCTTGAATTACATCTGGGATTTGGTTATTCGAGCAAAACGCGTCGGGATCGCCCAAAAAGACATCCAGTTCCAAGCGGCCAAAGTGTATTCGCCCTACATGGAACTGAGTCATGAGGCCATCAACGCCAAAACGGTGGACAAGACTGTAGAAGTCAATCCGTACTACCGCTTCGATGATATTTTCCGTGACCTTTTCGACGCGAATTACTCGGACGATGCAGAGCTTCGGCATACCTTGTTTGATATCATCATCCATTTGCTGGCTGAGATTGATCTGTCGCAAGGGATGAACAAGCGTGAATATCACATCCGCTTTGTATTGCGCGACTTGGAAGCAGGGCTGTTCGGCAGTCGGGTACAGGAAAATATCCGACTTTTTACCAAAGAGGAGCGAGAGATTATCGCGGGCAATATTTTGCGCTTGTATGAGACCGGTGAAGCCGTGTATCTGCTCAAGGATACGATGCGCAAAATTTTCTCTCACTCTACCATTTACGCCAATTGCGAAGAAAAGGATGAACTGCTGATTTACGTCGGGCAGTCGGAAAGTGAAACGGCACATGCGAAGCTCGCTTTAATCAAGGATATTTTTCTACCGGTTCGGTTCCATACAGAGATTTATTGGCGAAATCATTTCGGCATTTTGGGTGTCGAGGAAACGATGCAAATCGACAGTGTTGCACTGTACTAGAGGTTTTTGACCGATTGACCCCAACGAAGGTCGGGAGAGAGGAGAGTTGGGATGACTACCTATTCATATAAGCTTCATCTCCAAAAAGGCAGCGGGGATGGAAATCAACGCAATTATCCAGGCGAAGCGACCTACACACGGGACGAGCTGATGGAGATGACGACCTTTCAGCTCCGCAATATTTGCTACAAGGAAAAACTGGTCGGCTCTGTCGTGAACAATCTCGATCGGGAGGGACTGCTGCAAACGCTTCTGCGTTTTCGTGGGGCAGAAGAAAACCTTCTGATTGAGCGGGCTGTTCCAGGTGGTATTGAACGCCTCGAAGCTGTACTCCACAAATATTTAAACACACCGATGCCAGGTGTAGATGCGATCAAAATTCCAGCGAAGATGTGCTTGTACATGGGTCTCGCCATTGACAGGCTGGACAACTATCGCGTCGAATCCTCCCAGGGCTTGTCCGAATCCAATGTGCTTTTGGTGAATGACCATATGGAGCTATGTGGCATTCTGCATCTGCATAAAGACAAAGACGATAGGAGAGCGGGGCATTTTACGCTGCACGCTCACCAGGATGCGCCATTGAGAAAAACCGTCAATCAAAACTACAGCCTGCTCTTTTTTCGCAAGCAGGATTCAGAGTATTTGTACAAGGCGTATCATCAGGACCATCCGTTGCCGCCTGTCAATCTCCACTACTACAAAGTACCGGTGAATGACCTCGAGATCAGGGAATTGGAAGAAACAGATGCCGTTCTCGCGATTGATTTTGGTACCTCCTCGACGACAGCGGGTGTTTTTCTTGACCATCAGTATGTCAGCTCCCCTTCTAGCAACGACTTGTTGAATGGACGCATACGCTTGAATGCGATCAATTACGTCTCTTTCCCCGATACAACGCAAAAGAACGAGGAATGGATCGAGGTGCTACCCACGGCTGTCAGCGTGGCGGATTGCTCCTCCCCACATGACGTTCGTTTTCACATCGGTTATGAAGCACTGCGGCACATGAAAAAGAACGGATACAGCACGAACGCGACCGTGTTTCAAGGCATCAAACGCTGGGTGAACAGCTATCACAAGATCGAAGAGGTCATGGACAGCCAAGGGAATACCGCCACTGTGAAACGAAGCGATATCCTGCGCCAGTACCTTCTTCACGTCATTCAAATGGCCGAGCATCAATTCAAATGCCGCTTTCGTCATCTGCATATCACAAGTCCGGTCAAGCTGAAAACACAGTTTCTTGAGATGTTCACCGAGATTTTGCCTGAGTATCGCATCGAATCAGAGCACGCCCTCGATGAAGGAATGGCTGTCCTGTTTAACACGATTGCGGATCAAATTGACAAAAACAGCTTTCTGGACGGGGAAACGTATCAAGCGCTCGTCATCGATTGCGGCGGAGGAACGACGGATCTGTCATCCTGCCATTTCCGGATTGAGGATGGACATATCTCCTATCGCATCGATATCGATACGACCTATGAAAACGGCGACACCAATTTTGGCGGCAACAACATTACGTATCGCATCATGCAATTTATGAAAATCGTCTTCGCGGACTATTACGGAAAAGGGCGGCAAGTGACCGACATCGACCAGATCATCGACATCCCTGGATCGGAAATATTCCGGTACGTGGATGAATACGGCGTCGACTCCATCTATGAACGCTTCGCGACGAGATATCGGGAAGCCGAGGCGATTTTACCGACTCGCTACAAGGAGTACGAGAACAAAAGCCGGGACGAGTATCAGCGTGTCCGCAACAATTTTCACTTTTTGTGGGACCTTGCTGACCACATGAAAAAAGAATTTTTCCGTCAGACCGGCATTCTGCGCAATCGCTTCACATCCGATACAGAAAATCGTCAAGAGCCTGATCTAAAGCTGACGGCAGTCGAGCGATGGGTGTTGTCGATACGGGAGGATGGTCGCTTCCGGGATGTGTTTGATTTTCCGGATGTCGTCTTCAACGCCAAAGAGATCAATCACCTGATCAAGGCGGACATTTACGAGATTTTGCGCGTCTTCTTGGACGATTTTTACCAACAGGGAAGGCTGGCTGACTTCTCGATCATCAAGCTGACTGGGCAGTCGTGCCGGATTGATGTTTTCCGTGAAGCCCTCAAAGAGTTTGTCCCTGGACGCAGTATCGAGTTCCGGCAAAAGTCGGAGGATGCGGGCAAGGTGCCAGACCTGAAGCTGTCTTGCTTACGTGGAGCACTGCGCTATCAAAGTGCCAAAAAGGCAGGCTTCATCGAAGCGCAAATTACGAATCATGCGCCGATCGTCCCGTATTCCGTGACCGCCTTCACTCATAACAAGCAAGAGAGAGTGCTTATTCACAGTCAGGAAAAGCTGAGTCTCGTGCATGGCTCTATCTCGCGTCCCTACGGCGTGAGCGAAGTCGAATTTTATCTCAAGGAAAATGACGGCCAGCTGCGCCAGCGGTACTTGTACATGGATGAGCCTGCTCAATATAAAAACGTGTTGTATGAGGACATCGCAAGCAAGTACGGAACGCATATCCCGCAGGATGAGACTGACTCGATTCAAAATGGCGAGTCGAAATACTTCGTTTTTGCGAGCGGCAGTGAGTGGGGATTCCATGTCGTGCCAGTAGCTCGTCTGAATGAACAGCTTGCTTTGGGAAAAAAGGTTTTCTTTGCTTTTGAGAGTGACTTGTCCGAGCTGGATTTCTTTGACGGGATGAAATGATCAAGTAACCAGGCAGCTTAAATGAACAGGAAGGGGGAACAGCGGTGTTTTCCCATCTCTATCCCAATTTTCATAAAGGGCGAATTCTCAAGCGAGAGATGCTTGAAAATCTGCGTGATTACCCGCGGCATTTTGTAGATTTACACTTTCAGGATTATACAGACGGCATTATTTCCGGGGTGGATGTATCGATAGGCGAAGGGCACCTCACTGTCGGCAGAGGAATCGTCAAGCATCAAGGACGGATTTACTTATTCGACCGCGAAGAGCGTGTCCCTTACGAGGCCACAGGTATGGAGACGGTGCTCAAGATTCGCTTTCACGAGGAGACTTCGCTGACCGACTATTACGTTTACGAGACGTCGTATGTTCTCGATCAGGAGATAGAGTCACGTCAGGATGAAAGGGAGCTGGGGCGCTTCAAGCTCAAGCAAGGGGCGAGGCTTCGCGGTGATTATCAAGATTTAGCCGATATGGCGACCGAATTCAATACGTGGAATATCGTGCATGTCGAACATGCCGGGAGAAACGAGCCAACACTTGCTCCTTTCATCCTGCGGTATTTTGGGAATGAAATGCTGAAAACGGTCACCAATCACCCGTATGATCTCGCTTTTGCCATGCAGTGCTTGAATGCGGACAGGGTAGAGCGGGGGCTCATTCTTCATTATATAGGCAACAGACTGGGGACTGGTTACCGCGAGTACACGAACCTGCAGATTCTCAAATACCTCGCACGCATATTGGATGACGCCAAGAGTGGCGGAAAGTCCTCAAAAACGGAGTGGAAATCAGGCGGGCGTCAGCGGGTTATTGTTGATTAACGAGAGGATGGTGAATGGAAATGGCGCGCATGGATGAAAGCATTATCGGCATGTTGAATGAGCTCTCCGGTGAGGATGCACAGCCAGCAGCAATACGTTTTGGTCCAAAGGGCAAAAACCGACTGGATGTGGTGAACAAATCATTGATTACAGTCGGTGAAGAGAGAATTCCCATGGAGGACAAGCGCGTCCTCGACGATCTCGTACAGATTAGACTCCCGAAGACATTTTCCATTATGAGTCCAGAAGTAGCAGCGCTGAAGTATCCATCGGAACGCAGGCCTTCCCTGATTTATACGAACGAAACGGCGTCGATTAACCTGGCTTTTACCTATACCGAGAGCAAGCTGACCGATTCTCCTGCACAGCTGAAGACCTTCATGGATGTCATGAAGCAGGTTTTGCGGAGAACTCAGCCGCTCGCTCGTTGGCAGGAGGAAGGAATACGTGAGATTGCGGGGACCAGCGTCGGGTTTTTCGAGTTTGTTGCGCCTGCATTGGATACGGACATTTACAACCTGATCAGCTTTGTCTCCCTACAGGGACGCGCTCTTCTCTGCACGTTCAATTGCACGGAGCAGGAGCTGTCGGACTGGAAGCCAGTAGGTTGGGGGATCATGGATTCCTTGTCGCTCGTATCCACCAATTCGAATGAAAATGGGAAGGGAGAAGGGAAAATATGAGTCTTCCTGTCATTGCCTACAACAATTTGCAAATCTCTCCTTATCAATTGACGCATCTGGTAGAACTGACGATTACAAAAAAGATTAATGAGCATGCCCGCCTGACATTTACGGGGATCGTACCAGAAGAATTGAAGGACAGCTATGTAGAAATGACAGAAGCACAGACCCCGATCGAAATCAGTCAAGTGGATAGCGACGGAAACGCCACACCGCTTTTTGCTGGGATAGTTCTGGAGATAGGCATCAAAGCCGTACGGGACGTTTATTATTTGTACGTCGAAGCTGTCTCGCCTACGTACAATCTCGACGTGAAGCGCAAGAGCCGTTCGTTTCAAAACAAGGCCATGACCTACGGTGCCCTTTTGAAAACAATCGCAGGAGAATACCCAGGCATGGACATTATGGACATGGCCTCCAATGGTGGGAAGCTGGGCTCCTTTACCATGCAGTATCAGGAGACGGATTGGCAGTTTCTGAAGCGACTTGCTTCGCGTTTTCAGACTGGACTGATGCCGGCATCCGTTTTTGAAAAGCCGAAGTTCAGCTTTGGTGTGCCAGAGGGTGCATCGAAAGGCAAGCTGGACGATTTTCACTATCGGGTGCGCAAAAATTTGAATGAATACCGCCATTCCTCGGAAAACGGGGTCAATGGCGTGGATGAAAATGACTACATCTTTTACGAAGTAGAGACGGATCGCGTGCTCGATTTGGGCAACGGTGTGGATTTCAAAGGGAAGAGCCTGTATGTGTATGAGGCCCATACCGAGATGAAGAAAGGCTTGCTCAAGCATAAGTATTTGCTTGCGTCCAAAAAAGGAATGAGCCAAAAGCCGCTCCACAATTCGCTCATTGTAGGGGCATCAGTACAGGGGAAAGTTATTGAGGTTTCCAAAGACAACGTCAAAATCCACCTCGATATCGATGAGAGCCAGAGCAAGAGTGAAGCGCATTGGTTCCCGTACTCTTCGGTTTATACGGCCGAAGGAAACAGCGGTTGGTATTGCATGCCGGAGCTCGATGACTACGTCCGCGTCTATTTTCCGAGCAACAAGGAAAGTGACGGGATTGCGATCAGCTCTGTCCGGAAAAATTCAGACGAGGGCGAAACGAACAAGCTCGGGAATCCCGATATCAAATACTTCCGTACGGCTAATGGAAAAGAACTGATGTTCAGCCCGTCGGAGGTATTGCTTAGCGCAAAGGACGGGGAAATCCTCATTCGCATGACCGACGCGGACGGCATCCAGATTTTTAGCAAAAAAAATATCAAGGTTGTCTCCGAAAAGGACATTTTGATGGACTCTGCCACGAAGGTGATTATCTCGGCGAAAGAGGAGATCAGTCTCACCTGCAAAGAGAGCAACATCAAGATGGACGGAAATACAAGCATCGTCGGGCAGGAGCTCAAAACCAATTGACACACATGGTTGCCACGCGGGTAACCGTGTGTTTGGTGTATGCAAAAACGGTGAGAAGAAGGGGGGATTGGCATGGAGAGAGAGGAAGCCTTGCAGCATTTCAAGGAGCACGAGGTGCCGAAGAGAACCATTGCCAGCCTGCATGCCTTGGATGCTTACTATCAGGCGAATAAAGAGAGGCTCGCAAAAGAATTTCTTCGTTCATTTGAAGCCATATGCCGACGTGTGGTTGATAAGCAGGAGCAAGGGACAAAGGGCAAACTGGCGCACTTGACCTATTCCATGCTGCGGACGGAGCTTCTTCTTGGAAGCAGTCATTATTTGCTGGAAGCTACGGACAGCAGTTGGTTTTTCGATCCGGTAGAGTGTCAAACCAGCTATGATGCGAGCTGGGCATTCCACTTTTTGGATCGGCTCGCAGACCAATGGAACGAGGCTGCCAGAGCGTATGCCGGACACGTAAGACTTCCCGATATCGAACGGATCAAGCTCGTGGAGGCAGAGAAGTTTCATCAATATGTCGTTCACCTGATCCGTTATGCCATGGTGCAGGCTGTTCAGCTGGAAGTCTTTCAACAGGTGGACAAAGAGCCAGAGCTGGAGGTGCGTGTCGGAGAATATCTGGATCAAAGCGAGATCGTGTACTGTCTGGACACTCGCCACAAAGATTCCGAGATGATCCGTGCCTGGCTGGAAGAAAAGCAAGAGCTGGAATACGGCTACAAGGTTTTGGCTGGCCTCGATCTGGGGCAAGGGCAATTCGATGGTCTTGATCTTCGTTATTCGGACCTCTCTGACAGTCAGCTAACGAAAGCGACCCTTCGCGAAAGTGTTTTGGTCGGGACGAGATGGCATCGTGCCCAGCTAAAAGCGGTTGATTTCGGAGACAGTCTCATTCATGGAGCGGATTTTACCGGAGCGAATCTGCTAGGCGCGAGCTTTCGTGAAGCATCCGGGCCAAGGGGTTTGTTGGAACCAGATGCGTGGGAGACGCCCGGCTTTGATGGCGTCTTGTTCGTCGGGGCGGACTTGACCGGGACTGATTTTACTGGAGCCGATCTGCGCGGAGCAGACTTTACAGATGCGATTTTGACCGGAGCGAATTTTAGCGGCGCGCTTCTGGAGAGAGCCGTTTTCTCGGAGGAGGCCAGGGAGTCCATTCTTTTAGATGAGCTTCAGGAGCGACATGTCATTTGGCGAGAGGGGAGTCGGGCATGAATTATTTCATCTTGTCACAGGACGAGCGAATCGCGAGTGCAGTAGAGCCTACGGGCGTTTTTGACGTCATCAGGCAGGAGTGGCTCACCACAGAATATCAGGAGGAGCTAGACGAGGCCGTCATCCAGTTCGACATCAAGCAAAAGAAAGAAAATGACTACCTGGATTTTCTCGACAGACCGATCCCGCTCTATTCCAACCGCTTAAAGACAATCATCCACAAGTTCGCACCGAAGCTGTTCGTCAAATCCGTCGTGCTGGTAGACAGGGAGCGGATTAAACAGAATTTGTACTGGCTGATGATCCTGCCTCGTGTGAACTGCCTGTCCGAGCAAAGCGAGTTTCACAGGGACGGCTCACTCAAAAGGCTGGTTCTCGATCCAGACAAGATTGGACGCCATACGATTTTTCAAATCGAAGGGATTCGCGAACCGTATATCATCATCGATTTGCGGCTGGCAGAGGCTTTGTTGCGCCGGGACTTTTTCGGTATCCGCTTGAAAAAAGCAGAGCAAGCAGGGAGGAGAATGAGTCATGCCCATGATTGAAGATGTCGATGTTGTACCGTCGTCGGCTCCGAAGAAAAGCTACGTCGTGGCAGGGGCAATTCTCACGTGCGACTACGGGAGCCAGAAGAACAAGCTGAAAACGCCGTTTAGTCATGGCGTGTACATTCGCAATCAGGCACAGATGAACGTGAATGACTATATGCCGCAAGTGAACATCATGCCGTTCGGCAAATGCAAATGCGAGAAAAATCCAACTGTTGCAGCTGCAACTGCTGCCAACAACGGCGTACTCAAGCCGATGCCATGCATTCCAGTAGTCACCATGCCCTGGATCGATGGCAAGGCAGATGTACTCGTGGAAAATCATCCCGCCCTGTTAAACACCAGCACGAACATGTGCATATATGGAGGCTGCATTCGCATCGAAGACGACGGACAGGAGCAATAGTGAGGGGGATTGTATGAATACGACAGAGAAGCTGGCTGGATATGAGAATATTCAGTTGGTCTCACCCTTTGAAATCCAAAGCCTGCAAGATGTCAGAATCGTGAAGAAAGTCAATGAGCACGCGAGACTGTTCGTCACCGGTATCATCCCGGAGGAAAAAAGCGACCGCTACATTGAGATGGCGACGAGTGAGGATACAGTCGCGCTGAATTTGGTGGAAAACGGTTCACTTACGAAGACATTATTCAAAGGACTCGTGGATTCCGTCAGTGTGAACTTTGTTCACGGCGTGTACCATTTGGAGCTCGAAGCGGTCTCGCACACGCAGCGAATGGACGGACAGCGCAAGATGCGCTCTTTTCAGCATAAACAAATGACGTATGCCAGTCTGCTGGATGAAATCACAAAGGACTATCCTGGCTCGGATTATTTGGACCATGCTTCGAACGGAGCGCCGCTTGGGACCATCGCCATCCAGTATCAGGAGACAGATTGGGAGTTTTTAAAGCGATTGGCCTCCCGTTTCGGCTCTATTCTCGTCTCCGAGGCTGTCGCGGATAAGCCAAAATTCTGGTTCGGCTTACCCGAGGGACGTACTGCCCAACTGACAGACGCGAGCTACACCATTAGCAAAAGGCTGTCGCCCTATATGGAAACGACAGAAAACGGCTACGCGGCAGGTATGTCGGAAAACGATTTTCTCACCTATGAAGTAGAAAGCGGACAGGTCCTCCAGCTCGGAGACCGCGTGAACTACCAAGGCAAAGAGCTGGTCGTCGCCGGGTCAACAACAAGGATCGACCATGCCCTTCTCATTCACACCTATCAACTCATGCCCGAAGCAGGCATCCGCCAAAACCCTATCCGTAACGACGACATATGCGGCGCTGCCCTGGAAGGCAAGATCATCGACATCCACAAGGACACCGTCAAAATCCACCTCGACATCGATCCGAAGCAGCCCAAGGCAAAGGCGAGCTGGTTCCCGTATGCCACGGTCTATTCAGCAGAGGGCAACAGCGGCTTTCACTGCATGCCGCAAATGGGTGACTCCGTCAAGCTGTACTTCTCCACACCAGATGAAGAAGGTGCCATGGCAGTCAGCTCCGTGCGAAAAGGCGGGGGCAGCACGGCGAAGACGGGCAATCCCGGCATCAAGTACTGGGGAACCAACTTTGGCAAAGAGCTGATGATGGGCGGCAAGGAGCTCGTTCTTACTGCCAAGGAGAGCAAGGAAGGAAATATTTTTATCAAGCTGCATGAAGAGGACGGCATTGAGATTCATAGCATGCATCCGATCGTATTTTCCTCGGAAAAGGATATGGAGATTACGTCAGATACGAAGGTTGAGATCAAGGCCAAGGAAGCGATCTACCTCATGTGCAGCACCAGCAGCATGATTTTGGACGGGGAAGTGGATCTGCAAGCGCCGAAGATTGAGATGGTCGGGCTGACGAAGGCGCCTGTGGTTGTGGAGGATTTGCCGCAGGAGGAGGAAGAAGAGGAAGAGGAGCAGCAGGAAGAGGAAGAGTCTGGCTGGGGTGGATTTCTGGATGGTGTACAGTTAGCGCTGGATGTTGTGGGACTCATTCCGGGTCTGGGAGAAATAGCGGACTTGGCGAATGCAGGAATCTCGCTAGCACGTGGAGACTATGCAGGAGCAGCGCTATCTTTGGCAGCGTGTATCCCTTTTGCGGGCTGGGCGGCAACCGGAGCCAAGCTGGGAGCCAAAGCGCATAAAGCACTAAAGGGAACGAAAGCGGGACAGAAAGTGCTTGAGGTAGCAGACTCAGCGGCGGATGTAGTGAAGACGGTAGCAAATGCCGTCGAAAGCACCGTAGGGAAGGTCTGGACGGCTGCCCGCAAAACACTAGACGAGATGGATGTGATGCAAGCCGTCCAGCGAATCAAGGAGCAGTTGTACGCTAGCGTCATGGCCGCAAAAGATGCTGTCATCAACAAGGCTACACAGATGAAAGAACAGCTCAAGCAAAAAGCTAGGAAGCTGCGGGATGATATGCAAGAAGGCTTGCAGAATGTAGCGGACAGTTTAGGCCCACAGTTACAGTTGGCGGAAGGGTTTCCAGTAAAATTCTCGAATAAAAAAGATGTGGTGGAGCTTGCCCCTACGGAGAACCAACTGAAGTGGCGCGAAACATATGGGGGACCGAATGGGCAGAAGCCGAATCAAAAGCCGCCGGAGAAGCCGCCTGAAATTGATGGATCGGGAAATGTTCCTAATAAAACATTTGTTGATAATCCATTTGATGAAACAGGAAAACTTAAACCGAACGTGCAGTATAAAGCAGGTGAACACAAATATGACTATGAAACTGATCATCTAGGAAGAATTGAAAGCTTTAAAACAGATGATCTAAAATTAACTGCAAGAGATGAACGATTACCACATGAGTCAAATACGCCAGGTAAGGAACCTGGTGACCATGCAGGGCATTTGGCAGGTGATAGGTTTGGTGGTTCACCAGATATCGATAACCTTGTATCCCAGTCAAGTAAGGTTAATCTCAGTACTTATAAGAAAATTGAAAATGAATGGGCAAGAGCTTTAAAAGAGAATCCGCCTAAACAAGTGTCTGTTGATGTAAAAGTAAATTATGAGGGAGATTCGCTTCGACCGTCCAGTTTTAATGTAAGTTACATAATAGATGGTGAGCTGAAAGTGTTTGATTTAGTAAATTAAAGGAGATTGGACTATGACAAAAGTGTTTGAAGATTATTTTTCAGAACTACAGGCAGATATGGTGTCCATTTGTCTTGAGTATGTAAATAATAAAGCTGATATGATATATATATATGCTTCGAATGAGTATGGACAATTTAGTACAGATGTATTTTATCAAATTAACAAGGCTATTGTTAAAAAACACAAGGTAAATGATGCAGTATTAGACACTAATAGTAATTCAAGACCTATCTACGATATATCAAAAGAGAGACAAGTAACTTTACTCAATATTCTTAATAAAAACTTACGTGAAATTAGTGATTTATGTAAGAAAAATAACAGGGAAATGCCCACAGAGATGAAATTGGTTTATAACGTATCTGAGAACAAATTAAAAGCTCAATACAGTTACGAGATAAAGTATACGAATGATCCTGAAAAATTACCTAGTCATATATTCAATGATTGGTTCGAAGAAATGGGTGGAAAATTATAAGGACAATGTACTAAAAAAGAACCGAACATTACAATAAAAAGCACGTACAATAAGTAACATAACTATCACATGATAAACTTTCGAAGGTTGATTCCATCTTTCAACAATAAGATGGAGTCGGCCTTTTTTCCATGCTCAAAATCAAATGAGCGAATGTGCGGGTACGGCAGTGCCTGCGGCCAAGCTGACGACGAAAGCAGTGAAGGCAACAAAAGCGATGACCAAGGCAACGAAAGCGGTCAAGGCAGCGGACAAAGCACTGGGTGTATCAAAAGCGGTCAAGGCGACTGCTAAAGCAGCAAGTGCGGTGAAAGGCAAGGTCGTCACTGCTGCGCGGAACATTCAGGAGAGTATGGACAAGCTTGCTGCTGTGCAGAAGCTGAAGAAGAGTATGCTTGGCAAGTTCATGCAGAAGCCCGTTGTGAAAGAAGTGATCAAGGAAGCCGGATCTGAGGCATTGGATTATGCGACGGATGGTGTTTTCTCAACCGTAACGGGAATTGCCGGGCGCCGTAAAAAAGTTCGTGTGACGAAGAAGAACACCAATAGACTGAAAAAGCGGAACATCAAAAAAGCGGAACATCAAAAAAGCGAAGCTGAAAAGTTGCCTTCGAGACCCTATCCATGCAGGCACCGGAGCGCAGTTTATTGTTCATCCAGCCCTCAAGCTGTATGGCGCGGAGATGTGGACGTTTGAGCTGCATTACAACTCCTTGCTTTTGCAAGAGGGAGCACTGGGCAAAGCATGGACACACAACTACGAAATGCGCCTGGAATTCCTGGATGAGACACGCGAAGAAATTACGGTTTGGTGGAATGCTGGCCGCGCCAATACCTTTACTCGTGTTCAGGACGGCTTATACCGGTCCAGCGATGCGGATGTCTTTTTTGACGAACTGCGGGAAAGACAAGACGGCTATACGCTGTGGGTCAAGGAAACGAGAGAGACGTACGATTTTGCCAGAAATGGACAAGCACTTCGTCATACGGTGTCTGCCGGAATGTCGCTGCTCTTCAGCTATGACCAGCATGGCAGGCTGAATCGCTTGACAGAAGAGCGGAGTCGTCGAGCGTTTTCACTGGAGTATGGGGCGGATGGTTTGGTGTCAGCATTGTCCGATGGGACTCGTTCCCTTCGCTTTTCGTATGATGCCGACCGCAGGATGACTCGCTACACCAATCCCAATGGTGTTGTCACTGACTTGTCCTATACAGGAAATGACCAATTGGAATCTCTGGCATCCGATGGCGTCATCGTCTACACGAATACGTTTGACGAAGAAGGACGCATCATCTGCCAGACAGACGCAGCAGGCATCCCAGGTTATATTCACTACGATACCGAGAGCCGCCCTGGCATGATGGTCACGACCTTCACAGATGGCAATGGGAATGTCGAGGTTATGGTTCATGACGACAATGGCCATTTGCTGGAGAAGACGGAGAAGGATGGAACGGTCACTAAATACTCCTATAATGAGTGGGGCCAAACCACTGCTGAGACAAACGGAGCGGGTGAGACAACCACTTATACGTATGACAATCGCGGGAATCTGATAAAAGAGACAGATCCTCTTGGCAATACAACGACGTATACGTACAACGAAAAAGACCTCATGACAACAGAAGAAGACGCGGAAGGCGGAGTCACGACTTTCGCCTATGATGAACACGAGCGGCTGGTCAGCATGACAAGACCAGACGGCTGCACCTCTTCCATCGGGTATAACGAACACGGGCAAAGAAGCACTTATATTGATTTTACAGGAGCAAAAACCACTTATCACTACGATGGACAGGGAATGCTTGTTTCCGCTCAAGACCCAGAAGGCCGCATCTTCCGCGTCGGCTTCGACCCTACAGGCAGGATGACAACCTTTACAGATGCTTTTGGGGGTTCGCTACGTCAGGTATTCGATGCCAATGATAATCTTGTCGGTGTCACAGATCCTCTCGGAAGGATACATTCCTTCACCTACGATACACAGGATTGCCGAGTAGAGGAGACAACGCCTACCGGAGCATCGACGAAGATCGGCTACACGATTACGGAAAAAGTAGAATCCATTACGAATGCCTATGGTGAAGCCACTCGTTATGAGTATGACAAGGAATGGCAGATCGTTGGGGTAGTAGACACAACCGGGGCGAAGACCAGTCTCGAACGCGATGCCATGGGCAGAGTGACGTCTGTCACCGATCCGTTGGGGAACACTCAGCGCTATGAATACGATGCGGCGGGGCGTTTACTGGCTGTCTATGATGCAACCGGACAGAAGGTGAGCGGACTCACCTATGATGGCGCAGGCAATATTCTTGCCCATATTGACGGACTCGGACGAACAACCCAATACCAATTCAACAAGCTCCATCAAGTCATTGCCACAACAAATGCGGCTGGACAAAAAAACAAATTCTCCTACGATGCAGCCGCACGACTGACAGAGGTATTGGAAAATGAAGCAGCCGTCTACAAGCAGCAATACGACGCAGAAGGCCGTCTAACGAGCTATACGGATGCCAATGGCAATGCCACCATGCTCTCCTATGATGCCAGTGGTTTACTTTTAGCTGAACGCAATGCTACCGGAGAAGGAACGACCTACCGCTATGACAAGCGCGGATGGCTGACCGACAAGACCAATGCGCGCGGACAAGAAACGCACTACCGCTTCGATGCAGCCGGACAGCTCATTGAGCAGCAGGACGAAGCGGGGACTGTCCGTAGGACTTTCGACGCCGAGGGTCGAGTCGTGAGTGTCAAGGAGGACGGTAAAGACACCAAGCGCCGTACTTACGATCTTTTGGGACGAATCGTCTCCAGCACAGATCAGTATGGATATACGCTACAGTACACCTACGATGCGGGAGGCAGACTGGCAACGCTCGTCTATCCAGATGGCAAGACGGTTGGCTATACCTATGATCTCGCAGGTCAATTGACCGCTGTCACAGACTGGGCAGGTCGTGTCACAAGGTACACCTACGATGAAAATTACCACCTCATCCGCACAGAGCGACCGAACGGCACGGTAGAGCAGCGTCACTATGAAGCAGCCGGACAGCTTCTGCGTCTTTGGGATCAGAATGCACAAGGCGTCATGCTCCAGCAATATCGGTTTGTGTACAACGAGCTCGGGCAGATCATGCAAGAGGAAGAAAAGCAGTACACCTATGATGCCCTGCGGCGCCTGACGAGCGGAGCCATGGCAGGACGCAAGATTCTCTATACGTATGACCAGGGCGGGAATATTACCGCGATCGGGGACTCAGGTTCGAGTCTTGCTACGGCGATGACGTACGCCAAGGACAACCGACTGGACACGGTAGATGGTCAAACCGTTCAGTATGACGAGGACGGCAATCTGCTACTGCTACCGGGCAAGCAACAGCCAGATGCATATGTGTACGATGCCCGCAATCGTCTCGTTCGCGCTGGACAAGCGCGCTACACCTATGATGCTGAATACGTGCGCACCTCCATGACATGGAACGGTAAGACCTGACTCAGGTTCTTATGGAACTGGAGGAAAATGGAGCAGCCAAAGCGTATTATGTATATGGACTAGGTCTCATTGGTCGTGAGGATGTCCAAGGCGATTATTTGTCCTATCACGTGGATACGCGCGGAAGCACGACCCTGTTGACGGACGAGCATGGTCGGGTCACTGACCGTTATACCTACGGATTGTATGGTGAACTAGAGGCACACGAAGGCAGGACGAAACAGCCGTTTTGTTATAACGGCCGCGATGGAGTCATGACCGATCCGAATGGGTTGTATTACATGCGGGCCCGGTATTACCATCCGGGGTTGAAGCGGTTCCTGAACCGAGACGTGCTCCAAGGGGATATGACGGACGGGCAGACGTTTAACCGGTTTGCTTATGTGAATGGGGATCCGATTGGGTTCATTGATCCGTTGGGATTGATGAAGTGTAAGGCTTGGAAAGATAAAATTGTACTCCCGAGCAAACCACATACGAATAAAACACCTGGCCACTGGTTTGCGAGTATGCGGAAAGCTGTTCAAGAAGCCAAGAAAGATGATACAGTTAAAGTTTATTTGAACAAAGGTCTCCAGAATGAAGTAGCTAGTGCTAGACCGAGAAGGCCTGATGTTATGGTAGTTAAATCTAATGGTAAAATTAATCAGTATGAAGTTCCGAGTACGACAGATGATCCAGCCAAACTGGTAGAACGAATGATTGATAACCAGAAAGAACTTGGCAGTAGGGCTGGGAGTATACAATTACTGCCGATTAAAAAGTAAAAAAGAGGTGGAAGATTTGAGCGGTAGATTAATGACATCAATTGTTTTATATGGCTTAATCCAGGCCAAGGAACAGGAGATATGGGAATGGTATCAATATTTTTTGAAATTTAATGAGGAGCTAGGATACCCTTCAACACATCTAGGTATCATTGGGGATAGTTTTAAATCAGGAAAGTTAACCACTATCAAACGAACAGAGGTAAAGTTAAGTAAAGCATTAGAGAATGGAGAGAATATAAAGACGATATCTATTTACTCCCTACCTGAAGAATTTACTCAGGCAGCATTTGATTATCATACTTTTATTTGTATGAATCAAAGCTTCAATCATCCATTTGTAATTGTTTCAGTACCAAGCGCAGATTTTATCAACATAAATATGCAAGAACTTATTGCCGATTTACAGAGATTTATCATTTGTACAGAAGGGAAAGTATTTGAGTTATCGGCACATGAAAGCCCTTTGATATATGCGTCTAAGGTAAATGATGATTCAGATTTCAGTAGTTTAAAAATAATAGATAAGTTTACATTCTAGTATGTCCTAACCTTGATTGACTTTAAGTCTTTCAAGGTTTTTTTACCCTCACTTTTAAGTGTGCACGAGGGTAAGACAAGCAGTTATAAGGGATGGAGTTATAGCCAATCCGAATGGGCTCATTGATCCGTTGGGGTTGATGAAGTCACCTGAATAATTGACCGAATGTATCATTAATGTAAATTGCAGGAGGATGAAACTAAAATGACAAAGAAATTAAGTAGAGAAGAGATTATTGATACGATTGATAAAATACTATTAGCAGAGGGGACAGACGAGGAGGAAGATCTCTGGCTAGAGCAACTAAGCATCAGTGTACCTTACTATCAAGAGATTTATAGAATTATTGCTACTAGTATCGAAGATTTAACTGCAGAAGAAATTCTTGATAAAGCTAAGGCGAATCATAAGCCTATTATTTTATAGTACACTTCACCATAATGGGGTGGCAGTGTCATTACAAAGAGGCTGTCCCAAAAGTGAACTGTAAAACTTCAAATAAACAGTATAAAAAGTAAAATTCGATTAAGCGGTTTTAGTCCTCGACTTCAATGGGACTGGGGCCGCTTAATTCTGCTTGGATTCGTTGGTTATTGTACAAACGACTTTGCTTCTTATCACAAAGTAAAGAAAACAAGAATGTGAAACGTGAATGAACCGTTTGCAGATATTACATTGCAGTTAGGGCAATCTGTTCGCGATGTGGTATACCATGGATTTAAATCAAAGAAAGGCTGATTTGCTTTGTTCTTACTCATCAGCCTTTTTCTAATCGGAGGAATATTTTATATGAATAACCTACCAATATTTAAGTATCAACCAAATGCGTACGATATTGGAATATTCAAAAAGGAAAATGTTTGCCCATGGTGCATTTATGAAGGAACAGCTACTAAGCAATATAATGGTGTTTTACAGGCGGCAGTAGAATATAAGAATAAATTGTTGTCTGTAACTTATGATGACGAATCCAATCAGTATATGTATTTTATGGGATACGATGAAGTTGAACAGTTTAAAGATGATAAACTAGAGGAATTACTCTTTCGTACCCCTGGTTACATTTCATGGCAGGAACCACAATGGCTAAGCCACTGCGATGAATTTTGTGCTTTTATTGGATACGTGAATACAAGTGAGCTATCAGCAATGAAGATTGATTTACGAGATGAAGAATTATTAACACTAAAGAGAAATTATGGCATTGAAACTTTGGATCAAGTAAGTGATGATTCAGGAATCTATTTGTTTCAGTGTCTGAAATGCGGACAACATAGAGTTCACATTGATCACACATAATTTGTGGAAAAAATGATGTTACTAGCTATATAGAGTTGTTTGTAGTATGTAGTACTCGAAGAAAATTAATTATCAATGGCTTATTCCAACTTATTAACTGAGTTGGAGTGAGCTTTTTTCATGTTCCAGCTATAAGTTTGTATACAACTGATAGGGATAGTTGATAGAGGAAGTGAGACACCTATCATGCAGAATAGCGGGCACTTCACCAATTTGGAATGGTAAGATGACACTTATGCAATAGAGCTCGGGAGTGAATTTGGTTCAATAGTATGCGGTTATGAACCTGAATTTGAAGAACTTGAACAAATTGCATCTTCGTTTGATCAGTATTTAGATAAAATCATGAAGAATAGCTTAAACTTTTAATCATTTCAATTACAGTTCAGTTAGAATCCCAAATGATAGGAGGAATATCTTTGGAGTTCGCAGAGATCATTACAAAATTCCATCGTAATTTCGCAAGAGACGGAATGCCCCCAGAAGATATCGACAAAGCCTTCCAACAAGCTACTACCGCTCAACTGCATTCCTTACTAGAATGGGAAGATTTGAAAACATATACTGTACCTGATTCGGTTGTTGGTTTTTATGAGACGTATAATCCTCACTATCTGCCTACATTAAGTGGTGGAATAAGGTTATCAGATTTAGAATCCATAAAGGTAGAGAACTCATCTGCTGTACCAAGTATGTACCTGCTAAAATTCGGGCTACTCACAATCGCTACAACAATAGGTGGTCATGCTATTTGTCTCGATTTGAATAGCACCAATGATAGCCAAATACGTGTATTCATCGCAGATCAAGCGTTTTGCTCCTATAACCATGATCTGAAAGTCGGAGAATGTGTCCTTGTTCCAGGTGATATCGCTGAAAACTATGCGGATGACGATCCTATTCTTTTGTCTTATTCACTCATCAAGCAATGCCTGCCAGAGATAGCACCATCTTTTCGAGAATTTTTAGAAAGACTGTCCAATGAAGGTTTTGAGACTATCGAAGAAGACTTTTTAGCATGACCGAAATTATGAATAAATAGGAAACTTGTTACACCAAGAACGGTTATATCGAGTAGCTTTTAATGAGTGACAATCCAGATCGACCCAGGCAATTCCTGGGCTTTTTGTGTTGTTCCCAAATCCCACACTTTCCCCTTACTTTTCACGAGGTTATCCCGAACATTATCAATGCTCGTACGGTACGATTTGCTTGTAAGAAAGAAACCATATGAGACAGGGAGTGTTCACACATGAAAAAAATGCTTTCCGTATCTGTCATCGCAGCGAGCTTGTTGGCAACGAGTGCGGTAGGAGCTTTTGCAGCTGAAAAAGAAGGGAAAGAAGCAGGGTGGAAGAGCCTGCCTGAAGTTCAAGCGCTACAAGCATTGCAAGTGGAGCAAAAAGCTTTGCAAGATAAACTGAAAGCACAATCGGAAATTAATAAACAAGCGTGGGATGTTCACTGGGGAGATGTGACCAGAGAAGTGCGCGAACAGGTAAAAAGTGCACTGGAAGAAACGAAGCCACTGCGCGAAGCAAACAAAGCGTTGTCTGTAGAACTGAAAGAAGCGAAGAAAGCAAAGGATAAAGAAAAGGTAGCGAGCATCAAGGCTGAAATCGCCGCGAACCATACGGCTATCGAAGAAAAACTCGCTCATGTCCAAACTGAATTAGCGCAGGTAAAAGAGAAAAAAGCATCTTTCAAAGAGATGAACCAAGAGCTGAAGCAAATCCGCACAGAAAAGAAAGCGAACAAAGAGCAAGCAAAAGAACTGAAAACAAATGAGAAAAACACAGTGAAAGAAGCAAAAGAAGTATTCAAGTCCGGCGACAAGGAACAAGCAGTTGCATCCTTGCAAGAGGCTGCTGATCTGTTGAAAGAACTGATCGAGGTTCAAACCGAGATTTTGGAGCAAAAGCAAGCGATTTCCGAGATTATTCAATAAAGAACGTCTACGAGAATAGTGACAGCCCGAATCCTGTTATTGACTAGACAGATGTTCTTCCTCACATAAGAGACAGAGAGCCCGTTGCACGCCAGCGGGCTTTTTTCTTTATGGCATCTGGCTTTTTTGTCTCAAAATCATTATCATTCGGGACTAACGACCCATTCATAAAATCCCAGAAAATACCGATTGTAAGATTGTGTGTAAAATAATGGTCTTATTTGGAAGGGTGAATCTATTTCCCTAGAAGTATCGGAGGAGGGGGTTCATCTGGCAGGGAGGGGATACCATGAGCAATCGAACACTCACTTACGGAGATATAAAAGTTTCGCCCTATGAGTTTACTCATTTGCAAACGGTGAAAGTCGTGAAAAAGATGAACGAGCATGTGCGACTAACGCTCACGGGGATCATTTCTGAAGAGCGAAAAGATAGCTACGTGAACCAGACAAATGCGCAAACACTGATCAGCGTGGCACTGGCGGATGAATCGGGCAAGCCGAAAACATGGTTTCAGGGTATCGTCTTGCGAGTCCATGTTAAAGCGGTTCGCGGTATTTATTACTTGTCGCTGGAGGCAATTTCTCATACCTATTTATTGGATGTCAAAACGAGAAAGCGTTCGTTTCAAAACCCGGCGATGACGTATGCGGGGCTCGTGAAAACGGTGCTGTCCGGGTACGGAAAAGCTGATTTTATTGACTCTGTTACAAATGGCAAGGCTTTGAATACGTTTGTCATGCAGTATGAAGAAACCGATTGGCAGTTCCTGAAGAGGATGGCGTCGCGCTTTTATACAGGCTTGATCCCGACAACGGCTTTTGACATTCCCAAGTTTTATTTCGGTTTGCCAAAAGGTCAAGATAAAGGAAAGCTTGCGGTAAGTCATTATACGGTGCATAAGCGTGTTGGAGATTATCAGAGTGATGCGGAGAACAAGGTTCCGGGGATCGATGACCAGGACTATACCGTGTATGAAGTACAGAGCGAACGAGTGCTGGAGGTCGGCAATGAGGTGAACTTCAAATCCAGACCACTTGTGGTCGGAGAAGCGGTCACAGAGATGAAGGAAGGCATTGTCACGCACACGTACAAGCTTTATCCACGCCTAGGTCTGGCGCGTAAGAAGCAGTATAACCATGCCATCATCGGGGCGTCCATCCAGGGCCGGGTGCTGCAAGTCCAGAAGGACAATGTGCGGGCCAAGCTGGACATGGATGATCAGCAGGATCAGAGCACGGCATATTGGTTCCCTTACTCCACTATTTATGCCTCCGAGGATCAAACTGGATGGTATGTCATGCCAGAGCTGAACGACCAAATTCGGATTTATTTCCCGAGCAAAAAGGAAGAGGAAGGTATCGCGATCAGCTCTGTTCTCAAGGAAATCCCAGACGACGACAAGCCAGCTCCCAAACAGAAATCCTCACCGAAAAGCAATGCAGGTGGAGGTGGAGGTGGCGGTGGAGGTGGCGGTGGCGGGGGAGGCCGGATGAAGGACCCTGCGGTAAAGACGTTTCGTACTAAGTATGGCAAGGAAATCGTGCTGGCTCCTGACAAAATCGTGATCACGACAGGAGATATGTCGATCACGATCAGTGATACGAGTGGAATCGATATCCAGAGTAGCCAGAACGTGAACATTACAGCCGGTAAGGACATTAACCTGTCAGCTGCTTCTCTTCATATTAGTGCGGATAAAGTAGAACTGAGTGGAAAAGGAAATACGATCAAACTGGAAGAAAAGATCGAGATGAAAGGTTCGGAAATCAAGATGAACTAGAGGGGGCATTTACACCGATGAAGAAAGAGGAAGCGCTCCAGCATCTGCACGATAACACCTTCCGTCCAGCGTTGGCTGAAAGTGTAGCGGCACTCGAGCGCTATTTCCAGCAAAACAAGGATCAGCTCGTCCGGGAGTTCGTGGAGTCTTTTCGGCAAATGCTCCAGCATATTGATTTCATGCAGAACAACCAGGAGCTTCCCCCTGTCGGTTTTATTCACTACTCGTTGCTTCGGACAACGGTATTGCATGGCACACACACATTTTTGATAGAGGCTTATACGGATCAATGGTACTGGGAGCCAGTGGAATGCTATGCAGGGTACGATGCAGCGTGGGCTTTGCAAGAGATGTCCACGCTCATTTCGCTACTGGACGAACGCCGAAAAATGTACATGGGGATCATACATGCTGCTGATGTGGAGTATATGGTCCTAAAGGAAATGGAGCTTTTCTGTCAGTTTGTCACAGCGCTTTCCCGAGTAGCGATTCCGGAAGTCATCAAGCTGCCTGAGTATCAACAGATTAAGAAAGCAGATCGTCTGTATATACGAGTGGGCGAATTCAAAGACATCAGCGAAGTAGTGTACGTAGAAGAGCGAATCAAGCGGGAGGAGAAAGAGAGCAGAAGCCTGCTTGGGCAACCAAAAGGAACATTTTGCACCCATGAAACATTCGCCCACATGGATTTGCCGCGAAGCAATGTGGATGCACTGGATTTGCGCTATTGCGATTTTAGTGACAGTAATTTTACGGACAGTCAGTTCCGTGAGTGTGTCCTATTCGGAACAAGGTGGGTAAAGAGCAAGCTTCAACGCACCGATTTCAGCCATTCGCTTCTTTGTGATGCCGATTTTCGTCATGCTGACTTGAGCGGAGCCATCTTCTCTTATGCCGAGGGACAAGGAGTTAATGCGGACGAGCTGCATCGTGTACCGGGCTTACTCGGTGTCCAATTTGCATATGCTGATTTGGAAGGAGCGGATTTTCGCCATTCTCGTCTGTATCATGCGAATTTTCAAGGAGCGAATATGCGGAATGCCGTTTTTTTCGAGAAGGACCGGGAGCGCTTTGTATTGAGTGAAGCACAGATACAGCAGATTGAGTGGAAAACGGAATAAAGGAGGCGGGATGACATGCGTGATTATTATTTGCTAGCAGATGACGGTCGAATAGCTCAAAGGGTCGTACCATCGGGTCTGGGGCTGCAAAAGGAAAACACCTTCGAGTTACTCTCGCCGATATCCGTTCTTAAGGTCAACATGGATGGGGCCCATGTCTGCACAGATTGGTTGGAAAAGCCACTGCCGATGATTTCGGAGCGGATGAAAACCATTACTGCCAAATACAATCCGAGTATTCAATGGAAGCGTGTCGATTTGATCGACAGCGAAACCAATCTGCGAAACGTCTATTGGGCCATGCAAGTACCTGCTGTAGATTGCCTTTCTATGGAGACCGCATTTTATTTGAATGGAACGGTAAAGAGGCTTGTATTAGATACCGATAAGATAAAGGCACATCATTTCTTTAAAGTACAAGGGATTTTGGAGCCGTATATCGTGGTGAGTCTGGATGCTGCGGAAAGCTTCCTTCGCAGAAGCTTGAACGGATTTGTTTTGCAAAAAGTGGAGCAGGCAATGCGGAGGGAGCCATGACGATTTACTGGGATGAAAAGATTTTGGACGTATGGAACAGCATACAGACACGGCGTCAATTAGCTGAAATGGAGGAACAGCAGGTGCAATTGACGCTTGCGGAGTGTCTGGATGGCGTGCAAAAAGGCTACCTGGAGTATGAAGGACGCAGATTCGAATTCGAGGAGAAGGTCCTCTTTGACGGGCAGCTTGGCATTCAGTTGCCTCGTTCGATGCAGCTCATACCGAGGGGGCGTGGGTCAAATAGCGGGGCGAATCATCAGCACGAGCAGATTTCCTATAAAGAGGAAGAGAGCGCAGTCATGCTCGGCATGAATCATATGGCACATCTGTTGCCGATGAGCGGCGTGGAACCGTTTGTGCAAGCGATGACAGCACAAGTCAAAAAGGCGCAGGCTGGCTTGCAGGTCGTACATAATGAGCTGATCGAGCTGGATGGATGCAGGGTTGCCTTCAGTGAATTCATCATTCCACTCGAGGATAAAACCTACTATCAAATCTTGTTCTCGACATCAGTGAACGGACGGGCACTACTCGGGAGCTTTCATTTTGAATCCGAAGAAGTGCTCGTATGGCAGCCTCTGGCCCATGCGTTGATTCGCACGCTACGGGTTGAACAAAATGTGAACATGACATAACAAGGAGGTTTCCAATTGGAACAGCAGGAACATCAACAGCAACTGCAAGTGAACGTGCCTGAAAATGAACAGGTCATGTCGGTCAAGGAATGGTTGATTACTTTTTTAATTATGATGGTGCCCGTGGTCAATCTCGTGATGTATTTTGTTTGGGCATTTGGCAGTGAAGGCAATCTAAACAGAAAGAACTGGGCAAAAGCGAACTTGCTGATCATAGGTGTTTGCATCGGGTTGTACGTAAGTGTCTTCTTTTTAATGCTGATGCTGGCATTCATTGGCGCAGCGGTTGAACAATAGCGAGAACGGTGGATTGGCAAAGAACGTGGAGGGTGTAGAATGGATCACCAAACGTATGTAGAAGGAAGCGTAGCGGAAAACAAAAAGGTCATGACAATGAAAGATTGGATAATCGTCTCGTTGTTCATGATGATTCCGATCGCGAATATTGTATTGTTATTTATCTGGGCTTTTGGTTCAGATGGGAATCTGAATCGTAAAAACTGGGCAAAAGCTAGCTTGTTGTTAATGGCTATTCTTATGGGTTTATATTTCGTCGTTGGTACAATAATCGCATTTATAACGTTTATTTTACTTGCCGTGGAAGGGTAATCAGGTCCGATCTAAGATGTCGATAAGGCATATTCCAACTCGAATCACCGAGGAGGAATATGCCTTGTTTTTTACACGGACCATTACACCATCGGCGCAGGGAACGGGGCGTTGACAGAGCAAGTCTCACAAGCGTTGGAAGGCTATAATGTAGCGTATATAAGCATGGATACAGTGGAAGAAGAGTATCGGGCACAGGGACTGGCACCGAACTCGTTCGACGTGGTGCTGGCTGCGGGAGCGATAGATAGCTCCGACATGAACAAGCTGAAAGAACTGATTTACCCGGGCGGGTGGCTCATTCTTGCCAAGTGGACAGAGGATTCATGGATAAGTGAATGGCAGAAGGAAGAAGACGGTCTTGTGTTTGTGTTGCAAAAGGATGGAGAGAATCATTTGCTCGCTCATCGCGTGAAGCTGGACAGGGTGAGGGTCAGTGCCGCAGAGCTGGAAAAATTCCTTTCCCTACACCTGCCTGCCTATATGCTGCCTGCCCACTTGCAAGTCGTAGACGCACTGCCGCTTACCGGAAATGGAAAAATAGATCGCAGCAAGCTGGCAAAATGGCGCCCAGCATCGTCATTCGGACAAAGTGTTTCTATGGACGCTACAGAGGGGGCGGAATCAGATCCGTTGGAAGCTCAGCTTGCTCACGTCTGGGCAGAAGCATTGGGAGTCTCGCGAATCGGCCGAACTCAAAGCTTTTATGAGTACGGTGCAGATTCCCTCATTATGGCACAGGTAGCCGGAAAGCTGCGCGACAAGCTGGCGGAGAACCCGGCGCACGCTGCCATCCCGTTTGATGTCTTGCTCCGACAAATGCTTAACTTCCCGACCGCGGATGCACTGGCTGGCTTCATACACATGCGCAATCAGGAGAGTCAGCAGAGTGAGGAAGTCGCATTGCCGAAAAAACGCAACAAGTCGAGCAATGCGGTGTTGATTCCATATGGCGGCGACGAATCTGGGCCGCTGCGGGTTGTATTCCATGCCGTTTTGGGGACGATGGACGGTTTTCGCCCATTGATTGAACAGCTCAAAGCCCAGCAGACAGGAAGTATCGTCGGGATCGCTATTGACGATAGCGAACGTTATTGCGCGCTAGAGCTGATAGAAACCGTGGCCGATGATTATGCCGAATGCTTGATCGACGTCTTGCGTGAAAGAGAGCAAAGGCCTGTACAGCTCATCGGCTATTCCTTGGGCGGATTGATTGCCATTGAAGTAGCGAGAAGACTCGGGGAGCAGGGCGTCCCTATTCTGGACTTGGTTTTGATCGACATTCCTCCGATCCTGACAGAAGTGAATGACGATCTCTTGATTGAGGCTCTCTTTGTTCCGAACCTAAACATTACGCTGGAACAGGCTGCTTTTGGAAAAGTGAATGAGCATGATTTTGCCCGGGTGATTTTGCAGCTCGTAGAAAAACACGGGGATTGCATCCCGCAAGGCTCAGCGTGCACTATCGGTGGAGACGAGGGGCTAGATCAGGTGGGAGAGATGTTCCGCAAATTATCCGCGTTTGACAGAAGAGAACGCTTCACTGCATATGTCCAAGCGCTAGGCAAAACATCAGGGGAACAGATGCCAGTGGAGATGGCAGAGGGCTTGTGCAAGGTGTTTGGGCAGAGCTTTAAAGCAGCGCGCTATACTCCTTTGCCCTATATGGGAGACATTCGTTTCCTGCTGGCTCGCGAGCCGTTTCAATTTTTGCCAAGCACGAGCGAAGAGACCCTCGCTTTTTGGCAAGATATATGCATTGGAGAAATGGAAGTGACAGAAATCGCCGGGAACCATTACAGCTGCATGGTAGGAGAGAATGCGGTCAAGCTGGCGGAGCTGTTGGCAGTACCACACGGCACCAAATAACTTCTTTGGGAACAATCAAGACAGCGGTAGACAAGGACGACAAGACAACGTCGTTTGTCTGCCGCTGCTCCTTTTCCTCCATTTACCGAACCAAGAGTCGTCAGCCAATTTTCCATCCTTTGTAGCAAATGTGTAACGGAGCTTTTCTCGTATTCGTGATATCCTGAAGATAGCAGCAATTCCGATCACGCAGAAAGGAAGAGGTCCATGTCAGCTGAGAAAGAGTCCCGACTCTGCCAACGCTCCAAACAGATTTATAACCGAACGTTTGTCGTGACCTGCAAAGAGTTTTTGGTGAAGCAAGCAGACTTTCTGTTGGACGTATTCGCCGATGTAGAAGACGAGACTGGTCCTATCAAGAACGGTGCGAAAATTCAGGTAGGCTGGACCATTCTGCTGGTTTTTGAACGGGATGGGTATATGGAGATCGTGGCACCCGACTACGACGCGAATCCTTTTTCCGAAACAACTTCTGACCTGTCTGTGTCCTTAGTTGTGCAAATGGCGCAAAACAACTGTTTGCAAACCGTGCGAGCAGAAGGGGAAGCTGCTTTGTTCCAAGATAAAATCGTGGTGGCAAAAGGTGCATTTGAACAAGAACACGTCTATTTGCAGCGTGTAGAAGATCTTCGAAAAGGTGACTCTGGGTGGTATCTTGGGCCAGTGAAAGGCGAAGTAGACAGTGACCAGCTAGAGTCATACTACGTTTACCAACTGCTAAAGCTACGTCCGTCTCTTTTGCAAGCATTGGCTCTTCCTCGAGGGTATATCGTCGTGTTCCAAGGAGATCAGATTGAAGCAGTCTTGGATGAGCACGATGAAAATGTATGGCCGACACTCCATTAGCGGCTGCTAGTTAATTCCGCCGATACTTTATTCACGAGCTGATCCGCTTGCCGCGTCGTTTCGGGCAAACGATATTTGGGGGAGAGCTTGGTGATCCAGGCGCATGCAGTTGGCAATGAGATTCCGTGTCCGATTGAGACGAATATCGGTTTGATATTCGGTTGTGTGCGCAAGACTCCACCGATGATTTCACCTTGATCGATCAAAGGGGAAAACATGCCTCTTTCCTGTGCTGGTTCTTCGTATTCACCTAGCAGTCTCGTTTTTCCACAGCCAATGGTAGGAATATCAAACAGGACGCCCAAATGACTGGCTAGTCCGAATCTTCGTGGGTGAGCGATTCCTTGCCCGTCACAGACGACGAGCTGCGGTGTTGTTTTTAGCTCCTTGAATGCACGCACCAACGGAGGCAGCTCTCGAAAAGAGAATAAGCCGGGAATATACGGGAATTCGACGGTGTCTTGAATGACGACAGACTCGACGACTTGCAGGGAAGTAGCGTCGAGGATCACGACACCAGCAACTAACAAATCAGACTCGGCATGATAGGCGACATCTACTCCAGCGATAAAGCGTACGTCCGCTAGTTGATCTTCTTTTTTCACTTGCTGGGCTAGTTGTCGCTGTAAGTTGATGGCCTCTTGCTCATCAATGTTCCAAGGATGTTGGATAATCGGCTCCATCTGGTTACCTCCGGATGATAGAAGATTTGTTTATTATATCCAATGGGAGCATTGCACTCCAAGTCTTAGGAACAATCCTGAGAAAATACGTTGACTTCTCGGATGAAAAGCACTATTTTGTAACCGACACAATGATCGTGTTCGAGATGGAACGAGGAGGGCTCGTCGTGAAAATCGCAGTAGTAGGAAGCATCAATATGGATCTCGTAACCCATGTACATCATTTGCCCAAAGCAGGAGAAACGATAGCAAGCCATCACTTCGAGCTGATCCCGGGTGGAAAGGGAGCGAATCAGGCAGTAGCAGCGTCGCGCCTGGGTGCGCATGTCTCCATGATTGGAATGGTAGGAGAGGATGAGAACGGCCAGATTATGCTCAAAGGGCTAACGGATGCGCACGTTCACATAGAGGGGATTAAATGCTCGGGTACAACAGGCATGGCTTTTATCAATGTAAGTGATGATGGGGAAAACAACATCGTGCTTGTTCCAGGAGCGAATGCACTCGTCAGCACCGAGCATATTGCTGAAAATCTGTCTATTTTAAAGGACAGTGACGTCGTATTGCTCCAACTGGAAATCCCGATGCCTGTCGTGGAATATACAGTCAAAGAGGCAGCCCGAGTCGGCAAGCTGGTCATTTTAAATCCGGCACCTGCACGCGAGCTATCCAGTGAGCTATTAACCCATGTACATACCCTAACCCCGAATGAAACAGAGCTTTCCATTCTCACAGGAATGCCTGTATCCACGATAGACGAAGTGCATGCCGCAGCCAAAAAGCTTTTATCTGGTGGACCAAAGCGCGTCATCGTGACGTTGGGAGAAAAGGGCGCTCTCTTAATAACCGCTGTTGAAGCGACCCATATCCCGGCGTTCCGCGTAGAGCCAGTGGATACAACTGCGGCAGGCGATTCCTTTACAGCTGCTTTTGCGGTTGGGATCACACAAGGAATGACCGAAACCGAAGCGGCCACTTTCGCTAGCAAAGTAGCAGCGATTGTCGTTACTAGGAACGGTGCTCAACCATCCCTGCCTACTTTCGATGAAGTACAAGCATATTCTTTTTAATGGGGGAGAATAATGGAAAAGGTCAATGTAGCTGAAAAGTTTACGTTATTCCATCAGTATTGGAATCCCAAAATTGCAGGCGAAATCAATGACTCCTATGTAAAGCTGGCGAAGTTGAAAGGAGAGTTTGTCTGGCATCAGCATGAAAATGAGGATGAGATGTTTTTCGTAGTGAAAGGGAAACTGCTTATAAAGTTTCGCGATAAAGATGTTTGGTTAAACGAAGGGGAATTTCTCATTGTTCCAAAAGGTGTAGAGCATATGCCAGTTGCAGAGGAAGAGGTTCATGTATTATTGCTTGAACCAAAGACGACGCTGAATACTGGAGATCAAGTAAACGAAAAAACAGTAACAGATTTAGAGACGATATAATCAATGATCGAGCCTATTTTGAAAGATGATTTTCAAAATGGGCTTTTTCTATAGGCATGGTTTTGTACAGTTGCAAGCATTTCATTTGTTGACCAAACGGTACATAATGTATATGATTTTTCATAACAGTTGGAAACGAAAGGAGGATTCCGGTGAGCAAACGCGGCAGACCACGTGATTTTGATTACACATCCATCGTAGATGTGGCCATGAAAACATTTTGGTCAAAAGGCTACAATGGTTGCTCTACGCATGATTTATGCAGTGATACTGGACTAGGGAAAGGCAGCTTGTACAATACGTTTGGCAGCAAACAGGACCTGTATCTTGCAGTGGTGGAACACTATCACGATACCGGGATTCGTGAACAGCGGGCATTATTAGAAGGTCCGGATTCCGTGAAAGAACGGTTGCAAAATTTTTTAGCGTGGGCATTCGTGGAAGACTTTGAATCAACGAATCCAAAGGGATGTTTGCTGATCAATGCGGGATTGGAACGGGCAAAAGACGATCCCAAGATTGAAGAAATCGTCTCCAGACATGTTGAACTTCTGAAGGATACCATGGAAAAAGTGATGGAGGAAGGCTTGCGAACGGGTGAAATCTCTCAAAAACGATCTGCGGTGGATTTGGCAAGCCTATTTTTAAGCAGTTACTACGGCTTTCGTGTATTGAATACATCCACACAGAATCGGACATTGGCTGAACAAATTATGAAGGGGACCATGGAATCTATCTTCGGCGCGTAATGCGCTCTTTTTTTGAATGATTTTTGTACCGATTGTCACAATAATAAGCGGGGAGGGCTTCTTTATGCCGTCGATGATTTATTTGTTAGCGGTAGCGATTTTTGCAATGACGACTTCTGAATTTATGGTGGCAGGGATGATGAATGAGCTTGCCGATGATTTCGGCGTATCGATTTCATCCATCGGGTATTTCATTACGGCGTATGCGGGTGCAATGGTGATAGGGGGCCCGATACTAACGGCAACGCTCCTGAACATCCCCCGAAAACAAGCGTTACTTTCATTGGTTGCCGTCTTCTTCCTTGGCCAATCGTTAGGAGCAATGGCTTGGAATTACGAATCGATGATGCTTGCACGTATCCTGACGGGTATTGCTTCATCTGCAGCGTTTGGCATCTCCGTCAGTATTTCAGCCAGCTTGGTTCCCCCTCATTCACGGGGAAAGGCAGCTTCGATTGTTTTGGCAGGCTTAATGATTGCTACTGTCATCGGACTCCCTCTGACAACCGTGATTGCACAATTGTTTGGCTGGAGGATGAGCTTTTGGGCAGTTGCAGTCGTCGTATTGCTATCAGGGGTATTGATTCAATGGTTGCTCCCTTCCGACGCACACAAAGACCAGATGAACGTAAAGGATGAGCTTACCAGTTTTCAAAATCCGCACCTTTGGGCCGCGTATGCAACGAGTATGCTGATCATTGGCGGTACCTTCGCAGCGTTTAGTTATTTTACTCCAATTCTTACGGATGTAACGGCATTTTCGGATGCGAGTATCCCGTATCTGCTTGCCCTTTATGGCGTCGCGACCGTGATCGGAAATATCGTGATTGGCAGACTTGCTGATCGTTTTGCCATGCGAATCCTTGTAACGGGATTTAGCATACTTCTTGCGGCATTGGTTCTGTTTGCCGTAGGTGCCGAAAATAAATGGATCGCTGTGCTGTCCATTGTTCTGATTGGGTTGACAGGTGTAGCGATGAATCCAGCCATGATCGCACGAGTCATGAATACAGCAGGCAGTGGGACAATGGTAAACACTGTGCATACTTCTTTTATTACATTGGGTGTTGCCATTGGTTCTTCCTTAGGCGGGATCGGCATTAGTAGTGGTTACGGACTTGTTTCACCATTGTGGGTAGGCGCTTGTTTAGCTGTTATTGGGTTATTCTCAATCGTTCCCTATCTGCAAAAAAGCAAAGTGTAAAAAACCATATAATCCCTCTTGAAAGTCAAAGAAGGTCAAACTATAATAAAGCCAACGAAGGTCAGGAAAGGTCAAAGATCTTCTTAATTCCAAAACAACGCTTTTGGGGGGATTGAAAATGAATTGTGAAATTTGCAAACAACGAGAAGCAACTGTGACTGTCCATATACGCGTACAAAATCAGCAACAAAAATACGATCTGTGCAAAGACTGCCAGACAAAGCTGACCAACAAAATGGGGGTGGGCATGGGCTTTAGTCCTTTCTCCTCCTTCTCAGGGCTGGATGAGTTCCTGCAAGGCTTTGCCCAAGGCCGGGTGAATCCGGGCAAATCTTCCAGTCAACCGCAGCCACAAGCACCAGAGCGTGGCGGAGGCATCCTCGATGATCTGGGTCGTAATCTAAACGATGCGGCACGTGCCGGACTGATTGACCCTGTGATTGGACGCGAACAGGAAATTGAGCGTGTCATTGAGATTTTGAACCGACGCAACAAGAACAATCCGGTTCTGATCGGGGAGCCGGGGGTCGGGAAGACGGCGATTGCGGAAGGTCTCGCCTTGCGTATTACGGAAGGGCAAGTGCCGACCAAGCTGAAAAACAAGCAGGTGTACATTTTAGATGTCGCCTCTCTGGTTGCAGGCACGGGAATTCGCGGACAGTTCGAGGAAAAAGTGAAGCAAGTGATTGCCGAGCTGCAAAAGCGCAAAAACGTCATCCTGTTTGTGGATGAGATTCATCTGCTGGTGGGAGCGGGCTCTGCGGAAGGATCAATGGATGCAGGGAACATCCTGAAGCCTGCACTGGCTCGCGGTGAGTTGCAACTGATTGGGGCAACTACGTTAAAAGAGTATCGCGTGATTGAAAAAGACGCAGCTCTGGAGCGTCGTTTGCAGCCAGTCATGGTCAAGGAACCAACCGTAGAACAAGCCATCGAGATTTTAAAAGGATTGCGTCCGAAATACGAAGCATTCCACCAAGTCGCTTACTCGGATGATGTCATCCGTGCTAGCGTGGAATACTCCCATCGTTACATTCAGGATCGATTCTTGCCTGACAAGGCGATTGACCTCATGGATGAAGTGGGCTCGCGTTTGAACTTGAGGTCCTCCACGGTTGATACGGCAGATCTGCATGAGCGGCTGGCACAGATCAATCAGGAGAAAAAGGAAGCGACGGAGCAAGAGGCATACGAACGAGCTGCCCGTCTGCGAGACGAGGAAGCGGGCATTTTAGAGAAGCTGGATCAGATTGAGGGCAAGGAACAACGCGTTCAGGTTGACGTCACGGACATCCAAGCCTTGATCGAGCAAAAGACTGGGATTCCTGTTACGAAGCTGCAAAGTGATGAGCAGATGAAAATGAAAAACCTGGCAGCTCATTTGGAAGCAAAAGTTATTGGTCAATCCGAGGCGGTCACAGAAGTCGCGAAGGCGATTCGACGCAGTCGTGCAGGTCTGAAACCGAAAAACAGACCGATTGCTTCCTTCCTGTTCGTCGGCCCGACAGGCGTAGGGAAAACAGAACTGTCCAAAGCATTGGCAGAGGAGCTGTTTGGTACCCGCGATTCCATGATCCGCCTCGATATGAGCGAGTACATGGAGAAGCACTCGGTATCCAAATTGATCGGTTCTCCTCCTGGCTACGTCGGTCATGAAGAAGCAGGTCAGCTGACAGAACGCGTACGTCGCAATCCGTACAGTATTATCCTGCTGGATGAGATCGAAAAAGCACACCCGGACGTGATGCACATGTTCCTGCAAATTCTGGAGGATGGTCGTCTAACAGACAGCCAGGGCCGTACGGTGAATTTTAAGGAGACGGTCATCATTGCGACGAGCAATGCCGGTGTGATCGAGCGTAAAATCTCCGTTGGCTTTGGAGCACAAGCACCCGAGCCTGCCACTGTGCTGGATTCTCTGGGGGCGTACTTCAAGCCGGAGTTCCTAAACCGCTTCGACTCGATCATTTCCTTTGCCCATCTGGAAAAACAGGATTTGGTCAAAATCGTCGATCTGCTGCTGCAAGATGTCATGGGCAATCTGTCCGAGCAAGGAATGGAGATCAGTGTGACAGATGCCGCAAAAGAAAAGCTGGCTGAGCTGGGCTACAACCCTTCCTACGGGGCACGTCCATTGCGCCGCGTAATTCAGCAATATGTCGAGGATGGCATTGCGGATCTGGTGATGGAAGAAGACAATGTGACATCAATGCTGATTGATGTAGAAGAGGAAGGCATCCGTGTCAAAAGAGCATAACAGGCGTAAAAAAAGAAACCCCAATGTGTGAATTGGGGTTTCTTTGCTATTTATTCAGGACTTTCTCATTGATGCCATTGCTGACACCAGTATTTTCCATTTTCAACTGGCGGCGCTTGGTGACAATTTTCTTCACCCATAATCCGACCAAGATGACCGGCACCATGATAAGGAATATATAGAGAGAAACGTTATGGACCATATTTTCCGCCATTTTACCGTAAAAGTAAAACAAAAATCCGACTGCGTAAAATTTGACTGCCCGTCCAATTGCCGCATACCCAAGCAATTTCCACAACGGGAATTTCAAGCAACCTGACATGATTGTAAATACTTTAAACGGAATCGGTGTAAATGACCCGATGAAGATCGCGACTTCGCCCTTCTTTTGAAACATCGCTGTGGCAGAATCAATCCATTCCTTCTTGAGGATTTTGTACAGAACGGATTTGCCTAGGACTTTACCGATAAAATAACCAACGGGTGTCCCTAAGAGACAAGCGAAATAGCCTACCGTTGCAATCCACAATGCCTGCGAAGGATCAACGAGGCTGAGTGGCACTTGAAGAAAGAAGGCAGGAACGGGAAAGATGACTGCGTCTGCAAAAGAATGGATGAACATTCCCAAATAGCCGTATTCCATTAAGAAATCTAAAATGTTCTGAAACATCTATTTCTCCTTTGTCATTCTATCGTTAACTGCCAGTCATCAGCTTTGGAGGTCTTTTTGCCCTTTGTTGGAATATTCAGCATCAAGCCGAGTAAGCCCAACAAAATACATGTGTCTAGATGCGATTCTACTTCAAACTGGCCGACTATGGAACGAATTTTTTTGAATTGGGATTCACTTACTATACAACGATATACCGCATTGGATGCATTTTGAAACCATTTTCTTTGCATATTTTTTACAAAGCCGCCATCATTCTGTTAAACCATATTCCTGTATTTGTAATACGTTGTAAATCGTTAATAGGTTACGTAAACAATCATTTCACATCCGCCTGGGTTATGGATCAACTCAACAGCTCTATTATGGAGATTTTTTGATTATCCAAAAACGCACCCTCGTCGGATTTTAACTGCGACTTAAGGCGGATAGGTTAACGGTTCATGCGGCGTAACACATCCATCAACACCTCAATCCCTTGCTCAATCCCTGCTTCCTTGGCATAGGACACATTCAGCTTCAAAATATTTTCTTGCGGAAAGCCCACTAAGTAATTTTTGTCAGTAGCATCTACAAGAATGCAGCGCTTTTTTAGCTGGTTGATAACAGCATGGACTGGGATGGAATCGTTCAAAACAATATGCGTATGAATCCCCGGATACGCAAAGGGATGAAAGGTGAACAGATGCTCTTCATTCGTCGCAAAATGGTTCAAGGACGCCATCAGCAGGTTGGATCGCTGTTGATAGGAACTGCGAATTTTTTGCTTGTGACGCTCAAACATTCCGCTTTTTAGGTAAATTTCCAACGCAGCTTGAGATAGCATGGAGCTGTCGATATCCATGAGTCGCTTGTGCTGGTTGAAGGAATCCTTTAGCGCGTCAGGTATAACGGCCACACCCAAACGCAGCCCAGGAAAAATAATTTTGGAATAGCTTTTTAAATAGATGGTGCGAGAAAAGCGATCATAGGTAAAGAGGGGATCAGCTTTGCTGTCATGCTCAAGATCTGCCATGTAATCGTCTTCCACGATATAGACGTCGTACTGTTGGGCAAGCTCCACGATGCGCTGTTTATCCTTTCGGCTGTACGTGGTACCGAGCGGACTATGATAGCGAGGTATCGTATAGAAGAACTTGATCTCTCCCGTTTGGAAAATAGACTCCAGCTGTTCTAAATCGATTCCTTGGGCAGTGCGCTTGATCCCGACGACAGGATGCTTGCGTACTTGCAAGCTTTCAATGAAAAGATGGTAGCTGGGCTGCTCAATCAGAATCGTTTCCTTGCCATTTGGAAAAGGCAGACTGCACAGCAAGGATAGCGCTTGTTGGACACCAGAGGTAATGAAAATATTACCCGGGTCCGTAAAAACCTGATGGTTCCCAAGCAGCTTGGCGATGACGGCAATGAGCGATGGTAAGCCTTGTGTGGTTCCATATATGAAAAGATCGTTTTTATAGGTTTCAATCGCTTTATTGATGCAGTGTTGAAAGTCAACATAAGGGAAGAGGTCAGGATCGGGAGCAGAGGTCGCAAAATCGATCACCGACGACTCTGCGGGTTGGACCTTTCTTTGTTTTTTCACGACGTAGTAGCCGCTTCGGTCGACCGAGTAGATGAGGTGACGCTTTTCGAGCTCATCCAAAGTGCGGATTACAGTGCTCTTGCTGCATTGGTAGCGAGAGGCGAGCTCCCGAATAGAGGGAAGCCGGTCTCCGTCTCGATAGGTGAGGCTTTCAATCAACGTTTCGAGTTCATTTTGTAGCTGCAAATATTTGTGCATCCAAAAAACATTCCCTTACCGTTGGATTTGTATCGGTACAGTTACTCCTTTTTTGCATTGTAGCACGATTGATCCCCCATTACTATTAACCTAAGACGGCCGTCTGTAAAAAGTCCCCAGTAGGAGAGATACATACGATGAAAGACCAACAAAAAGCGATTCTTGCGGCATTACTGAATGCAGGGATTACCGGCTTGTCGTTTTTGTTTCTGAAAATGGCACTCGCTGTAACCAGCCCGGTTGATACTTTGGCACACCGTTTTACCGTGGCATTTATTGTTGCATCTATACCGATCGTGTTTGGGTGGATCAAGCTGTCCATCAAACCAAAAGACATGCTCGCCATTATACCGCTCGCCATGCTGTATCCCATTCTGTTCTTTACCCTTCAGGCGTTTGGACTGGTGTATACGACTTCGTCTGAAGCGGGGATTATTCAAGCAACCGTTCCGATTTTTACTATGATCATGGCAGCATTCTTTTTGGGAGAGTCTTCTACGTGGCTGCAAAAGCTGTCCACGCTTTTATCCGTAGGAGGTGTCGTGTACATTTTTGCAATGAAGGGGCTGAGTGTAAGCGCAGGCTCAGGGAGCAGTATCGGTACCATTCTCATCCTGTTATCCGCGTTTTCTTTGGCGGGGTATAGTGTTCTGGCGAGGAAAATGACAAAGTCCTTTCATTATATAGACATGACGTATATGGTGGCGTTACTCGGATTTTTGTTTTTTAACAGCTGGTCAGTCATTCGCCATAGTGCAGAAGGGACCTTGTCGACTTATTTTGCCCCTTTCGCTAGCTCGTCGTTTATCATCTCCATTGTATTTTTGGGGATACTGTCCTCGCTCATGACGTCTTTTATGACCAACTTTGCCTTGTCCAAGATGGAAGCATCCAAACTCAGCGTGTTTAACAATTTGTCTACATTGGTTACCATCGTGGCAGGCGTCATCTTTTTGCAGGAACAACTGGCATACTACCATCTTATTGGCGCGGTGATGATTATTATCGGGGTGATAGGGACGAATTTCCTAGGGGCAAAAGCGAAGAACCAGAATCGCACGCCTCAACCGAAATCCACGTCTGTGTAAGAAAATAAAAAGGATACGCAACAGAGCGAATGTTTATTCATTGGCTCTGTTTGTTTTTGTGGAGGAATCGCTCATCCTTGCTGGTCGCAAAAAAATCATTCCAGACTTGGTGAAACTGTTTACAAATCGTATCATACACGATATAGTTACCTAGATTGTGAGTATAATGACATATGGTGAGATGACGGAATGAAAAAAATTATACATCTGAATTCGATTGAAAAGAGATTTGCAGATACTATCGTCGTCCCCTCTTTTTCTCTCTCCATTGAAGAAGGGGAGTTTTTGACGTTACTCGGCCCCAGTGGCTGTGGGAAAACGACACTGCTACGAATGATTGCTGGCTTTGAGCAGCCAACGACTGGGGAGATTTTCCTAGACGAAAAACCACTCAGCCATGTGCCGCCGTATCAGCGGGATATGAACATGGTGTTCCAGCAATATGCTTTGTTTCCACACATGACAGTGGAGCAAAACATCCTGTTTGGTTTGAAAATGAAAAAAGTAAACGCAGCTGAACAACAAAAGCGTTTGGAGGAAGTACTTCAGTACGTCCAATTGACAGAATTGCGGAAGCGCATGCCAAAGCAGCTGTCTGGCGGACAACAGCAACGCGTAGCAATCGCACGGGCGATTATTAACAACCCACGTGTTCTGCTTCTGGACGAGCCTCTAGGTGCTTTGGACTACCAATTGCGAAAAAGCTTGCAGCTCGAACTGAAAAACTTGCAGAAAAACTTAGGGATCACGTTCATTTACGTCACCCATGACCAAGAAGAAGCGATGGCGATGTCCGATCGAATCGCTGTCATGAACAAGGGACGAATTGAACAAATTGCTTCTCCAGCAGAGATTTACAACTCCCCGCAAACCTTGTTTGTGGCTACCTTTATTGGGGAAAACAACATTTTCCGGGAGAACGGAACGAATGCAGCCGTACGTCCAGAAAAGATCAAGTTGTACCCGATTGACTCCGAAAAGGACAAGCACAAGAAGCTGGGCACCATTGCTGACGCGGTGTTCCTCGGCAATTTGCGGAAGGTATTTATCCGCCTCGAAGGGCAGGATATGACCGTAATGGCACATCAGTACGCAGGTGACGGTCTGGACTGGCAGGTGGGAGATCAAGTGGCCATTGGCTGGGCACAGACGGACGAGGTGATTCTTCCTTGTTAAACAAGAAGCCGGTAAAACTGCTCGCGCTTCCCGCCCTTTTGTGGATGGGTGCGCTTTTCGTCCTGCCTATGCTTATGATCGCCATACTGTCTTTCCTCAAAAGAGGCACGTACGGGCAAGTTGTCTATGAGTTTACGCTGAACAATTACCTCCGTATTTTCGATCCGCTGTATGGCCAGATTTTTTGGGATACGTTGGTCGTGGCGGTTTTCACAACGGTATTTTCGATCTTGTGCGGCTATCCGTTAGCGTATTACATTTCACGACTGGAAAAATCGACTCAGCAAATATGGCTTTTGCTCGTGATGATTCCGTTTTGGATCAACTTCTTGGTCCGTTCCTATGCGTGGGTAATCATCCTGCGTTCGCAAGGCGTAATCAATACGTTCCTGCAATCGCTGGGCATTATTTCGGAGCCTCTGCCGCTTCTGTACAATTCGGGTTCTGTCCTGCTCGGGATGGTGTACACACTCATGCCATTCATGGTATTGCCGATTTATGTGTCACTGGAGCAGATGGATCGTCGTAAGCTGGAAGCAGCGTATGATTTGGGCGCAACACCTTGGAAAGCTTTTTGGCACGTGACTCTGCCGATGACCAAGACAGGTGTCGTCACTGGGTCGATCCTTGTATTTGTTTCTTCCATCGGGATGTTCGTCGTTCCGGATGTCATGGGAGGAGCGAAATCGGCTCTGATCGGAAACGTCATTCAAAATCAATTTTTGTCTGCGCGTGACTGGCCGTTTGGTTCTGCCTTGTCCATCGTGCTGATGCTATTGTCCATGCTGTTGATTCTTCTTTATTTCCGCGCTACCAAAGCGAGTGAGACAAAGGAGGGGTCGGCATGAAAACATTACGTCGAAACGCACTATCTGGATACTCGTGGCTGATGCTCGTCTTTTTGTATCTGCCAATCTTGATCCTTGTCCTTTATTCGTTCAATGATTCACGGATCAATGCTACGTGGACTGGTTTTACGTGGAAGTGGTACGTTTCTTTGTTTGAAAATAGGCAGGTCATGCAAGCGCTGATGAACAGTTTGATTATTGGGGTTATCAGCAGTGTTATTGCAACGGTTTTGGGTACGGCTGCCGCTCTGGCGGTTAAGCATTATTCGCTACGTTGGAGCAACATCTTCAACGGGCTGATGTACTTGCCAATCGTCATCCCGGAGATCATGATGGGCTTGGCTATGCTCGTGCTGTTTAGCCAAGTACAGATGGAGCTGGGGAAAGTGACCTTGATCCTGGCGCATGTTACGTTTAGCATGCCGTATGTGATGGTCATTATTTCTGGACGTTTGGCTGATATGGGAAAAGACCTGGAAGAAGCGTCTCAAGATTTGGGAGCAACTCCATGGGAGACATTGCGCTATGTGACGTTGCCTCTGATCATGCCAGGGATTATCGCAGGCTTCCTGATGGCGTTTACCCTGTCGCTGGACGATTTCATTATTTCGTTCTTCGTGGCTGGTCCGAATTCGACGACATTGCCACTCTATATTTATGGGTTGGTAAAACGAGGCGTATCGCCAGAAGTGAATGCACTCTCGACACTTTTGATCGTGAGTACTGTGCTGTTGGTTGTGGTGGCAGAGGTTTTCCGCCGTAAAGACTCGAAAAATAATCAATCTATCTTTTAGATACATCATGGAGTTTTCATAAAAGCAATCCCATAACTGATTTGGAGGTTGAGAGGAAAAAATGAAACGTTTCAAGTCCTTGATGATCGGCGCTTTGACCGCCGTACTTGCGGTGACTGCTGTAGGCTGCTCATCGTCATCTGAGCAGGAGCAACAAGTATTGAATATTTATAGCTGGGCAGACAACTTCGACCAAGACGTCATCAAAGATTTTGAGCAAAAATTCAACGTTAAGGTTAACTATGATGTATACGGCAGTAACGAAGAAATGCTGGCAAAAGTTCAAGCAGGTGCATCCGGCTACGACCTGATTCAACCTTCCGACTACATGGTAGGCACTATGATTCAGCTGGGCCTCCTGGAAGAGTTGAACAAAGCCAACATCCCGAACATGGGCAATATCGTGTCTACGTTCAAGACACCTCCTTATGACAAAGAAAACAAGTATTCACTCGTATATACATGGGGAATTACGGGGATCGCTTACAACAAGAAATATGTAAAAGAAACCCCGACAAGCTGGAATGATCTGTGGAATGAAGCTTACAAGGGCCGTGTCATCATGCTGAACGACCCTCGTGAGGTTATGGGAATGGCACTGATCAAGAATGGCTTCTCCAATAGCACGACGAACAAAGAGGAACTGGAAAAGTCCTTTGCTGATTTGAAAAAGGTAGTACCGAATGTTGTTGCCTTTGATACAGACAACATCAAGCAAAAGATGATTGCTGAGGAAGCATGGATTGGAACGGTTTGGTCCGGTGACGCGGCTTTCATTCACGCACAAAATCCAGATGTTGAGTACGTCATTCCAAAAGAGGGCGCAACGATCTGGGCAGACACGCTGGCAATTCCAAAAGGCGCGAAGAACAAGGAAATGGCTGAGAAGTTCATCAACTATCTGATGGAGCCAGAGGTCAGTGTGAAAAACTACGAATCGATTGGCTACAGCAACCCGAACGAAAAAGCATACCCACTGCACAGTGAAGAATATCGCTCCAATAAGATGGTCTTCCTGGATACAGCAGACATTGGCCGTGCAGAGTGGCTGGTGGATGTAGGAGAAACCTTGCAGCAATACGACCGCTACTGGACTGAAATGAAGAGTGGTAGATAAATAGTGGTGAACGAACCGAGATGGAGTATTTCCGTCTCGGTTTTTTTGTGTTCATTTTGTCTGGGAGCTTGCTCTTTGGTTTGAAAGGGGAATAGAGAGAGGGCATTGGAAAAATAATAAGGGGACACCATATATTGGGGTACACATAAGATGACAACCAACATGATTTCTGAATCCATTAGCGAAACGCGAGAAAGATTATGGGATCACATGCGAAATCCGCGATTGGTCCTTCGTAACCTTTCTTGTGGAACCAATAGCTTGTTGCTAGCCTACCTCCCCTATCTAGTTGATACGGTAATTCTCCAGCAGGTGTTGCTTCCCTATTTCGAAAGGTTACCTGACGAAAAGATCGTTCCTGATACGATTTTGGGAACTGTTCCTGTTGCTCATGTCACCCAAACCACGGATTACAGACAAATCAGCGATTATCTCGTGAGGGGATGGATTTACCTTCAAATAGAAGGAATGGCGTGTGGGATTCTTCTCTACGTAGCAAGAATACCGAGTCGTTCTTTGGGAGAGGCTCAGGTCGAAACCCAGATTTTCGGTCCCCAGGTTTCTTTTACCGAAGCCTTGGAAACCAACTTAGGGGTTCTACAGGGATATCTGTCGACTGATTTGCTTACCAACGTATCCATTACGATTGGGAAACGTAGCATGACGAATGTGGAAATATGTTACATGGAGGAACTGGCTACTCCTGAAAATGTTCAAACCGTCATTCAGCGTATAAGCGATCTAGATATAGACGGCGTGATTGACAGTGGAAAATTGGTTCAACTGATTGATGACAATACGTTGTCTATTTTTCCGCAGCTAATCCTAACAGAACGACCTGATCATGTAAGTGAAGCCCTGTTAGAAGGAAAGATTGTCGTGTTTGTGGAGGGGAGTCCGTTTGCTATCGTCGGTCCCAGCTCCTTCGTTGACTTTTTCAAGGCCAATGAAGATCTCTATGTTCGGTGGCAAATGGCTTCCTTCATTCGATTGTTACGTTTCTCGGCCCTTTTTGTCTCTTTGTTTTTTACAGCTACTTATGTGGCTGCACTTACGTTCCACTATGAAATGATTCCATCTGCTCTCCTTATATCGCTAGTAAAGTCTCGTTCCAAGGTGCCTTTTCCCCCATTGTTTGAAGCTTTGTTGCTTGAGATGATTATTGAATTCTTGCGGGAGGCTGGAGCAAGACTTCCTTTCAAAGTTGGGCAAACGATTGGGATCGTCGGCGGTATCGTAATTGGTCAGGCGGCCGTTGCGGCGGGTTTTACCAGTAACATCTTGATCATGATTGTGGCGCTCAGTGCATTAGCTTCGTTTACTTTTCCTTCCTACATGATGAGTACGGCAGTACGCATCCTCCGCTTTCCGATTATCCTGTTAGCTGGAATTTGGGGAGGGTTTGGTATTATGCTTGGCGCGTCTTTTCTATTGATACACATCCTACGTCAATCAAGTCTGGGACGTCCGTTTTTTCTCCCGTTTTTTCCTTTTCGCTTGCAGGATTTTAAAAACAGTCTGATCCGGTTTCCTTTTTACTCTCTCGGCAAGCGTCCGGTTATGACACGTTCTCCTGATGATACCCGTGTGCCTGATGAAGCAGGGAAAAAAAGACCAGTTCAGTAGGTTAGGTGTTGAATGTGAATGTCACTGTCCACTTTTCGGCGGAATAGCCATATGGTTATAAGCGTATCGCTTGCGCTATTTATGGTTCATGGCAATCAGGTTGGAATCGGCATAGCAGGCGTACAACGGTTTATTTATGATAGGGTGCAACAAGACGCTTGGATTGCGGTCATAATAGCCGGCATTTTGACCCATATAGCAGCGTGGTTCATGCTAAAAATATTAGCGAAATTCAAAGACATGGATTTGTATGACATTCATCAAAGTGTATTTGGAAAATGGCCGGCTCGCATTCTCAATTTCATCTTTATCGTATATATCATGGGCTCTGCTTTAACAATCTTGAGAGGGTACATCGAGATCATTCAGTCATGGATGTTTCCAGAAGTGCCTTCTTGGATATTAAATGCCTCCTTGCTTTGCTTGACCATTTATGGAGTGACGGGTGGCATTCGAGTGTTGGCTGGAATTAGCTTTTTTTCTGTTGGATTGACGCTTTGGCAGCTGCTGCTCATGGCTTATCCCATGCAGTATGCCGATTTTCATTTATTGCAGCCAGTATTTCATCATGACATTGGACAGTTGATGGACGCTGCGAAGAAGATGTCTTTTTCCACTATCGGATTTGAGATTATTTTGTTCATCTATCCTTTTGTGAAGGAAAAGGAAATACTACCGCGGTATGTACATGGTGGGTTGTTTATGACTACTTGCTTGTATGTTTTCGTCATGTTGGTTACTCTCTTGTACTTTCAAGGGGAACAGCTTCAGCATCTTATCTGGGCAACGTTCATGATGATGAAAATTGTAGAGTTTCCGTTTTTGGAGCGTTTTGAGTTTGTGTCCATCTCACTGTGGATGCTCATCATGCTGGATAATTTGCTGATGGACTTGTGGATAGCCATGCGGGGGGTTCACCATATTAGTGGGGTCAAGGAAAGAATGGCACTTTTCGGGATTGTTGGTGTCATGTTTTTTGCTAGCAACTTTTTGGAAACACGCCAGTCGATTAATCTCATCACGGATATTTTCGGTGGAGTAGGCTTCTATATCATTTTTATTTATCCGATCGTGCTTTATATAGTGATTCGGCTGTTTCGGAAGGGAGCGGTCCGGACATGAAAAGGTTACGTTTGCTTGTTCACTATTTATTAGTGGTCGTGTTATTGAACGGCTGTGGGGAGCAACATGTATTAGAAAAGTTGGGACTGGCGGTTGCAGTGGGGTACGATCTTAGTAAAGATGGAAAGCTGTTAGGTACCACGGTATTTTATCAAATTGATCCGGAGGCACGTGAGTTGGTCACTGTGATTTCTGGCACAGCGCATACAAGCAAAGGACTTACCGTTGCACAGAACAGGGAGTCTTCCAAAAAAATTGTAGGCGGTCAAATTCGCGTCGTGGTCTATCATGATGAGCTAGCGCGTAAAGGGATCCTTTCTCTGGTGGAAAACTTAACGCGTGATGCCTCCATTGGAAGCAATGTCTATTTAACTGTAGCCAAAGGACGCGCTTATGATATTTTGACACATCGCTATCCCGAGAACAGCAACATTGGAATTTACCTGTATCAAGCCATACGACAGAACGTCGATGGAGAGAATATGATCTCCTCGAAACTGCATGAGTTCATGAAAGATTATTATGCAATCGGAAAAGATCCTGTGATGCCTTATATCGAAAGAGTAAAGAATGAATTGCATATTAATCAAATTGGTCTGTTTCGAGATCAACGACTCGTGGCAGAGATTACAACAAGGGAAGGATTTTTCCTCAAGATCTTACGAGAGCGTTACAATAAGGGAGAGTTGGAAATCAATATTTCCCTCGATAAAAAGCGTCTTTTTACGGTCATTGAACATATCTCAAGCAAAAAGCAAATTAAAGTAGTGGATTTAGAGAAACCAAGATTTTCTGTGAAAGTCAAGATGACAGCGCAGATTCAGGAAATGGCTGAAAAAATTGATTTATCAAAGCCTGAGCAGTTGAAAAAGGTACAAAAAGCAATCGAACTGGCGGTGAAAAAAGAGACGGAACATCTACTAGAAAAGTTAAGAAAACACGATGTAGACCCGGTAGGATTTGGGGAATTCTACAATATAGCCAGTCAAACGAGCGGGAAAAAGAAATTGAGTAGAGATGAATGTCGGGAAATCGTGAAAAGGGCGAAATATGATGTGGATATCGAGATCAAGATTTTACGTACAGGCGTCATTGGGTAATCGAAACAAAAATAAATAGACAAGCAACAATCCGAGGTGAGATAGTGAGGGAGAGGTGAGAAAAAATGGAAAACAGGCAGGCTGTACGAACTGGCTTTCTCGAAGCGAATGGTGCACGTATTTACTATGAAGTAGCAGGGGAAGGCGAACCGCTCTTATTGATCCACGGCTTCAATTTGGATACGAGGCTATGGGATGCCCAGCTGCAAGCTTTTGCACAGAGGTATAAGGTTGTTCGCTTTGATATCCGCGGGTTCGGTAAAACACTGGCGACTGACGTTCCTTTTACCTTGTACGACGACGTGAAAGCGGTTCTGCTAGGGCTTGGTATCGAGAAAGCACATGTGGCTGGGCTTTCGTTTGGGGGAATGGTCGCGCTGGAGTTCGCCCTTGCTTATCCACAAATGGTGAGTAGTTTGATTCTAGTCGCCTCAGGCTTGTTTGGTCACCCAAGAAGTGAACAAAGGTTGCACGATGTGGAACGATTCAATCAAGTATGTCAGCGTGGCACGACAGAGGAAGCGATGGAAATGACGACGCAAATGTGGTTTGACGGTCCTGGTCAGCCGGTAAATGAGCAAGCTGTGGAAGCCCGTAACCGCTTTAAAGAAATCAACAGACATGCCTTTTCGCTGCCGGAGTTTGGCGCTGGATTGGAAACGTTATCCCCCTCACCAATAGAGCGTTTGGAAAACATCGAAGCCCCGACACTTGTTATTGCAGGAGCGCGGGATTATCCCGATTTTTTACAGATCGCCGATGTATTGACTGAACGGATTACAGGCGCACAAAAAGTCATCCTGCCTGACTCAGCCCATATCCCACCGATGGATCAACCAGAGGTATTTAACAAACTCGTCCTGGAATTTCTCGCACAAAGCATTGTAAAATCCTCCTAATACCGTTTGAAAAGGCATGGATCGGAGAGATTTTCCGCTCATGCCTTTTTTTGTTTTCAACACTTTGCCACATCAGATAGCCCGATGGAGCCATATAGATTCTCGTACTATTTTGATAGGATTAAGACGAAATAAGGAAGTAGGTGATAGGGTGACAGATAACATCAGACATTATGCAGTTGTGTTTTTGCTCGCCTTTTTATTTGTACTGACAACGGGTATGACAACTGCTTACGCCCATGCTGGCTTAATGGGCAGCTCCCCACAAGATGGTGAGGTACTGAAGGAGAATCCAGGGAAAATATCTGCGTTGTTTACCGAAACATTGGAGCCCGATCTTGTTAACGTGCGTTTATTTGACTGGAATGGCAAGGAAATAAACGTGGAGCGGCCGACATTGCAGCCGGGTGATGCCGCGCAGTTGAATGTGAATCTGCCGAGCGATTTGGCTTGGGGGACGTATTCGGTTATCGTGTCTGTCGTTTCCGAGGACGGGCATCCGATCGAAGAGAAGCTCACGTTTTCCATCGGACAAAAAAGTGCGTTCGTGGTTCCGCCGAGTGAGCAAAAAGCAGATTCAAGCTACTTGATCATGTACCGCTATTTAGCGCAAGGGATTATTCTCGTAGGTGGCGGCTTGTATCTGGTAGCGTGGGCAGCACAGCGTCATGGCTTGCCTTCGCTTGCCCAGCTCATCGGGATTGGCAGACAAATAGGCTGGAGTTTGGCGATCATCGGACTTATATTTTTGTGGTTCTTGTATGACGAAGCGTTAACCGCTGTATCACTTACGCAAGCACTGTGGCAGATGGACGGGAACTTGCTCAGTCAGTCTCCGTTTGCGATCATGCTACTGGTGTCCTTTGCATTACTGCTATTGATGGCGATCCCTAATATGGTGTCCGGCTGGTATGTGGGAATCTGGATTCTCGTGATCAGCGCACAAGCTTTTGGTGGTCATGCATGGGGGATTGCTCCTGTCTGGCTGTCCATTTTGCTGAGACTGTTGCATGTATTGACGGTCGCCGTGTGGATGGGGGCACTTGTCTATTTGCTCCTTACAGTCAAAGTGGCGGAAAGAGGACAGGAGTCGTTCAAGAGGTTCTTTTTGCAGACAGTTGCTGTAGCGGCAGTGCTTGCTGTCGTGACGGGTGTTGTCATGCTCATCGTGCAGACGGATGTCATGAATATTTTCCAGAGTACAACGGCATGGAGCTATCTGTTATACGGAAAAATAGTAAGTGTCTGTCTCATGCTTCTTCTAGCCTTTAGGCAAACAAGACGTTGGCGGACGAAAAATTCCTTGGAGCCGGCTTACTTGCGTTGGGAGATTGTATTCGGGATTATCGCCGTTCTGGCTGGACTTTGGATGAGCCAGATCAACTACCCGACGGCGACGACAAATAATCAGGCCGTGATTCAAAATGATAATAACTAGGGAGGGTTTCATACGATGAAAATGACAAAATGGATGAGCAGTATACTGGTAGCAGGTGCAGTTTTGACGTTGGCGACAGCAGCACAAGCACATGTGAACGTATATCCGAAAGAGACTACTACAGGCTCCTATGAAAAATACTCAGTGCGTGTCCCGGTTGAAAAAGACGTCAATACGACAAAAGTGAAGCTGGAATTCCCGGCAGGTGTGAAGGTAAATACTGTGCAACCGATTCCGGGCTGGAGCTATGAATTCGAAAAAGATAAAGACGGTGTGAACACAGCGCTTGTGTGGACAGCAACAGAAGGCGGAATCAAGGCGCATGAGTTCCAAGAGTTCACGTTTGTCGGGGCAAACCCGAAAGAAGAGGGCCAATTAGCTTGGAAGGCTTATCAGACCTATGCAAATGGCGAGGTTGTGGAATGGACAGGGGACAAGGATTCCAAAACGCCAGCGTCTGTTACTACCATTAAGGCTGGTGTAGGCGAAGCAGGGCATGAGCATGGACAAGAACAAAAGCCAGCAACCGCTCCTGCCGGAGAAGCTGCTGGTACAGGCAGCAACAATACCTTACCATTGGTACTTTCTGGTTTGGCGCTGCTGATCTCCATTGTTGGCCTGTTTAGAAAAAAAGCGTAAGTGCTTCATAATCAAGCTGTGCAGTGTGTCCAATCATGCTGCACAGCTTTTTTTCATTGTGTGGGAATTGGAAAAATTCTATAATAGCAATAATTACTTTCGGAGGTGTATATCACATGTTAAAAACACTATTCAGAGCAAGCAAGTACACAGGAAGGAAAAATATGAACGGCAGCATGACGCGTACGCATTTTGCACAGTAGAGGATTCTAGAGTAACAATCAGTATGTGAAAACGGAACGTGTCATCTGCCTAAAAAAGGTGGATACTGCTTCCATGTCTATGAATGCCACAAAAGTATATACGATCAAAAGTTTTTTGATTTCCCTGGCCAATACGACCATGTTCACGACCTATGCGCTTTACTACATTGTGACACTGGGTTTTAACCCGTTTGAATTGCTTTTGATCGGGACGGTATTGGAGTTATCCGTGTTGGTGTTTGAAGGGATAACAGGAGTAGTTGCGGATACGTACAGCCGCCGTCGCTCCGTCATTATCGGGATGTTTTTGCTGGGAATCGGATTTGCAATGCAGGGGATTGTTCCCACGCTTGATGCTTGGGTACCGTTTATTTCTGTCTTCGGCTTGGTCTTATTTTCGCAAGTCGTCAGTGGTCTCGGGTATACGTTTATCAGTGGAGCGGATACTGCATGGATTGTGGATGAGGTTGGAGAAGAGAAGATCGGTACGATTTTCATGAAGGCCAAGCGTTACTCCTTGTTTGGGAATCTGCTCGGGATTGCACTTAGTGTGGCATTGGCAACACTCGCTCCCAATTTGCCTTACATCATAGGCGGTCTCATGTATCTGGGGCTTGGTGTCTTTCTGATTCTGTTCATGAAGGAGACCGGTTTTATTCCTCGTGAGCGTGAGCAAGGTGCTTCCCACGTGAAGGAAATGATTCAGACGTGGACTTCGGGTGCCAAAGTGATTCGCAGCCAGCCGATTCTGGTGTTGATCTTGTTCGTGACGCTATTTACGGGTGCAGCTTCTGAAGGGTATGACCGTTTGTGGGAAGCGCATTTGATCGCAGAAATTGGCTTTCCAGAGCTCGCTGCTATTTCAATGCCAATATGGTTCGGGATTATTGCCGCACTCGCAAGCTTACTTGGCCTCATCGTCGTAAGCGTTGTGGAAAAAAGGCTGGATGTGAACAATGAGCGGGTTGTCCTTGTGGGCATGTTCACGTTGACGGGTCTCAAAATTGCAGCGATGATTGCTTTTGCCTTTTCCCCTAGCTTTAGCTGGGCGTTAGTAGCATTGCTGTTGATCGGTGTGATTCAGTCATTAAGCAGTCCGCTGTATGATACGTGGCTGAATCTGAACATTGAGAGCAGTGTGAGAGCGACGGTTTTGTCGATGATGGGCCAGTCCAATGCCTTAGGACAAACGGCAGGTGGTCCGGCAGTCGGATGGATCGGGACCCGGTTTTCGATTCGCGCTTCGCTGGTTGCGGCGGCCATCTTGTTGGCACCGATTCTGATTGTGTTCGGACGTGCGCTTAGAAGGCGCTGAGTTGTAACAAGTATAAGGTATGTGCCCATTTTTAGGGCGCATGCCTTTTTTGTTGAGGAAATGCAAACAAACTTGCGAACGTGTGTTCTCTTTTGGTATGATGATCTCAACAACAAGAAGACACATTTTTGGTGGTGACAGCATGATGATTCTGGAGTTGAGAAGGTACGCAGCCCGGCAGCAAGCAGTGGAGATCATCTATTTGAAGAAGGATGGAGAGGCTAGCAGGCGTACGATCCGTATGGTGCATATCGATGAGAGCAAAGGGAGCTTGAAAGCATACTGTTATAGGAGGAAGGCGTATCGTGTATTTGTGTTGGATAACATTTTGGCGATCGCACCTGTGTCTGGACATTTTGCCGGATGAAAAGGAATCATCCTCCACGCCCCCAGCCTATTCCAGCCATACTATGTTATACTAAATAGGTAAACAACTTCAAAAAAGAGGAAGGGCGGGGACAACAATGGAGTTCTTCATTGTCATCGTCATCATGTTTTTGGTCGTAGTATTTGTCTTGGCGTCCAAAGCCGCAAAAGGCGGAAGTGGGCGCACTCATTCCTCTTCAGACAGTGGGGGCGGAGCCTTCTATGTCGACAGCAGTCACAATCACCATCATCGAAATCACGACTCCAACGATCGTTGGGATAGCTATGACAGCGGAAGCGATAGCGGTAGTGGTGGAGACAGTGGTGGCGGAGATAGTGGAGGCGGCGGCGGGGGAGATTGACGCTGTTGCATTTTGTTTCATTATGGTACAATAATTGGGAAATATGATTCCAAACCTGAATGGTAGGTTTGCAAAGGAGAGATGTTTTATGGTAGCCATCAAATTTGTTCAGAGTGTCGTAGTCGGGGTCACAGGAATCCTCCTTTCAAGCGAACAGTAATACCGTTCACCAAATGAGGATTCGACTGTGACTGGTTCTGGCTGATAGCCGTATATTTAACCAATTGCAGGGGGAATCCGCAGTGAATCAACTAACCAATCAACAAGTATTGCAATCCATGGGCTGGAATGAGTATTTTGCTAATCATTTTGCCCCTTATGCCGAGCAAGGCTACAGTGTGGGACGTATCACACTCGAACATAAACGTATTTATCGTCTGTGGAATGAGCATGGCGAACTCTTGGGCGAAGTAACGGGTAAGCTTCGTTATGAAGCCATCGGACGAGAAGATTTTCCGGCTGTCGGGGACTGGGTAGTGATCAGTGCCCGCCCAGAGGAAAAGAAAGCCTCAATCCACGGAGTTCTACCACGTAAGAGCAAGTTTTCCCGCAAGGTAGCTGGGGATACTGTGGAAGAGCAGATTGTGGCGGCGAACGTCGATACCGTTTTCCTCGTGAATTCCTTAAATAATGATTTAAATCTGCGCAGGATAGAGCGCTATCTCATTCTTGCGTGGGAAAGTGGAGCCAATCCGGTGATTGTGCTTTCCAAGGCAGATTTGTGTGACGATCTGGATGCATGTATGGCAGAGATAGAATCAGTTGCGATCGGAGTACCTGTTCATGTAGTCAGTGCTGAGCAGGGAGAAGGACTGGATCAGCTTGCACCGTATCTGGGCGAGGGCCAGACGATTGCCTTGATGGGTTCCTCTGGTGTTGGCAAATCCACGTTGATCAATAAATTGAGCGGAGCAGAGATGCAAAAAGTCAGTGGCGTGCGTGAAGGTGATGACCGTGGTCGCCATACGACGACACATCGCGAACTGTTCCGGTTGCCGAGTGGTGCTCTGATGATCGATACACCGGGCATGAGGGAGCTGCAGCTCTGGGAGGCAGATGAAGGCTTCCGCGGTGCTTTTGACGATATCGAGTCCATTGCGGAAACATGCCGTTTCAATGATTGTAAGCATATGCGCGAGCCTGGCTGTGCTGTTCAAGCTGCCATCCAAGCTGGATCATTGGAAAAGGCACGCTTTGACAGCTACCTGAAGCTTCAACGCGAATTGGCACATCTAGCGCGCAAAGAAGACGCAAGGCTTGCAGCTGCTGAAAGGGATAAATGGAAAAAGATCAACGTTCAAATGCGGGAGAAAAAACCGAAGCGATAAACACGAGAGCCCTTGAGAAATCAGGGCTCTTTCCTTTATATGGACAAGTAAGCGCTTCCTTTTGTTTTCAAAAATTAACGCTTGCTCACAACGCGAGAGTTATGATAGATTTGGTCAATACTCGTTATTACACTTCGAAATAAATAGATGGTAGCTCGTATAATTTTGGGAATAAGGCCCAACCGTTTCTACCAGGTGACCGTAAATCACCTGACTACGAGTGAAAGTGCGTCTAGGGTTCCGTTTCTTTCTTTCCTATTCTAAAAATAGGGTTGAAAGAAAGCTGGTCCGAGCGACGCAGGCACGATTGTTGTGTCACACCTAAGGGACAAAAGCCCAGAGGGACAGTTTCACTTGGCGTTGGTTTGTTACGTAGCCCGCTTGTGACACTGTCCGCTCTGGGCTTTCTATATTTCAGTAGGCCACAGGTATAAAAAGTGGCCGGAACCATACCCGAGGAGGAAGAATTGATGAAAGAATTACAAGAGCGCATCGTACAGGACGGCAAGGTACTGTCGGCATCCGTTTTGAAGGTGGATGCGTTTTTGAACCACCAGGTAGATCCAGAATTGACGATGAAGATCGGACAGCGCTTTGCCGAGCTGTTCGCTGGTGAAAAAATCACAAAAGTCGTGACGATTGAGGCGAGTGGAATTCATTTTGCTATGGCGACTTCCTTTGCGTTGGGTGTTCCCTTTATCTACGCGAAAAAGAAAAAAGCTGTCACGTTGACAGAGGAAGTATACTCTGCTCCAGTTCATTCCTTTACCCGCCAGGAAACGTATCAAATTAGTGTTTCCCGTCAGTATTTGTCCAAAGAAGACCGCGTATTGATTGTCGATGACTTCTTGGCTACCGGAGCTGCTCTTGTGGGGCTTACGAATATTATCAAAGATGCCGGTGCTCATCTTGTCGGGGTTGGCGCTGTTATTGAAAAGAGCTTCCAGGAAGGCCGCGGTCTCTTGGAGCAAGCTGGCGTACGAATCGAATCCTTGGCACGTATTGAATCAATGTCACCAGAAGGCATTCACTTTATTGAAGAAGAGCCTGCACGCGTATAATCAATAAATCAATAGGAGGTAAGGGTTCACTCATGCTAGCCAAACATAAGATTGTTACTTTAGGCTTACAGCACATTCTTGCCATGTATGCAGGAGCCGTCGTCGTGCCGTTGATTATCGGCGGTGCTTTGAATCTGACTCCTACGCAAATCGCTTATTTGATAGCTGCCGACCTTTTCACATGTGGAATTGCGACGCTCTTGCAAGTCCTAGGCACGCGTTATACAGGGATTCGCCTTCCCGTTGTGCTAGGCTGTACTTTTACAGCAGTAGGACCGATTATCGCGATTGCTTCTACGAGTAATCTAGCGACTGCTTACGGTGCCATCATCATATCGGGTATATTCGTCGTCTTGGCAGCTCCACTGTTTGGCAAGCTACTACGCTTTTTCCCAACCGTGGTACAAGGTTCAGTCGTAACGATCATTGGACTGTCGCTCATTCCCGTTGCGATGAACAATGCGGCTGGCGGACAAGGCATGCCGGACTTTGGACAACCGCACAATTTGCTTTTGGCTTTAGGAACGTTGGTTATCATTTTGCTTATTAATCGTTTCTTTACCGGATTTATTCGTGCGATTTCCGTATTGCTCGGGTTGATTGTCGGTACGGCTGTAGCTTACATGATGGGGATGGTCAGCTTCGCGAGTGTAGCGGAAGCCTCTTGGTTTAGCGTGGTTGAACCGTTTTACTTCGGTACACCACAGTTCAGTATTGTCGCCATTGTTACCATGATTCTCGTCAACATCATCAGCATGGCTGAGTCCACAGGCGTTTACTTTGCACTCGGTAAAGTGACCGATACAAAAGTAACAGATCAAGATGTAGTCAAGGGCTTGCGCGGGGAAGGGGTTGCAATTGTACTGGGCGGCATTTTCAACGCATTCCCTTACACGGCTTTTTCGCAAAACGTCGGTCTGGTTTCCTTGACTGGTATTAAATCACGCGATGTGATGATTGGTGCCGGTGGAATCCTGGTTGTTCTCGGACTACTGCCGAAGCTGGCTGCTTTGACAACGGTTATTCCTAACGCGGTATTGGGTGGAGCGATGATCGCTATGTTCGGGATGGTTGTTGCATCTGGTATCAATATTCTCTCGCAGGTTGACCTGAACAAAAACGAAAATCTGCTGATCGCTGCTTGCAGTATCGCGGTTGGACTAGGCTCTGCTGCAGTTCCGGCGATGTTTGATCAACTGCCTACTTTGGCAAAAATGATGCTGCAAAATGGTATCGTGACAGGTTCTTTGACCGCAGTCATCTTGAACATTCTACTCGTTCATACGAATAAAAAAGCATCTCAGACTGCTCCGGCAAATGTAACTGTTTCGGAAGCGTCTTAATATCAAAAAATGAACCGCTACTTCCTGGTTAATAGGAGGTGGCGGTTTTTGCGTTGGAAATGTGGCTGCGGTGGAGAGAAGAATATTTCCAGTCTAGGCTCCAGGCTCCGTCCTGCTGGGAAGTGTGAACTGCCCGCTCCGAAGGGATTCGCGGGGAAACGCAAAAGTGGTAGCCGCTTCGTAGACCGGGCACGGTTGCGTTTCTTTTGCCCGCGAATCCCTTCTCCGCTCGGTAGGACTCCACAAGTCGCTACGTCTGGAAATATTCTTCTCTGGCGTTACTGATGACATTCTTTCTAAGGTTTTTAAAAATCGATTAACACGGAAAGTTCGTAGGGGAAACAGGATGGACCACTTTGGACGCGGGTTTCGCTTTTTTTCATGGAGTCGGGCAGTGAATCTCTCAGCGAGTGGCCCTTGAAGCTAAGTGTTTTCTCCTGTTTCCTCCCACCACGACAGCTCGAGCAACGATTTTAAAAAAGGCTTCCCTGCAATGACAAGCGTCCAACAGTGCTGGCCAAGTTTTACATACGATGACCATGTAAAACAAACTACCTCCAGAAAGGAAGGGATGCCATGGCAACCTTTCAGGAAGCGCTCCTGGCCAAGAAGCACTTAGTCAAAAGGTGGAAGCGAATGCCGGGCGTAATTGGCATCGGGATTGGCTATGCAAACGGTAAAAATAAAAAAGGCGGCGCCTGCGTTGTGATGTATACCGTCAATACAAGTGCCGCCGTGAAGAAGGTATGCCCGAGCTGCGTCCTTGTCAAAAGACAGGTGGCGACAGCCCATGTATCCGTTCCTGTTCGAACTGTCACCTCTGGACGGTGCCATTGTCATCCCGCTGTACGTCCCTCTGCAACGAATTATCGCAGCAGAATCAGACCTGTGATCGCTGGCTACAGCATCGGCTACCCAGGAGCGTCCGGAACGGCTGGGTTAATCGTTGCGCGAGGAGGCCAACGGTTTGTGTTGAGCAACAATCACGTCCTGAATCGAAACAATACGAGTGGCTATACCGAGACCATCCAGCCTGGTGGAGCAGACGGAGGTCGTTCGGGAAGAGATCGAGTCGGACGCTTGTACCGCTATGTTCATCTTCGGAGAAATGCAGTGAATCGAATGGATGCAGCGATTAGTATCCCTACTTCTAATCGACTCCTTGCCCCTCGTTATGCAACAGTAGGCAGAGTACCAGGTGTTATTCGTTCGTATGGCATCGGGCGTAGATTGAAAAAAGTGGGCCGTTCATCCGGGCTGGCATGGGGAACGGTTGAATCGATCCACACCGATGTTGATGTTAGTTACGGGAGCTACGGAGGGCTGGGGACCATTCGTTTTCAGAATCAGACGGTCATCAGGAGTACGGTTCCCATCTCCTTGCCTGGAGATTCTGGCTCTGTTTGGCTGACTGCGGGCAATTACGCCGCAGCCGTGAATTTTGCTGGTTCAGCCAATGGCAGACTCTCGATTTCGTATCCGGTTGTCTGGGCATTGCAAGCGTTTGGCGTCGGGGTAGCGAGATCAGCAGGGAGAACTAGCAAGTCAGTTGCCAAAGCCAAAGGAGTCAGGAGAAACAACGCTCGTACGAGACCACTGTCTGCCACTGAGTTAAACCGTGTCCAAACAAAAAAAGCTGCCTCTAAAAGGCAGCCGGGCAAGAAAAAGACGTAAAGATAATAGCATTAGGAAACTTCTTTGGCTAACTGATCCAGTAGGTGAAGAATGCGGTGTGAGATATCTTCTAGTGTATCAAACGTAGCTTCTGCTTCCTCTTGTTTTCCTTGCTTGACGAGGGTGTAAATCCGCCGAACCGTTTCGTGGAACTGGCGATGAGGCGCTTCTAATTGCTTGAAAGAGGGCAAGGTGTTCACGGATGGATTGTTCAGGGCCTCGTCATACCAAATCCCCAAGCGGCATTGATGATGGTCGACGAGTTCTTTTTCATCAATGTGGTGATACCCAAGCATGAAGTTGTACAGCCACCATTTCCATAAGAGATGGTCGGTTTTGACGATGCGCAAGTAATGCTTGGTCTTTAAGTGGCTCGTTTGTGCGATGCTCAGTTTGTGCAGGCTGCTAATGCCAGCGCCAACATCATAGACGTTTTTACCTGCATTCGAGACGTGCGAAGAGACCTGCTCCATATTCGCCTGGACTTGCGATATGCGCATCGAAATATCATCTGTGGCAGCAGACTGCTCTTGTGCCAATGCTGCGATGTGTCCGGTGGAATGTCCGACAGTCTCAATATTTTGCACAATATCTCCTAATATGCCGATCGCATCACGTGTCTGAATCACTTTATCGTTAAAATGGTCGCTCATGAGAGTGGCCGTTTCTTTTACCTGAACAGCTTCATTCTGAACATTGTTGATTGTGGCTGTTATGCTTTGAACGGATTGCTTGGTCTGTTCGGCGAGCTTTCGCACTTCATCTGCCACGATAGCAAAGCCGCGTCCATGTTCGTTGGCTCGTGCTGCCTCAATCGACGCATTCAATGCAAGAAGATTGGTTTGATCGGCAATATTGCGTATGACTTGGACGACCTGGGAAACTTCTGTAATGGATGTCATTAGCTGCGAAATTTTTGTTTGCATCTCTTGGAATTCATCTGCCATGGAAAGAAAGCTGGTCAATGACTCTTGGATAATATCTTTGCCTATCGTCGCTTGCTCGATTGTAGTGGAGGCACTCTCTGCGACAGAGACGGCTGATTGAGCCACTTTTTGTACAGATTCGCTTAGTTGCTCGGCAGCAGAACCCACATTGCCAGCTTCCTCAGTTGTATCCTCAAGCGTGTCCAGCACATGCTTGAATTTATCGATTTGAATCACTAACTCCAGAACTTCGCCCAGGCGGTCAATGACTTTGTAATCATTATCCTCCTGATACGATTGGAGGACAATTTGCGAATCAAGCGTGATGATCTTCATGAGTGCCAACAGGACGGAAGATAGTTCTTGGGGACGTTTCGAATAAGTGTTAACGATTGCTGGAATCAAATATTCATACACCCGTAAGTAAGAGCCTGTATACCATTCTGGCGCAAGTCCAATTTTGCTGTGGACCTCTCCGATTTTCTTGCGCCCGGCTATATAGGCGTCGTCTAGCTTGGCATGTGGAAGCGATTGCAAATAGTGACGAAAGGATACGGCCAATCGATCAACCGTCGTATTCGTTTCGATGATTTGCATCAGATGGGAGTATTGGTGAAGCATGTGGTAATGACGCTCTGTAATGGCCTCTAGGTGTTGGGTTAGGAGTGGTTCAATTTGTTTCAACCGATCAAGGTCTGTCTGATTCATTTGCAAAAAATGAACTTTTCCCTGTAGCTGATCGGGCATTTGGACATCGCTTTTTTGAATTGAGGCGGTAACGGTTTGAGCGCCACGCTTACCAAACATAAAATCCCTCCATATTTTTACGGAAAACGGGCCTATTCATATAAAGAATAGGCCATAAGTGCTTTTTAGATTATAGCATTCACGAATGGAGTTGAATCTTTGGAACTATTGTGATTTTGTGAAAAGTATATTAAGAAATGGGCAACGTCATCCATTATTCAAAAAAGGTCATGTGATGCTTTTCGTCCCGGTAATAAGCGAGGCGGTCCTGGAGAGTGCCTGTATGTAATTCGAACTTATGCCCATCAGGGTCGGTGAAATAAATGGAGCGCTTATCCCGCTCTGAACGATCACGTCCATGCAAAATGGTAACGCCGTGCTTTTCTAAATGAGCGTACCACTCATCAAATGACTCTTCTGTGATCGTGAAGGCCATGTGTGTATAAGAGTGGGCAATTTCATTGCGTGGGATGTCTGATTCCTCATTTAGCGCCAACCAGTAGCCATTCAGGTCAAAGTAAGCCAGCTTGCGACCTCGTACAAGTGGTTTGGCATGCAGTACATCCCGGTAAAAACAAAAAGATTTCTCCAGATCTGAGACAGAGAAAAGCAAATGATTCAATCCTTGAAGTTGCGGCAATACGTCCCCCACCTTTTTAGCAATAATCTTGCAACTATTGCTATTGTATGGGGAAAACAGGCAAACCACCAGTCTATCCCGGGTCTGCCTGCCATTTGTTTAGGATTGACTTTGTTGAGCTTGCGCTTGGGTTTGCAGCGTGGATTGGACTTGGGACACCATCGTTTGAGCTTGGGCAATTTCCTGAGAAGCTTGCTTCAAGGCTTCTTCGGCGAGCTGTGGATTGGCTGCAGATTGCTCGATCGCTTGCGTAATCATATTTTTTGCCAGTGTGGTGGCTACCTCTGCTTTTTTAAGCGAGTCGGTGTTAATTTGGCTAGGCATGATATACCTCCTGCGGGTTTCGATGATGGGAACACCGTATTAATTTGCCCCGCACGCAACGGTTTATGTATATGGATACGCGTCCAACCGTTTTCCTTCCGCGATGCATAGTCTGACAGGGGGAGGGACGTCAGATGAAAAAGCAATGGGTGCAAGTCATTCGATTGGCAGAGCAAGCTTTCTTCACGATCATCTTTTCAGCGCATAAGCGGGTGGGGGATCGCGGAATCATTTTGCCAAAGCGCTTTAATTCCAAGTTAAAAATTCGCCGTTTTCTGCAAAAATTCATGACCCCTTGTCTGGCAAATCGCGTGATCGGCAATCTTGATTTGCGACGAATAAACGGACGACTCGCGATCCCTGTAGGGGATACGATCGGGGCGCCACCGATTGTAAAATCACAAGTCCTGTCTTCGGGCAGCAGATGTGCGACGCTTGTGGTCTGGTTTGCCTTCGATCCAAGTGATCGATTTTTCCGTGTGTACCAGTTGAAAAAGCTTCCGAATGGGCGCTGGATCGTTGTAGGGCGTCATCCGCTGGACTATCCGTTTAACCTTCCGCAGGATTTCCTGAAACGCCAAATACCATGTGGAAAAATCTGTACACCTTGGAGAGGGAAGTTAAAAATTAGGAAAAAATGACTATCTTCCAAAAAAATCCGGTATTGATATTGGTTCAATTTGCCTGTATAGTATGTAAGTGTTGCAATACTTATCGGAAATTGTCGAACGTGAGAGTTCCGATACTGCTGGAAATCGGGAAGTAGCTCAGCTTGGTAGAGTACTTGGCTTGGGACCAAGGGGTCGCAGGTTCGAATCCTGTCTTCCCGACCATGTTTCAAATGAATATGCCGGTGTGGCGGAATGGCAGACGCGCGCGACTCAAAATCGTGAGGGAAACCGTGGGGGTTCAAGTCCCTCTACCGGCACCAGCAATCTATACATATGGTTTTCGTTATAAGGTGGGGAACAGTGAGTAGGCCTGTTTCTCACTTTTTTTTTATTCTTAAAATCAGTGTCCATTATACCGACAATAGATAGGGAAGATCGCATGGAAGAAGCAGGACAAACAAAGCCTGCCAAAGGAGAGGACGACAGTGATTAAGGTAATGATAGTGGAAGATGAGAAACCGATCCTTGATCTCATGAAGCATGTCATCGGACAAAACGATCACTATACGATCGTTGGAGCATTCACACATCCACTAGAGGCACTCGCTTGTCTGCCCGATCTGTGCCCTGATGTGGCGTTCTTAGATGTAGAAATGCCAAAAATGAACGGACTCGAGCTAGGCTCCAAAATAAATGAGTTGTCTGAGCACACTAAAATTATTTTTACGACTGCCTATAAAGAGTACGCGTTAGATGCGTTTAAGGTGTACGCGTTTGACTATATTTTAAAACCGGTTACGCCTGCGGCCATTGAACGAGTCACAAATCGGTTAGTCAAACAGCTACAATTGACGGCCCCGACCAAACAACCCATGAAGAATGTTTCCATCCAATGCTTTGGTGGCTTGGACGTGCGCAATGCAGGAGGTGAAGTCGTTCGATGGCCAACGAGAAAGAGTGAGGAGTTGTTTGCCTACTTTCTCTGCCATCCCAAGGAGGATATCAGCAAGTGGCATCTGACTGATCTTTTATGGCCGGAGATGGACGAGAGCAGAGCCACGCATAACCTGCACAATACCATGTACCGACTAAAAAAAATTATGAAAGAGCAAGAACTCGGTATCGATATACAAAAAACGGGTGAAGGCTATTTATTTCACCCGATGGATCAGACGTACGATTTATTGGCATTCCAACAATTCGATCTCTCTTCGTTAACGGATAGGCAAAGCGCAGGAGGAGCCGAAAATTTGTGTGCAATGTACAAGGGGGCCCTTTTTGATCGCAAGGATTTCTTGTGGAAAGCCCCTCTGGAAGAACGGTACCGGAAAAAGTATACGGAGCTGGTGTGCAAACTGGTAGAGCTCGACATGACCTCAACGGAGTTACCAAGGGCGGCGCGCAGGCTGGAAGAGTACTTGGCGGTTTACCCTTTGCACGAGGAAATGAATGTCGCTTTGATGGACATCTATGCAAGGGGCGATCAAAAACAGAAAATCGTCCAGCACTATGCCAAATTCGCTGATGCTTATCGCCAAGAGTGGGACATGGAGCCGCCGAGGGAAATAAGCGAGTGGGTATCCCGCATGCTTGGAAAGTGATAGTAACGCAGGCACATATCATTTCGACCACAGATCATGTGAGAAGTTTGGGAGACGTTATTGCTATCATTCCTAGAAAAAGGAAGAAGGCGAGTTTCATGCAATTCACCATTATCTCTGTGGGAAAAATCAAAAATGATATCTTGCCGCGAGTGGAAGCATACAGCAAACGCTTGGCCGTCTATTGCAGAATGAACATTGTTGAAATTCCAGAAGAAGCCCGAACGGAAACGATGAGCAGCGCTGAGATCGAACAAGTGAGGCAGTCGGAAGGACAAAAAATCCTCGCGCAAGTCAAACAAGAGCAGCATGTCATCGCCCTCACTGGAGAAGGAGAACTATGGACCCCAAAGCGACTGTCTGTGCAAATTGAAGATTTGTCGATGGAGGGCCGAAAAGAGATTCTCTTTGTCATTGGCGGTTCACTTGGCTTATCGGAGGAAGTCTTGGTCAGAGCAAATGATCGGCTGGCACTCCCGAAGAAAGCATATCCGCATCAGTTGACGCGTTTAGTCGTGTTGGAACGTTTGTACAGAGCGCTGCGAATCAGCTTGGGAGAGCCACTACGGTAGTCAGTTTAACGGCAAAAGGAGTCTCGAAATCATGAGACTCCTTTTTTCTATGTACGTAAAAACATTGTGAGATTTTTGTGAGGGGGAAATGGTACTCTTAGAACGAGAAGATCGTACATATTCGAGTTCTGTAGGGGAAGGGGATACATTTTTGGAACGAAGGAATTTCCTGATGCCTGCCGGGATTGGATTGGTTTTTTTGCTTTCCATAGCGGTATTTATCGGGATCTATATACAAACCTTTCCTAGTCGGGACATGCCCATGGCGAAGCGGGGAGTACTCGATTTGTCGAGCTGGGATTTTCAAAGCCAAGGCTTGGTCAATTTAGATGGGGAATGGGAGATATATCCGGGGGAATTGATTTCGCCTGAAGATTTTCGACGAGGGCAACATGCAAATGCCTCGTATCTGGTTGTACCTGGAACGTGGAAGGGAGACAGTCTCATCGATAGTATCGACCGGAAAGGCGCTGCAACCTATCGATTACAAGTAAAGCTCCCAGAAGACGGACAAATATATGGATTAAAAACAAAGAGCATTCGGATGTCCCACCGATTATATGTAAATGGAAACGAAGAAGGTGCGAGCGGACAGCCAGCCGTAGAGAGTGAAGCCCATCAGCCGGGGAATACGCCGTATACTGTGTTTTTTTCCGTGGATGACAAGGATCTGGAGATTGTCATTCAAGTAGCGAATTTCATGTTTTTCACCGGGGGGATTGCGAGCTCGATTCAACTGGGCTTGGATGAGGATATTGCCATTGTAAACAGCACCTTGCTCGGAACGGATATTGCCTTTGTCGTAACACTAGGGATCATGGCTGCGTACCATCTCAGCTTTTATTTTCTCCGTATGAGGGATAGAACTTATTTGTTCAGCGGCAGCTATATGATTGTTCTTGGTATTTATCACATGGTTTTTGGAGAGAAGGTACTGTTGCAGCTTTTCCCTTCGATTCCTTTCGTTGTTGCTTACAAGGCACAGGATGCATCCCTGTTCGCAAGCTCGATCTTGCTCGCCCTGTTTTTCTGCTCCATTGATACGAGGGTTCTATCCCGCAACTGGCTGGTGAAGCTGACAGCGCCTATTTTTCTCTACATCCTTGTCATACTCGTCTTGCCCTACTCCTTCTATACGAATCTGAAAGGGCCTCTCCTGATTTATGTGCAAATCTTTCATTTCTTCATCATGGGTAGGTTGCTTTATTTATCTAACAAGAGTCATAGGGACTCGTCGGACCGAAAAGAAATGCTGCTTTTCGTTGGTGCGAGTATTTCCTTGTCGGTCAGTCTCATTGATGGCCTGTTATACGCAGAAAACATCGTGCCCACTGATCTTGCGGGAAAAATCGGCATCCTGTATTTCATTACCTTCATCAACATTCTTTTGGCAGTGCGATTCACGAATGCCTATGAAAAGACAGAAATTCTTTCTCATCAATTGAAGATTTCCAATCAGATCAAAGATGAGTTTTTGACGCATACTTCGCATGAGATGAAGACACCGCTGCACGGGATTATCAATATCACGTCCCATTTACTAGAGGATGAGAGTAATGCGTTGTCTTCCAAACAAAGACAAAATCTTTGGCTCGTCAAGGATACATCGATCAAGCTGTCTATGCTGGTTGGTGATTTACTCGATGTTACTCGCCTGAAGCATGGGGAGCTGCGCCTCCATTTCTCGATTGTGGATATCAAGGTCATCACCCAAATTGTCTTTGACGTACTGCAATTCGAACTGCTGGGGAAAGATGTCCGACTGGAAAATCAGGTCCCTGCTAACATTTGGGTGTATGCAGATGAGAATCGCCTTCGTCAAATCATGTATAATCTCGTACACAATGCCATCAAGCATACGAATGTAGGCTCGATTAAGGTAACGGCGGGTGTTGTGGGGGGACAGGTTCGTATTTCTGTTGAGGACACGGGAATAGGAATTTCACTGGATAAGCATGAAGCCATTTTTGATTACTTTGAGCAGGTGGATCAGCTATTGCCACAGGATGGATATACAGGCATGGGGGTAGGCTTATACATCAATCGCAAGCTGGTTGAACTCATGGGCGGAGAAATTTGGGTAGAGAGCTCGGAGCTTGGCAAAGGCACCTGTATGACATTTACGCTGGCGACGGGGCATCAGCAGATGGTCCCGCAGGAGCTTGCTGCAACGGCTGAGGAGAGGCATCGGGAGGCCAGTGAACAGATTCCTCTCAATATTTTGGATGATCACCAATACACCATCATGATTGTCGATGACGAGGCATCCAACATTCACACCTTGCTGAACATTCTGTCCAAGCATCGCTATAATGTCGTTTCGGCCTTTTCGGCAAAAGAAGCCATGAAGAAAATCAAGGAGCATCCACAACCTGATCTCGTCATTCTGGATGTGATGATGCCAGGAGTATCGGGGATTGAGCTGTGCCAGCTGTTGCGAACGCAGTATTCGATTCTAGACTTGCCGATCTTGTTTGCATCCGTCAGAGATACCCCTCAAGACATTGCACTCGGCTATAGAGCAGGGGCGAACGACTATGTGACCAAACCATTTGATGCGGAGACACTTATTGCCCGCGTACAGACACTGATCTCGATGAAAACCTCCATTCAGGAGGCAATTCGCAATGAACATGCGTTTCATCAGGCTCAAATCAAGCCACACTTTCTCTACAACGCTTTAAGCAGTGTCATTTCTTTTTGTTATACCGATGGAGAAAAGGCAGCGTATCTCATCACCATGCTCAGCCAGTATTTGCGTTATATTTTAGATATGGATCGAACGACGCTGTTCGTTCCGTTGTTTCGGGAAATGGAGCTCATCCATGCTTATGTAGAGATCGAAAAGGCTCGTTTTGGGGAAGGCTTCGAATTTGTGTGTCACGTAGATGATGGAATTCTTGACAAAGAGATTCCTTCCTTGAGCATCCAACCGTTCGTAGAGAATGCGATCCGGCATGGATTATTCGAAAAGGACGAAAAAGGTCACGTGACGCTTACGATTGTGGACGGAGGTCATTACATCAAGGTCATGATTGAAGACGATGGGGTCGGTATTGCAGATGATCTCCTGTATCAAATGTCAAAAGGCGAGAATCAAAAAGGAAGCATCGGCATCCAAAACATCCGCAGACGATTGGATACCATTCCTGGTGCGACCTTGAGTATTACCTCTGAAATGGGAAAAGGGACCAAAATCGTCATGTACATTCCTACTCCTGAGGGGATGCATGCTACAATAGCGTAGTATAGAAGGAAAAGGAGGCGAGAACGTTGAGACTTGCAGGAAAACAAGTGGTTTGCTTCGTCGAAAGTGAATTTGAGGATCTCGAGCTCTGGTATCCGGTGATGAGACTGCGAGAAGAAGGCGCTACCGTCCATTTCGTCGGCCCGAAGGCGAATCACGTCTACATAGGGAAATATGGTGTACCGTGTGAGGCTGACAAAGCGATGGCAGAGGTCAATCCTGCCGATTATGCAGGTGTACTCGTTCCAGGAGGGTGGGCACCTGATAAGTTGCGCCGCTATCCGGAAGTGCTGTCGTTTGTGAGTGCGATGCACGAGGCGAAAAAACCGATTGGACATATTTGCCATGCGGGTTGGGTGCTTGCTTCCGCAAAAATTTTGCGTGGGGTAACCACGACATCGACGCCAGGCATTAAAGATGATATGGAGAATGCAGGCGCGATTTGGGTAGATGAAGAGGTCGTGGTAGACGGTCACATTGTTGGTTCACGTAGACCGCCTGATCTGCCTGCATACGCAAAAGCGTTTGCTGATTTGCTGGCACAACAATAGGAAATGCGTAGTGGGCTTGCTCGGGTAAACGGGCAAGTCCTTTCATGAAAGAAACTCCAATCTAGTAGGGGATGATAGGGTGTTCAACAATCGGGAGCCACTCCCAAAAGAAAATCATACGCCGAGCAGCAAAAATCCATTTGAAAATATGCTTTCCCCACAAAATTCCTCCCGAAATCTGCCGCCCGTTTTACAGCTCGCCAAAAAAGTAGGAAACAAGGCAATGACGCAGCTCCTGCAAAATCAAAAGCAACCTCGAATGCCTGTCATCCAAAGGAAACTCAAACAAGAGAATCTCAATAAAATGAAAGCGGACCATCCAGATGCATTCGAACAAAAAGATTTTGAAAAAGCCGTTGGAGATGACGGGAAGTTTACGGATGTGCAAGCAGATAAAGGACTTCCTACTTTTTGGGGGATGTTAAAGGAAGTATACGGGGAAAAAAATTTGAATTCAAAGGTATTTGCCAAAACAAAAAAAGAGTTGGGAGATACATGCGACCGTCCTCATTCTGTTACCGCTTTTATCACAAAAAGTGCCTCTAAAAATGACCGTGAAGGGCTAAAGCTGGTAACAGCCATCGGAAATCTTGGACAAGAAGAGATTTTTATACGGGAAGGCGCGATTAGCGGGTTATTGGCCAGCTACGATGGAGGCCATTTGGTTGGCTATCAGATCCTCAGAGGACAAGGAGCTGATCAAGAATGGAATGTAGCCCCGCAGGATACCAAAAATAATCAACAATCCTACAATAATACAATCGAGGAAATGCTCCGTGAAGCGAAAATTGGAACAAAGTACGAGTACACCGTAGAAGTAAAATACGATCAATTGAATTTCAGTGTAGACCAGGATCAGCTATTCAAACTGGGGATCTTGAAAAAAATAGACGCGGATAAACCATGGGAAATTCAGCTTCCTGTCAGAATACCCTTCAAATGGGAGGCCCAAGCAGAGATGCTCAACAATGGTCAATTTGGTCGTCCAACGGTAGGGGATTCGTCCTATGATCAATATTCAGAAAATATGGACGAAAGTAATCTGGATTATACGGAGAGCGACTATACGGCGAGATACCATTTGTCGTATTCCGTAAATCGAGGAGAAGACAAAGACTATACGTCCAGTGATTTGGAAGATACGAAGGGCGTTACAGGTGTTCGTTTTTCCATGCATCAAGCCTTGATGTCAGATCATGCGAAAAATAAAGACCCGATAGCATGGAAAGGAAGGGAAAGGGTAGCGAACTACGGGAGTGTACAAGACGGATTGGTGGCAGAGTCCGCTGGTATTCGAAACGCGGTCGAGAAAATGTACGAGAAAAACAGACAAGAGTTTATCGAGTTTGAAGCCATGGAGGATGCAGATCAACCAGAGGACTTTGAGCTAGCTCCTGCTGTTGTGATGGACAAAATGGTTGATGAAGGATATAGAAGCTGTTTTATCCAAGAGTTGCGGGATGCTGAGATTGAGATGGAATACGATGAGCTGAAATATGCAAACGAAAATTATTTGGATTCTTTTTCCATGAAGGATGATGACTTGAAAAGCTTGCAGCTGGAACAGGATCATCTGAAAGATATCGAAACAAAAATGAACGCAAAAGATATAAGCCCAGACCTGCTGAAGAAATGCAAAGCCATGCTCCAAAAGCAAAGCCGCGTTTTACGGGTCATCCTCAATCATAAACGGGAAAGAATGACGTATTCAAAGATTGTCAAAAAAGCACGTCCAATCTATAAAAGAAAATGGGAAAGGTCGGTTAAAAAATCGATTGCAGCTCATGAAAGATTGAAAATCATGAAGATAAAAAGCAGAAAAACGTGGAATGAGCAACAGATTTTACAAAACTTCGAGTGGAACAAAAACAGTTGCAGGCGAATCGAAACATTTGACGGATATTTGAAGGGGGAAATAAAATTACGAGAAGTTGATACCAAATGAGATAAACACCAAGCCGAAACATGGTAAATTTCGGCTTGGTGTTTTATGAACCGGAGTCATTCCTTTTCTTCCACGGCGGATCGCCAAGCTCGTGAATTTTGTTATTGATTTTAAAAAAAAGATAGGGAATCAAAAACGCCAAGACCGTCCCAGCTAAGGTCAAATACGGAGGGACTACGCCTAAAAATTTGAACATGGGATCACCTGTTGTTTTGGCGTTCGGTACGGTTGATCGCACCGATATTGCGTAAATAGACTTTTGCTTGAACGGTTACCTCACTTTTTTCATACAGACGCTGCCCTGTTTCCCAATCCTGCCGAATCTTTTTCCAAAGCGAAAAGTGATGCTGCTTCAAATAGCTGCCAAGCTTGATGACATCCACTTTCATCTGCTTATGGACCTTCCTGATGGTGTCATTACTCATTCGCTCAATTTCTTTGGCAAACACTTGTTCAAGCTTCTCCATCGCAGTGCTATTCAGAGAATCCAGTGTGGCGTAAGACTCGGCCAATGTGCCTTCACATTCGATACTTATCGTGAATTTCATGTGCTGTCGATCGCGTAAATCTGCTTCAATGCTATGCTTGATCCCTTGGATGTTCATCGACACAAGATTGTTTTTAAACTTGCCCTTTACCATACCTCCGGTGACTTTTCCCGTGAGAAAATTCAGTCCCTCCGTCTCTTCTTCCCCGAGAAAACCAATCATCTGATTGTCATGAGTAAAAACAGCGGAGCCTGCTAATTTTACTTCTTGCTCTTCAGGTCTGATGCGCGGAACCACAAAACTGTACGGACTGAGAAGCTCCTCGTGAACATCGCCCAATCGGACCTCTGGAAGCATGCGGGAATTTTTATTGACGTTTTCTCCAATCGAGTTGACGTAAATAGCGGGCAGCTTCTCTGTTTTCGGTTTAACTTCCAGTACTTCTTTGGCAGGACCATTTGAGATATATACCTTGCTGCTTCGTCTGGAATCTGGATCACGCAGATAGAAATCCAGTGCTCTGGCAAAACCGTTTTTCGTACGGGCGACGTCTTCGGAGACAATCAGGATTTTCATATGCTGATAAAATGGCGTTCTGCTGGTCCGGGTAGCCAATTCGCGGGAAATCTCGAAAAGAGAATCCCCCTCGGATATGAGGTTGTGGTAAGCCTCATTGGCTGTGTTTTGACCACCGCCGCTTCCTTGGGCGCCGGAGATCAATCCGCCGGGTACGACGAATTGATGTGTGACGAGAAAGCGTTCTTTGACTTGAGGTTTGTCTGGAGCCTCTTGTTTGGCTTGCTGCTCGGCTTCTTTTGTTCGAGGCTTATCAATCGCTACGCCTACTACAAATCCTCGTTCCTCAATTTGAACCTGATCCCAGCATCCAGCCAGCAAAGTCGATAGAAGCAGGAAGATGCAGAAAGCAGTGAGCTGTCTATTCATGACCCTTTACACCTCGTATGACAGCGATGAGGAGCAGCAAAATCGGACATAAATAGACGACGATCATTCCGAAATAGGTGATGCTGTCAGCAAACGTGAAGAAATCAACCAGGCTTTGCGGGAGCATCGCGACAAAATAAATCATGGGAGAAAGAATAAGCACCCAAATCGTTTTGTGTACCTTGTGGAACATGGACGACAAGTTGAGCACGGTAATATCGAGCCACATCGCACATGTGTTGAAGATCGTCATGATCCAGATGGTGAAGAAAATGGACTCCACCCGTTCAAAGAATCCGCCGGGGATTTCGACCTCTTTTGCCAGCTCGATGGTTGGATAGGTCAAGTTCGTCGCAACCTCCGCGGAGAATACTCCGATGGCGAACATGTAGATGGTCATGTAGAGCAGAACGGGGATCGAGAGACCTAACGCCACGGCCTTTGCCCCTTCCTGAGGCTTTTTCATTAGCATGGTGTAAAAAAGGATAATCTCAAAGCCAGAATAAGACAGCCCGACGGCTCTGGAGCCTTCCAAGAGGGAGCGCCAGTCTGAAGAAAAGAAGGGGCGAATATTTTCGATCTCAAACAACTGGGTAGTAAACAGCAGGACGACGAACATGACGACAAGAACCACAGGCAAAAATAGCAAGTTGAGCCGCAGCATAGCAATACGTGATCCAACCACGGAATATTGAACGATCAGGAGAAAGGAGAGCGTGATCATTTCCACTGGGGTATTGTAGAACAGGTACTGCTTGGCGATGTTTCCGATTGCCCTGATTTCAAACGACACAAATAGCATCGTGTAAATACAGACGAGAAAGGTCAAGATGTAGGCGATCGGTTTGCTCGCAATGATCGAGCTGTATTCGAAGAAGGTTTTTCTCGGAAACCGAGCAGCCAGCTTGGCGAGCATCCAGCCAATCAGGCATGCACAAAGACCGCTGATCACGACGGAAATCCATCCATCGAATGCTCCGGTTGCCTTGGCTAAGGAGCGGGGAAAAGTCAGGATGCCGACGCCGATTGTGACTGAGGCAATGTTAATCCCCATATGATTTTTGCTGATCATTTTCTCCGCCAAGGTTTGTGCACTCACTTACGACCCTCCTGTATTCATTCGGTTTTCATCTTTTGTGTGAAGGGCATCTGGTCGGGTTTTCAAAAAGGTAACAGGTGCGCGCAAAATCATATCCTTCCAATCCCTCGGCATCTGTGGAGCAAGAGGAGCCAAATAAGGGTACCCGATGCTGGTCAGATTGGATAAATGAATCATGATGGCAATCAAGCTTAACACCACGCCATATATACCAAAAATGGCTGCCATAAGCATGGCGAAAAAACGAATCATTCGAAAGGCGATGGCAAGGTGATAAGAAGGGATGGCAAAAGAAGCGATAGCGGTGAGGGCGACGACGATGACCATGACAGGACTGACGATGCCCGCAGAAACAGCTGCGTCACCGATGACGAGACCGCCGACGATTCCGATGGTCTGGCCGATCGGCTTCGGTAAGCGTATTCCGGCTTCCTGCAACAGCTCCATCGTCGTCACCATCATGATCGCTTCTACGAATGCCGGAAACGGAACCCCATCACGTGTGGCTGCAATCGAAAAGGCGAGATCAGACGGGATCAAGCCAGGGTGAAAGGTGACGAGAGCGATATAGAAAGCGGGCGAATAGACGGCCAGAAAGGCTGCCAAATACCGCAACAGCCTAGCTAATGATCCGACAATCCAACGCTCGTAGTAATCCTCTGGTGAATGCAGGAGCAAGCCAATCGTCACAGGCAAAATGAGCACCATGGGAGTGCTGTCCACCAATATCGCAATGCGGCCTTGAAACAATGCTCCACTGACTTTGTCGGGACGCTCCGTGTTATGAATCTGAGGAAAAGGCGACAGAAAATCATCTTCAATCCATTGCTCGATAAAACCGGACTCTTCTATCTCGTCAACATCGATCGTAGAGATTCGCCGTCTCACTTCATCCAATAGTTCTGGATCAACGATATTATCAATGTAGGCGATGATCACATCTGTTCGGCTGCGTCTGCCTATGATGGAACCTTCAAAACGTAAGTTTGGGTCTTTGATACGTCTGCGTATACGAACGGTGTTGTCCCGGATATTCTCTGTAAAGCCATCTCGGGGACCGCGCACCAAGCCTTCGGAGACCGGCTCCTCAATGGCGCGAGTTTTCCATCCCTTGCTGTCGATAATAATGACTTCGGTCGATCCATCTACCAAAAGGGCTGTGTCCCCAGTAAGAATGCCTTCGAGTGTTTTTGTCAAATCCGTTGCTTTCGATATTTCAACGACAGAAAGGACTTCCTCATAAAGCATTCGGACAATCTCATCTGGTTCAGTCGGTACTACTTTGGAAGCAGTTGAAATCATCAACTGGATTTGTCCAAGGACTTGCGTATCCAACATATCGCAGTTCGCCAATCCATCAATCGCAATAACGACACAGGAATGATTGGTGTTGCCGATCGTAAAGGAACGAATTAATAAATCGTGCGGGCTGCCCAGCACAGTCTTAAACGTCTCCATGTTTTGCTGCAAATTGGTTGATAGTTCAAGAGCAGGATCATTTCGCTGCTGCAAACGCTGTTCGATAAGAGAGGGAGTTTTCTTTTGGCGACGCTGTGACAAAAATCTTCGCATCATTTGAAGTTCCTCCCGTTCAGAATGCGAATATCATGTTAGTGCGATTTTTTCCAGATGAGAGGAAATTTATGCAGAAAGAATAGGCGAATGCTAAATCTTTCATAGTTTTGAATTGAACTCATTTGTGACCTATGATACATTCGGCATGGTAGAATAGAGTGTAGTAAAAAGGAAGTTCATGAACAGGTATTAGTAGAGAGAGTAGGAAAGATGGAGAAGGGTGGAATAGAAGTGCTTGACAGTCAAGTATTGATCCGGGAAACGGACTTTTCCCGACTGGCACATACATGGGAAGAACTCGCGGAAGTAATGAAATCGCAGGGAGACGAAACCACGCCTCACAAGCTTATTCAATTGGCTGCGAAAACAAAGCGCGCTGAACTGAATATTGCGTTTTGCGGACATTTTTCCGCTGGGAAATCAACGATGATTAACACGCTCCTGGGTGTCAATTTGTTGCCGTCCAATCCGATTCCGACAAGTGCGAATGTCGTCAAGATTCGCGGCGGAGAAAAAGCGGCTCGCGTCTTCACCCTGAACAGCGGAGTCCTTACATTTGATCCAGATACAGAGATGGAGAAGCTCAAACAGTTTGCTGTTGACGGAGATACGGTTGAATCCGTAGAGGTCTCTTATCCGGGAACATTCCTTGACGAATACGCCAGCTTGCTCGATACACCGGGCATTGACTCAACAGATGCCGCACACAAAATCGCTACGGAATCTGCTCTGCATTTGGCTGACGTCGTCATTTACATGATGGATTATAACCATGTTCAAGCCGAAGAGAACTTCAACTTTACGAAGACGTTGAAGGACCGTGGCAAGCCGGTTTATCTGGTGGTGAACATGATCGATAAACATATTGATTTCGAATTGGATTTCGATAGTTATAAGGAAAGTGTCGAGGAGGCATTCGCGACCTGGAACATCCATCCAGATGGTATTTTTTACACGTCGCTTGCGGAACCAGATCATTCTGAGAACATGTATGAGGCATTCAAGGGCATGCTTGAGCAGTTGATCGCTGATCGTGAAAAGCTTGTTGGCACGAGCGTTCGCAGTGCTGCCGAGCATTTGATCGACGAACACATCCAAGTAGTAAGAACAAGCCAGGCAGATCAATGCCAGCAGTGGGAAGCCCAACTGGATGGTCTGGAAGTTGAAGGCATCGACAGTCGTCATGCAGCGGCTGTGCAGGAAGCGCTTGAGCAGGAGGAAGCGACAGCTGCTGCTCTAGAGCAACGTGCCGAGGATGCCCGAATCCAGATGGAAAAAGAGCTGAGTGTACTTTTGGACAATGCTCGTTTGACTTATTTCAGCACAAACGAAGCAGCACGAAGCTACTTGGAGAGCCGCAAACCGGGCTTCAAGGTGGGATTGTTGTTTGCTGGAAAGAAGACTGAGGAAGAACGCGCGCGTCGCGAAGAAGCGCTTCTCGTTGAGTTCCGCGAAAAAGTGGCGGGAAATCTCGACTTCCATTTCAAAGAATGGCTCGGCAAGCAGCCGCAAGTGTTTGATTTGCGGAGCGAAGAATATCACGCCAGCGTTCACGCGACCAAGATCGAGATTATGGGCGAGTTCCTGAGCAAGCACATCAAAGAGGGTGCTGCCTCGAGTGATTATGTCCTGAACTACTGTGCGGATATTTCCAATGGGATGAAGCTGGAGTACAGACGCGTGGGTCTCTCCTTTATTGCACAAGTGGTTGAGATGATCAAAGAGCATGTGCGTGTAGAAAGTGCAGCTCAAGGCGAGCGCCTTGGCGTATTGCGTGAAATGGCAGCGCTACATCAAAAGCTGGCAGGATTGGCAGCGAGAGAAGAAGAAACCAAGGGTCGTCTGTTGGCGATTATGCGTGGAGGAGAACAAGTAGCATGAATCAACTAAGAGACAAACTAATTGCGGCAGCAGAGCGTCTGCGGCGCGCAAGTGAAGAAGTCGTTTCTGTACCAGGGATGCAAGCGCAGGCACAAGCGATGCTGGATCGAGCAGATCGCCTGACAGCCAATCGTTTTACTGTCGCACTGTTTGGTGCATTCAGTGCAGGGAAATCGTCTTTCGCGAACGCCTTGATGGGCGATCTCGTTCTGCCAGTGTCACCGAACCCGACTACAGCAGCGATCAACAAAATCATGCCGCCTACGGATACACACCCGCATGGTACTGTTCGTGTCGTCATGAAAGAGCGTGAAGCCATTGAGCAGGACGTGATCCGTTCCCTTGCTGTCTTTGGTATGATCGCTACTGATCTCGAAGGGGCACTGGCAGAACTGGGCAAGATCGACGTCTCCCAAATCCCTCCGACGGCAAAACCGCATTACACCTTTTTGAAAGCTGTTACAAAGGGGTTGCCAGAGATGTCGGCTCATCTGGGCGGCGAGCTGCTGGTTGACATGCAAGCGTTCAAAGGGTTTGTGGCAAAGGAAGAAAAAGCTTGTTTCGCAGAGTACATCGAGCTGTTCTATTCTTGTCCACTGACTGATCAGGGAATTGTTCTGGTAGATACCCCTGGTGCTGACTCCATTAACGCACGTCACACAGGTGTGGCGTTTGAATATATGAAAAACGCGGATGCGGTCCTGTTCGTGACGTATTACAACCACGCCTTTGCACAGGCTGACCGCGAATTTTTGCTGCAAATGGGTCGCGTCAAGGATACGTTTGAAATGGACAAAATGTTCTTTATCGTCAATGCTTGTGACCTCGCAGCAAACGATGAGGAATTGCAGGGTGTCCTTACCCACGTAGAGAAAAACCTCCTCTCGTGCGGCATTCGCCTCCCACGTATTTATCCAGTGTCCAGCCAGACTGCTCTGTTGGCACGGATGCATGAAAAAGGCAAACTCGCAGCTTCTGCGGAGAAAGTATACCGCCAGCGCACGAATACAGCTGAAGGCGAGCCGCTGATGCCAGCAGATGAAGCCTTCAAGTTCTCGGGAATGGCTTCGTTTGAAGCAGAGTTCCTCCGCTTTACGATTGAAGAGCTGACGCAAATTGCTGTGAATGCTGCAATCGGTGAAATCCGTCGCGCCCATGATACCTTGACAGAATTCATGCGTATGGCACAGTCCGGAGAAGACGAGCGTCAATTGCGCAAAGAAGCAGCAAGCACAGCCAAGACACAGGCTCTGTCAGCTGTTGAAACACTGTCTACCGCTTCGTTCGAGCGTGACTTGGCCAAAGAGCGCGAGGAGTTACTCTACTACGTTCGCCAGCGATTGTTCTTCCGTTTCAACGAATTGTTCAATCTCGCTTTTAACCCGGCTGTCATCAAGGACGATGGACGCAACATGAAGCAAGCACTGCAAGGATGCTTGACTGATCTTCTGCGCTCGATCAGCTACGACTTGGCGCAGGAACTGAGAGCGACTACCCTTCGTTTGGAGAAATTCACAAATAAGCAGGGGACATCACTTGTTGCGGCGTGGCAAAAGGATGCACAAGGCTACGCAGCAGGGTTGACCTTGGCACCTTATCAGCAGCGACAGGTGGAAACACTGTCGTTTGCTAACGAACTGCCAGTAGCCGAATCTGCATTTGCATCAGCAATTTCCTTGTTCAAAAACACCAAAGACTTTTTCGAGCAGGATGGCAAAGTGAAAATGCGTGAAGAACTGGAGAAGCGCATGCAAGAACCAGTGAGTGCGTATGTAGAAATCGGAAACAAGCAGCTGGATGAGCAGTTTTCTACGCTGTTCCAAGAGCTGGTGGCGCATGAGCGCAATCGCGTCATCGACCAGATCAACGAGTATTTCACAGGTCTGTTTGCGGCTCTTGAGATGAACATCGATCTCGACGAGTTGGCTGCAAAAGTAAGTCGTGTGGCGGCTGAGTTGGTGTAATACATTTTCCCACAAGTAAAAAGGGCAGTCCCTGTGTCTTGTTCAGACCAGGGATTGCCCTTTTTCATTTCTGAATCTCCCATTCCTCTCGCAAAATCCCCATCTTAATCGCATCGTAATATTCGCCGCGAACAATCCTTGCTTTGCGTACCCGCGCTTCTTCCACCATTCCCATGTGAGCAGCCAATTTGATCATCCGTTCGTTGCCGGACCACGTACCAATGCCTAAACGGACAGTATCCATGTGGGTGAACAAGTAGTCGATCCACATCCGAAACGCTTCCCGGCCATAACCATTCTGCCAATAGCGAGAGTCATAAATGACGATTCCGATTTCGCACCAGTTCGTCTCCTCAGATACCCAGTAGCGACCGACACTGCCCTTTAGCTCGCCGTCAATCTCAATCATCAGTTCGGTTCTTGGTGCATCTGTCCCAACGAGAGCGAGCGACTCTTGGTGGCGTGGGAGGGCGCGATATTCTTCTTTTGTGTACGGATCAAGCGGTTTATAGGGGCCATTCCAATTGAGATGTTCACGATCCTCTGCTTCGTATTTCCAATAGTAGATCGTATCAAAATCATCTGCTCGAATATCTCGCAGAACGACCTTTTCTCCTTGCAAATGAATACGCATGACTTGTTCTCCTTTCGTGTGGGTGAATCTGGTACAATCATTGTAAAAGAGAACTGCTCCTATACACAGTGACAGTTTGAGAGAGTTAGATGGGAACAGATTGGAGGGCCGCTGATGGAGTACATGCCGATCATGGATGCACAGAGCAAAGAACCTCTGTATCAGCAGCTATACAAGCAATTGAGCAAATGGATTGCATCAGGAGAGATACCGTCCGGAACCAAGATGCCGTCGATCCGTCAGTTGATGAAGGCAAGCGGCGTCGGAAAAAATACGATTGAGGCAGCCTATCAGCAACTGCTCGCAGAAGGCTATATCGTGAGCCAGGAGCGGAGCGGCTTTTTTGCTGCCGAGATCGAGAGATGGTCAGAACCAGTGGATCAGGATGAGGAGATTGCCTTGTATTCGTCCATCTTGAGAAAGAAAAAAGGGGAGCATCTCACCTGTCGCTACAACTTTCATGGCTCTGTCATCGATACGAAGTCCTTTCCTTACGCTGCATGGCGCTCTTGCATGCTGGAAGCGCTGGATGTCTATCCAGAGGATTTTTCTTTTTATGGGGATGATCAAGGAGAGTGGGAGCTCCGAGAAGAGCTCAGTAAATACTTGCGCAGAGCACGAACGCTTATTTGTCGTCCTGAGCAAATCATCATCGGCACCGGATTACAGCAGGCTCTCAGCTTTTTATGTCTCCTCTTGGCAGATCGGCATCGCGTGGTTGCGATCGAGGAGCCTGGCTATGCAGATGCACGGATCGTCTTTTCCCATCACGGCTATGAGGTCGTGTCCATCCCGCTTGGGGAAGAGGGGCTGTCCATTGAAGCTTTGGAAAAAAGCAAAGCAACAGTCGTGTACACGACACCTGCCCATCAATTTCCGTATGGGATGGTCATGCCAGTCGGTCAGCGTCAGCAATTGCTGCAATGGGCAAAGAGAAAGAACGGAATCATCATCGAAAATGATTATGATGGTGAATTCCGCTACAATGTACACCCTACGCCATCTTTGCAAGGGATGGATCGGGACGGATGTGTTGTGTATATCGGCAATTTTTCCAAAGCATTTTCTCCAGCACTTCGCTTGGATTATACGGTACTTCCGAGGCAGTTGCTCGGGCGATATTTGGAAGCATATCAGGCGTATCCTTCTCCGGTTTCCCGCCATTTGCAACGAAGTATGCAGTTGTTCATGCAAAAAGGATATTGGGAAAAGCATGTCCGAAAAATGCGCACCGTCTATCACCGCAAGCACGATGCACTGCTTCGGGCGATACAGACATCCATGCCCCGGGAAGTACGAGTATTAGGACAGTCAGCAGGGCTGCATATTTTGCTCGAGGTAAATACTTTTCGAACGGAGAAGGAGCTGATCGAGCTGGCGCGTGCGGCCGATGTTCGCGTTTATCCGAGCGGCCATAACTGGGCCAATTATCCGACGAATGCACGTCCGCGAATCATCGTTGGATTTGGTGGAGTGGAGGAACAAGACATTGCGGTAGGAATCAGTCGTTTGGCAGAAGCTTGGTTTTCGTTATGATCTGCGTTTTTGCCGGATCTTCTCGTTCTTATCCTTGTCATCACTCATGGAATTCAACTGGCGTTTGCCCGAACACGCGATCTAGCGGGGTGTAGTAATGCTCGACCGGTTTCTTTTGGACAAAAAGCCCCAAATAGTTTCAACAGAAAAAAGCAGCCTATGGCGTGGGACAGGGCAGTTGTCCAGCGCATAGGCTGCTTGGTTTTTATCGGCAAGAATTATTTCATGCTTTTTTGGTACTCATCAAACTGAGAGGTTACCTCATTCGAAGGCTTGCTGGTCAAATGGCTGACAACCACGATGGCGAGCAGGCTAATGGCAAAGCCGGGAACCATCTCATAAAGGAAGGCCTTCAACACATCAAAACGAGTCCAGATGATAACGGTAAGCGCGCCAGCGACCATACCCACGAGAGCACCCCATTTGTTCATTCGCTTCCAATAAAGGGAGAGCAGAATGACAGGCCCAAACGAAGCGCCGAATCCGGCCCACGCATATCCGACGAGATCGAGGATCGTGTCGTTTTTATTCAAGGCGAGCAAGAAGGCGATGACAGATACGAGCAATACGGATAGGCGGCCAATCGTGACCAGCTCTTTGTCAGTGGCAGAACGCTTGAAAAAGGTTTTGTAAATGTCCTCGGTCAAGGAGCTGGACGTGACGAGCAGCTGAGAGGAAATCGTACTCATGATTGCTGCCAAAATCGCCGCCAGCAAAAAGCCAGTAATGAGTGGATGGAACAGGATCGTCCCCAGCTGGATGAAGATCGTCTCAGGATCGCTCAATGTCCAGCCTTGCTTGGAGTACAGGGCAATACCGACGAGACCTGTCAGCATGGCGCCAGCGACGGAGAAAATCATCCAGCCCATACCGATGCTGCGTGCTTTTTTAATCTCACTCGTGGATGTGATCGCCATAAAGCGAACGATAATGTGCGGTTGTCCGAAATAGCCGAGTCCCCATGCAAACAAGGAAATGATGCCGAGCAGGCTCGTCCCTTTAAAAATATCGAGCAAAGAGGGATCGACAGCGTGGATCTCCGTAAACGTTTCTCCCAATCCGCCTGCTGTAAGAACGGTCACAAGCGGAACGAGAATGAGCGCGATGACCATAATGAGTCCTTGTACAGCGTCCGTCCAGCTTACAGCGAGGAAGCCGCCAAACAATGTGTAGGCGATGGTGACCAATCCGACAATCCATAGTCCCGTTTGATAACTCAAGTGGAAGGTGTTTTCAAACAACACGCCTCCAGACACGAGACCAGACGAGACGTAAAAAGTAAAAAATATCATAATAACAAGAGCCGAGACAAGACGAAGCATCCGAGACGCATCTCCGAAACGATTTTCCAAAAAAGCAGGAATCGTAATCGAGTTGTTGGCAACCTCCGTATACGAACGAAGGCGAGGAGCGACATACAGCCAGTTGGCATAAGCGCCAAGAGTTAGACCGATGGCAATCCAGGATGCGCTAAGACCTTGGGCAAACATGGCACCTGGCAAACCCATCATCAACCAGCCACTCATATCGGATGCACCCGCGCTGAGAGCGGTTACAGTTGGACCCAGCGATCGACCACCAAGCATATAGTCGGTCAGATTGGAGGTACGTTTGTAGGCATAATAGCCGATTAACAACATACCTGCCATGTACACAATAATAGATGCGAGCAGCATATTCATTGGCATCACCTCGTTGTGTTTAGTATTTATGAAATTTATATGAACATCTTACACGTTATCATGCCCGATTATAAAAATCTATAAGGAAACACAGAAAATTTTGTCGAGCCTCAATAAAAAGTTTTTTAATAACACGAAAAAGCCCGCGAAGAGATCGCAGGCTTGTCTTGAAACGTTTTCCAAAATTATTGAACTTGAACCTGACCGTTTCCGTCGAGTGTTACTTTAAATTCCTTTACGACAGTAGGCTCCGCACCCTGGTTGTTCAAATCGTGCTTAAGGACTTTGAAAGTACCATCGGCAGAGAGCGTGCCTGTATATTCAACACCAAACATGTCAGATTTGTAAAAGCTGAAGTTCGCTAGCTCGGTCTTTTGCAATTCTTCCACGAGCAACTGACCATCTCCGCTGAACATGGCATTACGCAATGCCTCAGAGGATTCGTATTTTTGCTGGAGGTATGTTTGTAATTGTTTGGCGACTTCAGACTCAGCCAGCTGCTTGCCGGCTTCGAGAGCTTGTTGTCCCGCTTGGACAGCCTGTTTGCCTGTCTCAATCGCTTGCTGACCTGTTTCTACTGCTTGCTGGGCGGTTTGGACCCCTTCGGATATTTCGGAGCAGGCAGTGAGCAGCAATGCGCATGCAACAATCAAAACTTCTTTCATGTGGTTCACTCCTTTCTGGCGTGACGATTCTTACTTTATTTATTTTACCGTATATCCTCTGACTTCGCATCCGCATATGATGGGGTAAGCGTAAGAGCTGCACTGATTACAGGGAGGAAACACAATGATTCAAGGGAAAGTAAAATGGTTCAGCAAAGAAAAGGGTTATGGGTTTATTGAGCGCGATGGAGGACCTGATGTATTCGTACACTATTCTGCGATTACGGGGTCAGGTTACCGGAACTTGGAGGAAGGCGAGCAGGTGGTTTTTGAGATTGTGAATGGTCAGCGGGGGCTGCAAGCAGCCAATGTAGCGAAGAATGTCGTGTAAAAGAGGTATCATCTTCTAAACACACATGACGAAGGACTTCCTTCGATTCAAAAACGCCGTCATACCTGTATAAGGCAGACGGCGTCTTATTTATGTCATGTTGCGTTCGGGATTGGATCAAAGGTTGTTGTAGAGAAAGACTGACAGAGCAATGACCAGAGCGATCGTAATGATGCCGTAAATGATCAACAAATTGCGGGAGCGTTGTTTAAAGCCCCGTACTTTGGCTTCGGTTGGGTTAATTCCGATTTTAATCGTAACGACCAGACCTATAAGAACAAGTACAATAATAGCAATAATGAAAGGCAAAATACTCATAACAGCCAGTCCTTTCTGTATGGCACAGTCATCCTGCTGGATATACACGAGGATGCATACGGTAGCCTACTTCGATCATATACCGACCGCATAAAAATGTTGCCATCCACTTGGGGATTATTTTGCCCATCCACTTGCCATGAATGCATCCGCTAAGCGCGAAACTGCCTCAGGGATCTGATCTGTGGTAGCTCTGCCAAAGGTGAAGCGGACATAGCCTTGCTCTGCCCCGAAAAGATGTCCTGGCACGAAGACAACTCCCCGTTTGACTGATTCTGTGAGAAGAGTTTCGCCGCTCCATTCCCCTTTGAATTTGCACCACAGGTGAATGCCTCCTTCTGAACCGACCATTTCTACTTGGTCACCGAACTTGTCTTGAAGCGAGGAGACAAGCTGATCGTGCCGTAAGGACAGCTCTGTTCGCAAAAGATCAATGTGACTCGCAAACTGAGGCGATCCGAGAAAGCGATTCGCCAGCCATTGCGGAAAAATGCTGTGTCCAAAATCAAACTGCTGTTTCGCATCTGCCAGTCTTTCCATAACCGTAGGGGGCCCGACGATCCAGCCAATCCGCAGACCTGAGGCTACGATTTTAGTCAAAGAGCTGATGTAGAGTACTGTTCCGTGTTGATCCAGCGATTTTAAGGTTGGGACGGGCTCTCTCGAAAAACTGGTCAAGCTGTATGGATCATCCTCGATGATCGGAATCCCGTTTTCATAGGAGAACGCGAGCAATTCCTGGCGACGCTCCAATGAAAGCAGCGTCCCTGTCGGGTTTTGATAATTCGGATTGAGAAAAACCATTTTGATGCGATGTTGTCGGTGTAACTGGGCCAAGTGCTTCGGGTCGATTCCGTCCCGGTCTACAGGCAGCGAGAACGTACGCAAGCCAGCGGAATGAAAAAGCGGCAAGGAATAACAGTAAGACGGTTCCTCAATGGCAACGGCATCCCCTGGCTTTAACAAGCATTGAACGACGAGATGAAGGGCCTGCTGCGCTCCTGACGTGATCATGATTGAGGTTGCAGGTGCCGAGATGCTTCGCCATGTTTTCATATGGAGACTCAATGTCTCTCGCAAAGCCCAATTGCCCTGCGGATGCTCATAGCCGAGATGAGCGGGGAAATCCTCTGGGGTCATGAGCTGCTGAAGTGTTAGATTCGGGACGAGATCGGTCGAGAGCTCGCCACTCGCCAAATCGATCAAGTCATTTTCCTGTGTTTCACGACGAATTTTGCGAATCAACGGTAAATTCGGGCGAAACGACCCTGACTCCGTCAAATGACGCCAGTTCGGAACGCGTGTCCGTGCGAGTCCCCAAATATCTTGGCTGACAATGGTACCACTTCCTTGAATGCGCTCGATCATACCTGCTGCTTGCAACTCATCGTATGCAGCGACAACGGTCGAACGGTTGACGTTCAGTTCCTTGGCCAGCGTGCGCTCCGAGGGTAAATAGCTGCCAGGACCGAATTCACCACTGCTGATTCTTTGCTCGATTTGCTCTGCTATTTGTTTATATAAGGGCTTTGTAGCCGTAGAAGATATACCATCCATCACGAATCCCGCTTTCTACATTTATCCATTTATTATATCATGACATTCCGATCTTTCATTTTCGTCTGGGTCAGGTAAAATAGATGAGATGGAAGGAGAGATGGACGATGAAACAATACCTGGATTTATGCCAGCGCATTTTAGATGAGGGTGTCACAAAAGAGGATCGGACAGGCACCGGAACGACCAGTGTTTTTGGGCATCAGATGCGTTTTGATCTGAGTGAAGGCTTTCCAATGGTCACAACGAAAAAGCTGCATATGAAATCGATCATCCATGAATTGCTCTGGTTTTTATCAGGCGATACCAATGTCCGCTACTTGCAGGAAAACGGCGTGCGGATCTGGAACGAATGGGCCGATGAAAACGGAGATTTGGGCCCGGTATACGGAAGCCAATGGCGTTCCTTTACGGGACGCGACGGCAAAACAGTGGACCAGATTCAATGGATCATTGATGAGATCAAACGCAATCCGGACTCTCGTCGCTTGATCGTTAGCGCGTGGAATCCGGCTGAATTGGACAAAATGGCATTGCCGCCTTGTCACCTGTTGTTCCAGTTTTACGTAGCGAATGGCAAGCTATCCTGCCAGCTGTATCAGCGCAGTGGCGATACATTTTTGGGTGTGCCGTTTAATATCGCTTCCTACGCATTGCTGACGCATATGGTGGCGCATGTCACTGGACTTGAAGTGGGCGATTTTGTTCATACGATCGGAGATGCTCATCTGTATCTCAACCATATCGAGCAGGTCAAGCTCCAGCTCACTCGCGAGCCGAAACCACTGCCGAAGCTCGTGCTCAATCCAGAAGTGACTTCGATTTTTGACTTCAAATACGAAGATATTGAAATCGTCGGCTACGAATCCCACCCGCACATCAAAGGCGAGGTGGCCGTATGATCAGCCTGATTGTTGCCTATGCCCGCAACCAAGTCATCGGAAAAGATGGCGACATGCCGTGGCACCTACCTGCTGACTTGAAAAATGTGAAGGAATTAACGACAGGCAAAACGATCGTTATGGGACGCAAAACGTTCGAATCGATTGGCAAGCCGCTGCCTAACCGCAGAAATGTCGTTCTGACACGCAGCCAGGACTTTCACCCTGAAGGTGTAGATGTCGTCCATACGAAGGAAGAAGTGCTCGCACTGGGTGATGTCATCATCTTTGGTGGCTCGGAAATTTATCGCCAGTTCCTCGATGTCGTTGATCGGCTGTACATTACGGAGATCGATTTGGAAACTGAGGGCGATACGTTTTTCCCAGGATGGGATCGCGATGCTTACACCTTGGTGGACAAGCGTGAGGGTATCGTGGATGAGAAGAACGTTCATCCGCATGCGTTTTACGTGTATGAACGAAAAAATAGCTGATAATCGAAAATGCCTCGTTGCTGAGGCATTTTTTTGTTCCTTTTTCACCTCTTTTGCTAGTTCGTTCGTCATGTGAATACTCGACATATGTATGGAATCACATGCATATAAACGATAGAAAATAGCAGGGACGAACCCAAGGAGGTGATCGGGATGAAGGTAGACTTTCACGTCCATCTGGAGGAAGGACCGTATTCGCTGGACTGGTTGCTCAAACAGGCGGAAGCATTGCGTCCTCTCGTGGAGCATGCCGAAATGAAGGGGAGCCGAAAATGGGCGAGTATGCTGATCAATGGGTTGGCAGAGCGCCTTCAACAAGGCCCGTATTCACGGGACTGGCTTGAATTGTATCGATTACGTGCCAAACAGGCGGGGATTCAGCAAGTATGCGTGGTCGAGCACTTATACCGTTTTCTCGAGTATCGGCCGTACTACGAACAGCATGTGCACATCGGCTCTGATCGCTTGGGGACGGCACAGCGCAAATGGCTGATTCAGGTCGCAAATGACTCTCTGGACAGCTTTGTTGTTTTCCTACAAAAAGAGCGGCTTCGTTGGGCGGAGGACGGGATTGATCTGCGTGTCGGAATTGAACTGGATTATTTTGCAGGTGGAGAAGAGACACTGCGGCATGTCATCAATCAATATCCTTGGGATGTGTGCATTGGGGCCGTGCATTTTCTGGAAGGGTGGGGCTATTCGATCCAGGATGCACGAGAACGCTTTGGAAGACAGGAACTAATCGGATTGTACAGCCTTTATTTTGATAAGCTGGAGCAGGCGATCGAATCGCAGTTATTCGATGTCATTGCCCATATCGATGGCATCAAAGCGTTTGGTGTGCGACCAGATGAAACGGCACTATTGCCGTATTATCAGCGTGTGGCTCGAGCTCTTGGACGCAGGGGGATTGCGACGGAAATCAATACCGGTTACGGTCTGGTGAGTCAGCTCCGGGAATTTTCGCCCAGTTATCGCTTTCTAGAAATTTTGTTCCAGAATGAGGTGCCCATTACCTTGGCGTCTAGTGCTACTGCACCTGATCAAGTCGGTCAGCAGTTGGACGAGGCTCGAGCACAGTTGAAACGAGTAGGCTATACGAGCTTTGCGGTTTTTGAGAAGCGTAAACGCAGCATGCTCGCTCTGGATTAGTCAAGCTCCCCATTTGGCCCATGATTCTGCTATGATGAAAGAAGAATGGTGCATCCAGTGGGAGGAATAAGAACCATGGCCTTGCAGGAACAATTAAAAGAGCTACTCAAAGAGATGGAGCCGCAAATCATTAGCTGGAGGCGTCATCTGCACCAGCATCCCGAGCTTTCCTTTCAAGAGGAGAAGACCCCAGCCCTTATTGCCGAAATATTGAGAGGACTTCACTTTGATGAGGTTCGCACCGCAGTTGGCGGCAGAGGAGTCATCGGCGTTTTGCGCGGAGGTCGCCCGGGAAAGGTCGTCGCGTTGCGTGCGGATTTTGACGCATTGCCGATTCAGGATCAAAAAGAGGTGCCGTATAAATCTACCGTACCCGGCGTCATGCATGCGTGTGGACATGATGCGCATACTTCTCAGCTGTTAGGACTCGCTTCTGTTTTGGCAGCACATCGGGAGCAGTTTGCCGGAGAAATTCGCTTTGTCTTTCAGCATGCGGAAGAGGAAAATCCGGGCGGAGCTATCCAAATGGTTCAGGATGGTGCTGTAGATGGCGTCGATGCGATCTTTGGCGTTCATCTCTGGTCGATGTTCCCGGTGGGGAAGGTGTATATTAGTGCAGGTCCGCTCATGGCGAATACGGACGACTTTTCCATCGAGATCAAAGGAAAAGGGGGACACGGTGCTGTTCCAGAAGAAACCGTCGACTCTATTGTGATCGGTTCACAAATTGTCGGTCATCTGCAAACGATCGCCAGCCGCAACGTCAGCCCGTTGGAGAGTGTGGTCGTGACCGTGGGGACGTTCCGTGGCGGAGAAAGTACGAACATCATCGCAGATAGCTGTCGTTTGACAGGGACTGTCCGCACCTTTTTGCCAGACGTCCGCGATCGTGCGGAGCAGCGCCTGACAGAAATTGCGGAGGGGACAGCTACCATGATGGGAGGCAGTGCTACGGTTGTCTACGATCGAGGGTATCCAGCCGTCATTAACCATGAAAAAGAAACAGCAATCGCACAGGAAGCAGCCATTGCGGCATTCGGAGCTGGTCGTGTGGAATCGATGAAGCCGTTGATGGGTGGCGAGGACTTTTCTTACTACTTGGAAAAGGTGCCCGGCGCTTACTTGTTCGTAGGGGCAGGCAATCCGGAAAAACTGGCGACATATCCGCATCATCATCCCCGCTTTGATATTGACGAGGATGCCATGCTGATTGCAGGCGAGCTCTTGGGACGAACAGCGCTGCACTATTTGGAAACACATCAATAATAAGAAAACTCATGAAAGATGCGCTTTTGCCTACATAGGACAAAGGCGCTTTTTTTGCTTTCAACCATAAGCTATACGAGGCTAGCTAGAAAATCGAATAAGGGAGGGAGTGGCCTTTCGGTGAGAAAACGGATAGGCGTACTGACCTACCGAGGAGAATCAGGCTTTGTCGAGCCCGGCTTTTTGCGAAGGCTGGTAGAGGAAGGACGAGAAATGGGCGCAGAGGTTTTTTTGTTTAGCCCACAGGATGTCCAGTTTGCAGAAAAGAGGATCAACGGCTATGTACCAGATGGCACGAAGTGGAGACGAGAGTGTTTTGCCTGGCCCGATATCGTCATCGACCGCTATCGCTACTATCCATTGCCCAAGCATCGTGCCTATTTGCCATTTCGCAAGCAAGACTGGTTTCGTTATGCGAATAACCGCTTCTCAAACAAATATGTCGTTCATCAGATTTTGATACAAGATCCTGAGCTACAGCGCTGGCTTCCAGAAACACTCCCCTACGACAGAAAAATGCTTGCCGCGATGCTTGCCGATCATCGTCTGGTTTATCTCAAGCCGACAAACGGCACAGGTGGCAGAAGCATACTGCGTGTAGAGAAACGAGCAGGTCGTTACCTTTTACATGGTAGGACCAAGCAGCAAGCCAAAAGCTGCGAAAAAATGGGGACGCTCACAGAGGTATGCGAGCGGCTGGAGCATTGGATGAAGAATGAAAAGAGCGGAAACGAGCAGTTTTTTCTTCAGCAGGGGCTACGGTTGTCACTGGTTCCCAAGCGAACAGTAGATGCTCGCCTGCTTGTGCAAAAGGACGGGAATGGTCAATGGTGTTTGACCGGGATGGGCATTCGCGTTGGGCCGATACAATCGTCCACCTCGAATTTGCATGGAGGGGGAACCGCTTTGCCTGCTGTTTCCTTTTTGGTCAAACGATTTGGTCAGGAAGTGGCAGAGCGGATTGTACTGGAATGCAAGGAGCTCGCGATCAAGACTGTCACACGCATTGAAGAGCATTTCGGTCCGATGATGGAGTTTGGCTTTGACCTGGGGATTGATGTTCACGGGAAGGTTTGGATTATCGAAATCAATCCGAAGCCAGGCAGAGAAATTTTTAAGCAGATGCGTCAACACAGGCGATATAAGATGGCGGTTCGACGGCCGTTGGAGTACGCGTTGTATCTTGTTAATAAAAATAATGCAGTTATCTAAAGGGGATCTTCCATAGAGGAAGGTCTCTTTTTTTGGTATTTCCGTTTCTTTTCAGAGGGGGACACGTCATAATAATAAAAAAATACACAAGAGGTGAAGCGCACATGCAAAAGCAATCATTTTCCATCGCGCTCGACGAGGATTTGACGCTGCGAGGAGACATTCATACGGAGGAAGCGGCAGGCTCAGCACAGCCACTGCTGCTGTTCTGCCATGGTTTTAAAGGCTTCAAAGATTGGGGAAGCTTTCCTTACGCAGCTGATGAGCTGGCCAAGCAAGGCATTACCACGATTCGCTTTAACTTTAGCTGCAATGGCGTAGGGGAGAGCTTGACGGAGTTCGATGAGCTGGAGAAATTCGGGCGCAATACGTATGCGCGTGAACTGGCTGATTTGGAAGCCTTGACCGAACGGATTTTGTCAGGCGAGCTTCCTGTACCCGATTATGTGGACAAAACGAAGCTGTATGTATTGGGACACAGCAAGGGCGGCGGTGACGCGATTTTATTCGGAGCAAACAACCCGCATGTGGCAGGGATTGTGACCTGGAACGGAATCGCTCATGTGGATTTGTTCGACAAGAAGCTGCGCCAAGAAATAGAAGAGACAGGCGTCGGATACATAGCGAATGCGAGAACTGGTCAAGATATGCCAATTACCAGAGTCGTGATCGAGGACGTGGACAACAATCGCCAACAATACGATATTTTGGAACGTGTTTCTACGATGGAACAACCACTGTGCATCATCACAGGAGAAAAAGATTATGTCCGTCTGGTAGAGGGTGCAAAAAGAATTCATGAGGTTGCCAAAAACAGCGAGCTGCACTGGATAGAAGGCGGAGATCATACATTTAACACGCGTCATCCGTTTGCAGGAACATCGGCTCCGTTGGAAGCTGCGATCAAGCAAACCGCCGTATTTGTCCGCACCCCACGGACATAGAAAAAACCTCTATTTTCCTGCGTTTTCTTTCCATTTGGGCTGTGGTATACTGGGTATCGTCTAACGGTTTGAATGATGTGATTATTCAGAAAAATAACGGAACAGGTGGAGAAGAAACATGAATAGCAAGGTGTATCTGTATGATACGACCCTGCGAGATGGTACGCAGGGAGAAGGGATCAGCCTGTCGGTAGAAGACAAGATAAAGATCGCACTGCGGCTGGATCAGTTTGGTATCGATTTTATTGAAGGCGGTTGGCCGGGCAGCAATCCAAAGGACATGGCTTTTTTTGAGCGTATCCGGGAGATTCCGCTGCAGCACGCAAAAGTAACGGCTTTTGGCAGTACCTGTAGACCGAATGTAGCTGCGGCGGATGATGACAATCTGCAAGCGTTGATCTTAAGCGGGGTAGGCGCGGCGGCGATTTTCGGGAAATCATGGGACTTGCACGTGACAGATGCTCTCAAGACGACATTGGAAGAAAACGTGCGCATGGTCGCTGATTCGGTCGCATTTTTAAAAGAAAACGGACTGACGACTCTCTTTTTGGCAGAGCATTTCTTCGATGGATACAAGGCGAATCCGCGCTATGCATTGCGGGTGCTGGAAGCGGCAGAAGAAGCTGGAGCTGACTGGATTGTTCTCTGTGATACAAACGGCGGGACGCTGCCGCATGAAGTCTATGATATTGTCAAAACGACTGTGGGCCATCTGCGGACGCCTGTAGGCATCCATCCGCATAATGACAGCGGAGTGGCAGTTGCCAATACACTAGCTGCGATTCAAGCGGGCGCACAGCAAGTACAAGGAACCATTAACGGCATCGGTGAGCGCTGTGGGAACGTCAACCTGATTTCCGTGGTTCCGAATTTGCAGCTCAAGCTGGGCTATCATTGTGTGAGAACTGATCAATTGCAGGAGCTGACACAGTTGTCGCGCTATGTAGCGGAAATTGCCAACATGACGATGCCGAACAACCAGCCGTTTGTAGGGTATAGTGCTTTTGCTCACAAGGGTGGTATTCACGTAAGCGCCGTGATGCGCGATCCGAAAACGTACGAGCACATCGAGCCGGAAAACATCGGCAACAAACGTCGCGTACTTGTCTCAGAACTCGCTGGACAAAGCAATTTGCTCGCCAAAATGGAAGAGCTAGAGATCGATCTGTCGCTGGATCGCGAAAAGGCGAGAGAAATCATTACACACATCAAAGAGCGCGAATTCCAAGGCTATCAATACGAGGGAGCAGAGGCTTCGCTAACGCTGATGCTGCTGGAAGCCTCCGGCAAGCTGAAAAACCTGTTTAATCTAGACTCCTTCAAAATCATGCTGGAAAAGGCAGCCGTCCAATCGATCACGTCTGAGGCGACTGTGAAGCTACGTGTGAACGGGGAGTCTGTCCATACGGCCGCTGATGGCAATGGCCCGGTGAACGCACTGGACAATGCGATGCGAAAAGCGTTGGAAGGCTACTACCCGTGCATTGCAAAAATGCAGCTGGAAGATTACAAGGTGCGTGTCTTGGATGAAAACGGTGCAACCGCCGCAAAAGTACGTGTCCTAATCGAATCCTCGAGCAACGGCGAAAAATGGAGCACAGTCGGCGTCTCCACCAACGTCATCGAGGCGAGCTGGGAAGCGCTGGCAGACAGTATCCGTTACTTACTCTGGAAGGAAGGCTGCGAGGAAGTCGGAAGCCTTGCTTCCTCTGGGACGCGCGTAGGGATTGTAAATCATTAATAAAGAAACCAGCCCGGGCATTTGTGAACTGCACCCCAATTGTTAGACACATCTAACAGTTGGAGGTGCAGTTTTTTTGTCTAAGTTTACTGCAAATGATAAATTATCAGCAGTTCTTCGCTATTTG
>NZ_JBEAES010000007.1:0-236893 GCF_050477165.1 Brevibacillus sp. FIR094 | reverse complement strand
TGGTCGCATTCTCTTGAAGGTGTTTTGATTTGTCTTACGTTATGGGGTCAGTCCCAATCTTGTAACGATTATCTTATGTATCTTATTTTAGAAGTACGAAAGATTCGTTTATTTTCAAATCACCATACAGTTGGTCAAACAACTTGCCGTCTTCAGATTGGGAATCAAATGGATTGGACTGTGGAGTTGTATAGACATACACCATGTCGTTTGATTCTGCAATGGATGTCCCTACAGGCGGCCCTTCTTCGCTAGAGAGGCGAGCCCAATCCGTTTTTGTAAAAACGGAGATCATCAGAAGAGTTTCAGAACCTTTTCCATCCTTCGTCGTATAATCGAATTGCACTACATGCTTGGCTGATGGCAAAATATTGTTTGCATCTACACCTGCATATTGGTTCACCTTGTAATGCCCGTTCCAAGAAGTTGGCGGCTTAAAGCTGAAATTTTCTTCAGGGTTAGTATAAAGATCAGTTTTTCCGCTTTCCTGCGCAACAGGTTGTGCAGAGTGTCCTACGTTGCCATAGTTAACAGCGAGTGTGATGCCGATCGCTACGACGGATGTCAGTATGGTGCCGACGATGATTTTTTTGAAATTCATGTTGGTTTCCTCTCTCTTTGTGCAAGGCGTAGTGTAGTTTGTAAGTTCATTATAAACAAACAACATATGAAGAGCGTTACAGAAAAGTTACATTTTTCTATTCCGTAAAATATTTTTTCTGGCATTTAACAAAAGCGAGATTGTGATGAGGCTGTAGAATGATCGGTTTTTAGGTAAAACGATGTAATAAACAAAAGGCCCTCACAAAGGCCACTAATGACTTCTAATGGCTCATAGTTTACCCACGGAGTATCGTCGAAACGAGGTTCAGCAGATACAAATCAGATAGAGGTTAAGCAGGGTGGTAGATTAGGCTGGTCTGCGAGTTCTGGAATTCAGCTTAAGTTACTTCCTATTCACAGACCATTGATATTGACTAAAAAATCGCTTCATCTACTGCCAGATCGTAACACTCTGCATCCAATCGTACTCTTCTTGAGTCCAGATACGGAAGACATAACGTTTCACAATCCTCATGAGGCGGACTTACACGTCTACATTCATCTATACATTCGCGAAAGCTAGGAAGAAATTCAACCAATTGACCATTCACTTTCTTGAATCGCTTAGATTTTTTCTTTTTCAAGTGATATCCCCTCCTGATGACGATCTAAGATAGCGTACGAACTCAATAATCCTTTTGATTGGCCAAATGTCCCCATGTATCGAAAATGTATGTAGATCAGTATTCAGGAACATCACCAAGGTGGGATGTAAGCTTTAGTAGGCTGACAGTGACATAATGTGTAAGGAAGAAAGGGCGATGCAAATAGTAATAAAGCCCGTCTTCACAATCAAGACGGGCTAAAATCTACTCATGTATTACTGAATCGTATAAGTAGCTACGATGACATTTTGATCCTCATAGGAATAGGGGGCTTGAAATTGTACGTAGCGATACCCGTCCGTATCGGCCTTAATAATGATTCCTGTCGTACCGCTCCATATCTGTTTATTTTGAGCATTATAGACTGTGTAATTCGCGAAGCTACCTCTTGGACTAATACGGAGCTCCTGCCCTTTCTTTAGATAAATCGCTTCTTTTGGACTTAACTGCCCAGGAGTTAGGTAGTAATATTTGGTGAATTGTTGTTCTTGTTTTTGTTGCTCCATGGTTACTGTGTCTGTTTCACCTTGTACTTGAGCATTGGTAGAAGCGGAAGCATATACAGGTGCGCCAGAGAGGAGTAAAGCGAGCATCGAAATAGAGAGAAGCTGTTTTTTCATACCTAGTACACTCCTTAGTATCAATTCTGATCAAATTCGAAATACACGAACTAAAGGTAATTATACTCAATTGGAATGAAATGGTAAATATTTACATACAAAAAGTTAGAAGGAAGCCTATTCATATTTCAAGATCACTACTCGCTATCACGGTGGTTGTCATGGAAAATGACACGGATTATCTTGTGGCAGGGATATCTCTCCAGAAGGCATTGAAGAAGCCAAGGGGCGGCAGTTCTCTTGTGTCTGGTTCGGGGCGAGAAGAAGAATGCATCTATCATGAAATAACAACATGTTCCGCACACGTGTTCACGATTGGGAGCGCGAGCAATACATGATTGTTTACTAATTAGTATGTTGTCGAAATTGGGTTGGTCAGGGACCTTCTCTATGTAGTTCCAAGGCAATCTTTCTATTGTATGGATATTAAAAATTTCAAACTCCATCGGTTTAGACTCCCAAATCTCCCTACATTCAACTTCATAAGTAAGGAGGAACCTCGCTTATTTGAAAGTAATGTTTGTATATATCACAAGATTTAAGACACCTATTTGGAGCTGGATGCAAAATGAGACAGCAGCGATATATAAAGCTGTTCGACCGACACTTTTGAATTGCTGATTATGATTTACAAAAGAAACGGCGTCATTCGTAAACAATGGGACCCCCTTTATCGTAATGAACGGTGGAAGTGGAGAATCTTGGATAGGCAGAGTACAGAGCATGCATAAGAGAAATTATGATGGGGCTGTAGAATTAACGGTTTTAAGGTGCAGACGTGAAAGGCATTAAGCCGCTCGGGGAAAGAACCGGGCGGCTCTTTTGTTAAAATCGTAGGTGATAGAACAGAGTGTCACACTCCTTCTACTAAAGCGTAACGTGGGAGGAGCGGACAAAAAGATGGGCTCAAAGCTTATTGATGTCAAAGAGGGAGAAAAAAGGAGAAAGAGGGCAGCTTAGCCGCCCATAACACTGGACAGAAATTAGCACTCATCACAGCTACAAGCAACAATTGTTAATAAAACGAAAAGAACCAGAACTAAAGCAAAATTGTCGTCAAAAAATCCCATTGATATCACCCCTTCAAGTGTATGAGGAAGTACCTCAAACTCAAGCTATGCAAATTGAGTAGCTATGTAAGGGCGATATCACAGTAAGTGGAAAATTTGGGCATGCAATAAACTGTTACCTGTCATGTCCAACAACGAAGAAAGGCTATCCCTTAGCCACATTCATGGCATTTGGGACAACCTTCTTGGAACTTAGCTCCCACTACCAAGGGCATAAGCATCTGCCATGATAAATAATGCATGAGTCTCCGCAAGGCTCGTTTGAAGATTTTGAACCTAACTTTTTCAGAAGCTTTTTCAGCATGATCATTCACCTCCATGATAATTTTTTTTCATGTATTACCATCTTATCGTGGGTAAGTGATTATAAGAACATGATTTTTACTTACAAATTGTGTACGTTGTCAAAGTTTCAAGCCGGTTCGAAGGACTTGGAAATAATCTGAAGTGATTTCGTCTAAATTGGAGTCTATTTTCTCAAGATACCTCCACACATTGATCTGACCAATGCAAAGCTGGGGTTTCTGAAGAGATATTAGAATTTTGTAATTCTGCAGACTTGCAGTCAGCCCAATCACGGAAAAAGATAAAGTCATTTTTCACCCCAGCGAATCATGGATTTACGCTGCATCAAAATCGAAAATAACAGGATCACTCCAGAGCCTATTAAGCCAATAACACTCATCAGCGTATCATAGGGGTGATACTGATGGGTAAAAACTTGAGCAGTAGAAAGTCCCCACAAAAGTGTAGGAATAGACAAAAAGATATGTATTTTTCCGTTAGGCCTGAACCTGACATAGATAAGAGCTACTACCGTAGAAACGAGATAACTGAAAGAGAAAAGGATCGTGTCCCAGGTCGAAATGGTTACTGGAATATCGCTGGCGCGAAGCGATTTACAGGCCCAAAGAATACAGAACCAAAAAGCAAAGGCCAAACCAATCATCATTTTCAAAAGACTTTTCATGCTTTCTTCTCCCTGCTAATTTGATCCGCCATTAAATGGTTTAATTGGTGAAATGGTATCACGAATGAAAAAAAACATCATACCGATAGTTAAACTGTCGGTGAATGATGTTTGATTACAATAAACGATGCACAATCTACTTTAATTTCTTTTACCTCACTATTTCATTTGGTGTTAAACGTTATAGGTCGGCCATCCGCAATATCCGTCAGCTTCACATGGGACACGTTGTTCTTTTGCGCTGCTTACCCCAGGAAATGAAAGCGATAGAAATAATGCAGCAGCAATACCAAACAGAGCAATTTTTTTCATAATTCTTCCCCCTCATATACAGTCTTCTGCTATAAAAGACGAACGAAATTAGGATGATAGGCAGACGGAAAAAGACCATCCCTCTGCCACGCACATAGCTGCTGGGACGGCCTTTCTAAGTACTATCTAACATTACGCGGGACACATGCAATGTTTTCCTGCTGGTATGCACTCACGAGGGCATGGGAGGATTGAGTTAGCACCAATTTTTTGAAGTAATTTCTTCAACATTGTTATTCACCTCCTGTTATGGAAAAATATAACTTTCAAACCAATGATAACACAAATGCGCTCTAGTTAACATATAAAATACGAAAAATTCGGAAAATAAAAATCTGCTAATGAAATGTCAGTGTCGCAGTTATTAAACTACCAACAAATGAAAGGAGATACACTTGCAGTAATTTCTTTAAATATTCCTTTACAGGAATATTCCCTTCAGTGTATATTTTACCTAACAAGATGATCACAATAACGCTGAGGGGGATGAGATGAACGTAGAATCCATCATGTAACGAGGTGAGTGACATGTCAGGGATGAATCCGGGCATGGACATGGCGACGCTAAGTGCTTTAGCTGAACCGAATCGTATGAAAATCGTCGAACTTTTGCGCGATGGTCCTCTAACTGTAGGGGAAATCGCCGAACACTTGGGGCTTCGCCAGCCCCAAGCCTCGAAGCATTTGAAGGTGCTTAGTGACAACGGGATCGTGGATATGAAGGCCGAAGCCAACCGTCGAATTTACAAACTCAGGCCCGAGCCCTTCCAAGCGCTGGATTCTTGGGTGAAGTCATTCCAGCGTGTTATGGAAGAAAGATTCGATAATCTGGAAGACTATTTGCGGGAACTGCAAAACAAGGAAAATACTTGAGATCCATTCAAATGAATGAGGAGGAATTACTATGTCAAGAAACGCAATGGTTTCAAGGGTAGAGAATGAGCGGGTGCTGGTACTAGAGCGTGTATTCGACGCGCCTAGAGATCTCGTGTTCCAGATGTTTAAGGAGCCTGAGCATCTCAAACGTTGGTGGGGACCGAAAGGCTGGGAACTTCCGGTTTGTAACGTTGAATTCCGACCAGGCGGGGTATGGCACTACTGCATGAAATGCGTCGATAAGAATCAAGGTGATTTTTACGGCATGGAATCTTGGGGCAAGGCCGTTTATAAGGAAATTGTCGAGCCGGAAAAGATCATCTATACCGATTACTTTTCAGATGCAGAAGGCAACACAAATGATACGATGCCTTCGACAGAGGTTATGATGGAATTCATCGATATGGATGGCAAAACGAAGCTGGTTAGCCGTTCAGAATATGTATCTGCGGAAGCCCTCAAAACTGTCATGGACATGGGCATGTTAGAGGGCATCACCCAAACGTGGGATCGTTTGGAAGAGAGTCTGAACGAGATCAAGTAGGGGACATATAGGAAAGTCCGCCTGGCATGGAGACCCGGCGGACTTTTCATTTTGGTTGCAGATTTATTTCACCATCAGCGCGATAAAATCGTTTAACTTATCTAACGAAATAATATTTTGGTTGCAGGTCACACTGTCTTGGCAAATGTAGTTTCCTTTTTTCAAATACGTTCCATCCCCAGAGCCTTTGGCTTCAAGGACGAACATGCCGATTTCCTCTAGGCGATTACAGATCGCACAAACTCCTTTTTTGTTTACGTTTGTAAACTGTCCGTGAATGCCGATCAGTTTTCCTTCGTGGTAAGCGACAATATATTTCTTTTCCGTGGCAGTGTCTAGCCAGCTCAAATAAGAAGTTTCTGAAAAATCAATTTCAGCTAAATTCGAGACTTTTAGCTTCTTTACCTTTGGAAAGAGCTTCTTAATGGAAGACTCTGTGGGAGCAGGGAATGGAATCACAAACGGTGAAAGCTGATACAAAAAGTGCTTTCCTTCTGCCTTTTCTTTCATCGAGTCAATGGGATGCAAAATCTCTTTTTGCTCTTCCGTCATGTTCGGGAACAACTGAAAGATTTCTTCATAGGCGATTTCTTTGCGAGCTCGAATCACGTTGACATCTGTACTAGTCGCATAGGCGTTCATGATTGCTTGAACGCGTGATTTAATGAAGTGATACTGATGCGTATGGATGAAAGGTTCCATATTACGGTTCCTCCTGTTTCTGTCTTGTAAGGTGGGTTCTTCTTTACTTTAGTGTGTTTGCAAGAGAGGAGAAAGGGAGAAGACATTTCGCAAAAAAACTCGCCATAAAAAAGCACTGACAACTTGAATGGAAAGGTTGTCAGTGCTTTATAAACGTCGTCTATTTGGTATACACGATTTTCTTAATCGTCTCTGTAGACAAAAAGTATTCTTCCGCCAACTGTGAAATAGCCGTCCCAGCCCGAAAGCTGCTTTTAATAGCTGTATTTCGCTCATCCAGGAGTTTTCTCCCGCCAGTGCGCGTCCCCCATTTTTGATGGGTTACTTTTGTCTTTGGAATATAAATGGTTTCTCCTTGCACGTACTTTTGAATTTCTGCGAGTAACGATTCAGGAAGGATTAAATTTGCTTTCACACATTTCATTTCTGCTCGCTCCTTATTTATAGATAGACAAATAAGGGGCAAAGCCAAGAAATAGAAAATGAGATACGCAAATGAAGGCGATGATTCGATTAAACGAGAGACCACCTCATGCAAAGTATCGCCTCACTATTTCTAGGCTTTGCATGAGCTGCTGCGGTATGTGGCAAATTGAGAGCATTCGCCATTGGTACACCCCCCTCGAGGTCCATTTTAAAAACGGTGTTCCCTTTCCTTTTCGAAAAGGGAGTATTTGTAATTATATAAGAAAACGGCTTTTTTGTATAACGATACTTACAATAATGTAAGTGGATATGTAAGGAAAGTCGATGGGAATGATCTCGATCGACCATTAAAGTAATACTTGCTGGACTAGCAGGAGAGAGAAAGGGGAAAGTCATCATGAAATTACGCAATAAATTCAGTGTGGGTGTGGGTTTGCTTGTTGCGACTGTCTTATTTACAGGATGCTCCCAGGATGCAAATGGAGTTATCTTGTATGGAACGGAACAGCAAATTGATCAAGCATTAACAGAACAGTCGAAAGATGTGCTCTCTACTGATAATTACCATGTGAAAATGGTTACTGTTGGAGAACAAAATGCGATGGTCATGAACAAAACGATGGCCCAATCGCTGCTGGAGAAGGAACTGCTAAGAAAAGTAGATGAAGGGAATAACACGACACCAATCGATGCCTTACCACAGATCACAAGTGATGCAGGAGTATACTTTGCCAAAACTGAAACGGCCAATCTGAATATTGGTCCGAACAAGCTCACGTATCAAGGCAACGTGATCATTGGCGATGGGCGGAGCTATGCTGATCTTTTCGTGATTGTGGATGATGCAGCTTGGGATCAAGTGGAGGGAACCGCCAAGAAAGTCTCGGTATGGGGATACGACAAAGATCCTAAGAATGAGATAGGTACTTTTGATGTAGAAACGGAACAGCTCATTCACATGAAAGAACAAAATAAGCGTAAATAAAAGAAAGAAATTGGATTGCTCATTTACAACTTTTTGAAAGTCAAATATAGTAAAAGTACCTAACGTGAAAAGAGGTTTTGATTGAATATGATGAAACTGATAATCGCGAAATAAAATTCAAACGAATTTTATAGGGGAAAAGGTCAAATGAAGGGCGCGCCCTTGGTTTATTTTTTGTACCTTTTTTCAAAAGCGATTAGAAGGCATTATATCTCATTCAAACAAATTTCACGTTAATGCATCATATCTATTCTAGTAGGGATAGGTATGTTTATCACAACGATAAATTTGACCATGAGAAGGGAGTTCTTCTCGTGGTCTTTTTTATTTGGAAAGAAGGGATTGCTGAAAAGGAATGGATGATGACAAAAGTACAAAACAAAAAATCGGAGGTTTGAACATGAGTGACTATTCATTGATAAGCGACTACAAGCATGTCGAAACATACAAGGAAAGCTTTAATGACCTCGCTATGCAGATCTTTCAGCTCAATTTTAAAGAATGGTATAACAAGGGCTTTTGGAACGATAACTATGTCTGCTATTCCTATCTGGATGGGGATCAGATTATTGCCAACGCTTCCGTAAGTAAGATGATCGTGAACATCAATGGTAAGGACTATAAGGCGCTTCAGGTAGGAACGGTCATGACTCATCCAGCTCATCGCAATCAAGGATTGGCAGCAAAGCTGATGAACCATATTATTCAAACGTATGGGAAGGAATACGATTTTATTTATTTGTATGCCAATGATACCGTGCTCGATTTTTATCCGAAGTTTGGATTTGAGAGCGTACAGGAAAGTAGTTTTTGTTTGTTGGCATCTGATTTGAAAAAACAAGTAGAACAAAAATCGGTCTTGCGCAAGCTGGATGTTGATAGCGAGGCTGATTATCTTGTCATGAAGGAATTTGCCGCCAAGCGAATCCCCGTATCATCGAGATTGGGCGTCAAGGATAGTGAGCATCTGTTGATGTTTTACTTTCTCCTCGCTTTTCGGGATGCGATCTATTATCTCGAAGAGGAGGATGTGATCGTATTGTTTGAACGCGAGGATGACCAGCTGCATGTATTTGATTTGGTAAGTAAAAAGCCAGTTGATATAGAAGCGGTTATTTCTCATTTGGTATCGCCTGAGACAGCGCTCATTCATTTTCACTTTATGCCGGATAGTGAGAATGAGAAGATCCAATCTGCTTTGATGACAACCACGGATGATGTCTTATTTGTTCGTCCCTCGTTCAAAATGGAGACAGAACATTTTCGTTATCCGCTAACTTCACACGCATAAAAGGTCCAAAAAAACAGTTATTACAAGAGAGAAGTTGTGATGACTGTTTTTTTGTTTTTAGGTACAACGTAAAACATAACCAAAACTCAAGAAATACTTAAACAATGTTCTTGAAAGATTAGGTAAAATGATACCGAAATACCTGTTACTATGGATGAATCCTTTTATTATTTTATCGCTGGAATCTCTAAGACTCAAAGGAGGCTATTTACATGAATGACAGAAAGGTTCAAAAAGTTATTATAATCACAACCACGCTAGCTTCTCTGTTCTTCGTTCCTGCTGCGAAATCGTATGCTGACTCTAAAATTATTCTTGGATATTATACTGGTGATTCTACAATAGAATTTCGCCAATTCCATACATACATGAATCAAATTTCTACTGATACCCTGAATACAGATAGTAACGGTAATATTGTAGGAAATGTACCAAAGCAAGCTGTCTCCTACGCAAATTCGGTAAACGTGTTACCATACGCTCTGGTGTCCAATTATAGCGCAAACGGGTGGGATAGTAACATTGCACATCAAGTGCTCACTAACTCCAAAGCGAAAAACACCCTGATAAAAAATATGCTGTCTCTTGTGAAAAAAAATAAGTACAAAGGCATTAACATTGACTTCGAAGCTGTTTTGCCAAAGGACCGTAAGGCATTGACTGCGTTCGTCAAAGAGGTTTCGAAAACGATGAGAGCCAACAACTTTCTAACGATGGTCTCCGTTCCAGCAAAATCCACAGACGATCCTTCAGATGATTGGACTGGAGCATTCGATTATGAGGCACTAGGAAATGCTGCTGATTATATACAGGTGATGACTTATGATGAGCATGGGGTTTGGAGTGATCCAGGTTCTGTAGCAAGTGCTCCGTGGATAGAATCTTCTCTTAAATTCTCTATCGACTATATTCCTTCCGAAAAGGTCATCATGGGTATTCCAGAATACGGGAATGATTGGAACTTATCTGATCCTACAAATAAAAGTAATTCCCTAGTAGAGTGGAAAAATATTTCGGATCTAATTGCTACTACAGGAGCAACACCAGTTAGGGACGAGGTTTCTGGTTCAATGTATTTCAATTACACGGATTCTGAAGGATTTAAACATGTCGTATGGTATGAAGACGAAACAAGTATAAAAAATAAGACGCATTATACTCAAACATACGAGTTAGCTGGTGTATCGACATATGCGATCGGTATGGAAGATCAAAAATTCTGGGAAGCTATCTCTTCTGGTCTAAAATAAATCCATTTGATATGGAACGAAATGAATGCATAATTTTGTCCCAGATTTAGGGCAAGATTATGCTTTCATGAACTTACGACGAAGAAAACAAGAAGAAAAATGATGAAACATAAGCTCTAGCTCTCATGAAATTAAAGTAAAACCCACTGCATACCAAGGTCCTTTAGTAAAAAGCTTCACTAATTGTTGTGCAATATATTTCGGCGAATATTTCATGTCATTTTTAACGATAGATTTCATAATTCTGTTTAATTAGGTAAGTAATGTGTAACGAATGAACTGCATTCGACTAGGTGAAACTTGAAACAAGATAAACTGAATGATAAAAATCCCGTATTTATTATTGAATACGGGATTTTCATTTCCTGTATACATTCAAGCAGTAGATTTGGCTCTTTGTTCGAAAATTAATCCTTTTGCAGGAGCTGAACTCTTTGTTGTAATTCCTGTTCGGTTAACGGTTCCAATTGCAACAAGGCCTCGTATGGATCATCACCCGGAATCTGAAAGTATCGAGCAAATGCAGGCTCTGTTTTGATGCCGCTTTGCTTCAGAGCCCTGATGTGTTGGTACGCATCCAAGCCTCCTATTTCTAACAATCGTGCTTCGATTTCCATATGACGATAGGCGTTTTGCTTTTCGACAGCTACCGGTTGAGCAAACAATTCAAACCAAAAGTCAGCTGTGAAAAACGAGATAACGCACGTGGGAATACTTTTTACATCTAGGTGTGTCACTTCAAATCCGAGCAAGTAGCCAAATGCTGTACGAGCAGCCTGCTCAAACTGTTCCAGATTATGACTCTCGCAAATAATATCCAGATCGCTTTGTTTGACGTCAATGTCCAATGGGATGGTTCCGGCAAGCACTGGACGGTAATCGGATAGTACTTTCATAATGTGCGTCTGTTGAATCGCTTCCCACGCTGCTTTTTGACGCATGGTTCCTCTGCCCAAGTAAGAGAGATCATGCCAATTTCTCATGAGACTACCTCCCTGTCTACTTTCTTTTAAAATAGTTTAGACAAAAGTGAATAAGTACGCAACGAAATCGGTAATCACTCGTATACCTAAAGGAAGGGAGTGTAGTAGATGGAAATATTTTTGTGGGTAGTGGTTGTGTTATTGTTCTTGCTAAGCATCGCAGGAATTTTCTTACCCGTTTTACCTGATACGATATTACTGTGGGCGGGCTTTTTGCTCTATCACTTTTTCATTGCAGACCCGGGAGCGGGATTGCCGGCATCCTTTTGGTGGGGAATGGTCGTTCTAAGTATTCTGCTTTACGGTGCTGACTTGCTGACGAATATGTATTTCGTGAAAAGATACGGAGGGTCCAAGTGGTCGTCCATTGCTGCTGCGGTCGGAATTGTTCTCGGGATTTTCGTTTTCCCACCGTTTGGTATGCTGATCTTGCCGTTCGTATTCGTCGTTCTCGTAGAGTTGGTGGTGCAGAAGCAGTCGATGGAGCGAGCAGTGAAAGCGGGCGTAGGCTCACTGATCGGATTTTTGGGAAGTGCAGTCGTAAAAGTGATCCTGCAAGTTACGATGATCATCTGGTTTTTTATCGCCAGATAATAGATAGAAAACGAAAAGGACAGCCTAGGCTGTCCTTTTTTACGTGGAAACTAGTGAATGAGTCGATAAACACCGATGACTTTACCGAGAATGGTGACATGCTCAAGGATGATCGGTTCCATCGTGGCATTTTCCGGTTGGAGACGGAAGTGATTTTTTTCTTTGAAAAATCTTTTAACGGTCGCTTCATCTTCTTCTGTCATGGCTACGACAATGTCACCATTGTTCGCTACGTGCTGTTGGCGAACAATGACGTAGTCTCCGTCGAGAATCCCGGCATCAATCATACTGTTCCCGGAGACGCGCAGCATATAGACCTTGTCAGAAGTCACGATATTGTCTGGAAGCGGGAAGTATTCTTCCACATCCTCAATGGCTGTAATCGGTTGTCCAGCGGTTACTTTGCCGATTACTGGCACACGGACGACTGAGTCTTCGAAATTGTCTTGAAAACGATCTTCATCTGATAGCAATTCGATGGCACGAGGTTTGGTAGGATCTCGACGAATGAGGCCTTTTTTCTCCAAGCGTGCCAAATGCCCATGTACCGTTGAGCTGGAAGCTAGTCCAACAGCCTCCCCAATTTCACGTACAGAAGGCGGATATCCTTTATCACGAACTTCCTTTCGTATGAACTCGATGATGGCTTGTTGTCTACTCGATAATTTTGACATAGAAAGACACCCCTGATTTCTCGAACATATTTTCCTATATTATACCATGGGAGCTTGCGTTCGACAAACATAAGTTCGATTCATTGTTGACATGAACATATGTTCTCATTTATTATGAGGCTACTGATCAGAACATATGTTTGTGAGGAGGCCATTATTATGAATTCATTGACAGTACGTAATCGTTTCGAGAAAAAAGAAGAACGTCTTGTTCGTTTTGGTATCACGAGAGGACAAGCTCTCTTGTTTCTTATTACATTTACTCTCTTTTTTTATTTGTTGACCGAACTAGTGTTTGCTTCTTCTCCAATAGAGGATCCACAAGGCATAGAAGTAACGGTACAATCTGGAGATAGCCTATGGTCGTTAGCAGTTCAATACAATACAGACGAGCATATGGATGTTCGCGACTATATAATAGAGATTAAGGATGCGAACGGCTTAGAGAACAACAGGATTTACCCAGGTCAGACTCTCATCCTTCCCGATACTCCGTAAGTGTTCGGCTGTCTTGCGGGATCATTCGAATGTGGTATAATGAAGCGGCACTACTACAGAGTGGGAGGAACCAGCAGTGGTATCTGACGCAGAAATTAAACGCATCAACGAATTGGTCAAAAAATCGCGCGAAGAAGGTTTGACCGAAGAGGAAAAGCTCGAACAAAAAGCATTGCGCCAAAAGTACATTGACGCCGTTAAGCTTTCATTGAGAGCAAATTTGGATTCCATCCGATATGTGGAAGACCTTGAAGAAAATAAGCCAAAACAGTAAGATAACAATTACTGATACGACAGACATCCTCGCTTGACGCTAGGGTGTCTTTTTCTGTGACAAACATAAGGCATTGATAGCAAGGGAGGGAAAGCGATGGCGTGGATAGCTGTGGCGGTTGGTGGAGCAGTTGGCTCTCTTTTGCGCTACCTATTGTCTTTGCTCGCGAATCAGCCGGGATGGCCGTGGGGAACCTGGATCGCCAATGTTTGTGGATCTTTGATCATCGGCATCTTGTTCGTGCTGGGGAAAGAACGTGGCTTTTTATCTCCGACACTCTATCTCTTATTTGCAACGGGGGTCATGGGAGGATTTACGACTTTCTCTAGCTTCTCCTTGGAAGTGGTCTCTTTTTGGGGAGAAGGCCACCTATTGCGTGGCACTTTGTACGCTCTCCTCAGTTTGGGAGTCGGTCTACTTTCTTGTGCGGTTGGAATATGGTTGGCTAGGCAATGGTCCTGATGCGTTCAATGACACGATACATGTGAGGGGGAATGAATGTGAGTACACAGCATCGTGATTATGAATTGGAACAAAAAAAGCTGGATGAAACAATTTCAGCGATCGACGAAGAAATGGAGCAGCTTCGCAATGATATTCACGAGGCAACAGATGATTATGTCAAACAGGTCGTTAACTATAAAAAGGCTAAGGAATTGCGCTACCTGGAAGATCAGGGTCGAGAGAAGCCTTATTTCGGCAGAGTGGATTTCTTAAAGGATGAAATCTACGAGCTGGATCAGGTCTACATAGGAAAACGGGGAATTGTACGCAGCGATACGTTTGATTCTGTGGTCGTGGATTGGCGCGCGCCTATCGCCAGTCTTTATTATACCGGAGAGAGCAAAGAAGCGTTTTACCGGATGGGACGCGAGATCGTGCGTGGTGAAGTTCGATTAAAGCGTAATTTTGCGATCGAAGACGGAAAGATCGTAGGCATCTATGATGGAGCGGTAAAAGAAACGATTAATCGCGAAATGGGGCATCCTGACGAATTTTTGCAAGAGGGCTTCATTGATGAATTTTTGGCAGCCAATCTGAATCAAGCGAACGATAGCAGACTAAAAGACATCGTTGCTACGATTCAATCCGAGCAAAATGATATTATCCGGGCGGAAAAAGAACGGCCCATTGTTGTGCAAGGAGTAGCGGGGAGCGGAAAAACAACGATTGCTTTGCACCGACTCTCTTATTTGATTTATAACTACCAGGATTCCATGATGTCCAAAAAGTTCATGGTGTTTGCGCCTAACCGGATGTTTCTTACCTATATATCCGAGGTTTTACCTGAGCTGGGAGTCGATGATGTTCAACAGTCTACCTTTGTAGATTGGGCAGCGCGTCTTGTGAAGCCTCTGCTGCCAAAAGGATGGAGAATCGTGAGTCCCGATAAGCCTCTTCAATTGTTCTTCGAAGAGGGGCAGGATGAGCGCCAGCAAGAAATGACGCGAAACAGACTTCGCTTCAAAGGATCGCTCGCTTGTCGGGAGGCGCTGGAGCAATACATTCGGCATATCGTCGAAACGAGAATTCCTTTCAAGAAGCTCAGCTTTTTATACAACAAAACGAAGCAAGTATTTTCCATTCCAGGTGATTTTATTCTCCAATGCTTCTTGGAGCAATTCGCAAATATGCCGTATCATCGACGGGTAGAAGCGCTTCGCAAGCATTTGAAACAAGAAATGAACAAGCAATTGTTTTCCCATTTGCGAGAGCGAAAAGTCGATTTGGACAAAGAAGGCTTGTACAAATTCGAGAAAATGCTGGAGCAAATACTGGATACGTACCTGACTTCGTTTCCAAGACTGGAAATCTTCGCAGCTTATCGCGAGTTGATTGCGGACGAGGAATTGCTGCGCAAGCTCGTACCTGCTGACATTTCAGACGAAGTTGTGCGTGATGTGACTCAGTCGAGTGCTGCACTGTTTGCAGAGGAGAGATTGGAGCCGGAAGATATCGCGCCTCTGCTATACTTGCAGCATATTGTTGAAGGAATGAATAAAGCAGAGCATTTTGATCATACGGTCGTGGATGAAGCACAAGACTTGAGTGCGCTTGAAATAGCCGTCATTGCATTGGCAACCAAGCGAAACTCGCTAACGATCGTCGGAGATATTGCGCAAGGCATTCATAGTTACCGGGGGATTCATGCCTGGGAAGAGTTGACGAAGGGGATTTTTGCACAGCTGTTTCCTTCTTATTATACGTTGTCGCAAAGCTATCGTTCGACCATTGAGATCATGCGCTGTGCCAATGAAGTGTTGCGGCAAATTGAATTGCCCGAGACGGTATTGGCAAAACCGGTTTTGCGACATGGTGAAAAACCAATCATGGTCAAGGCTCGTTCACGAGCGCAACTTTGGGAGGACATCGCTTCGCGTGTGGTTGCCTACCAGTCGGAAGGCTTCAAAACGATTGCGATCGTAGCGAAAACCATTCAAGCGAGTAAAAAAGCACATAAAGGCCTGCAAGACAAAATAGCTGATCTGACCCTGTTAGGCACCAAAGATAACCAATTTCCGGGTGGCGTAATCATCATGCCTGCTTTTTTAACGAAAGGCTTGCAGTTCGATGTGGTCATTCTACTGGATGTAGACGCCTATCAAAATAATGAATGGGACGCAAAACTGTTGTATGTCGCGATGACACGTCCAGTCCATCGCCTTGCAATGACGCAGGTTGATGACGTTTCTTCACCGTTGCTGAAAGATTTACCGACAGAGCTGTACACCTTGTCTACTGACGAATAACATTCTCATCATCAAAGAAAACCCTCTGCCTGTAAAAAAGCAGAGGGTTTATCTGTATCATGCTTAGTGGTCGCCTGTGTTACCTTTGGAAGGGTTGGTAATAACAAAACCTTCTTGTGGCAAGAAGAGGTAATCAATGATGATGCCATCCAGCAATGGCTCATCCTTTTTCACGATCACATCGATCTCTTTGTCTGTCGAGATCACAACATCTTCTTCTGTTGGCTTGTCCAGAGCGAGCCCGTAGTGTGCATGATCACCGTGAGAGTGAGTAATATAAACGCGCAGTTTCAATTCTTTGTCTTCTTCTGCCTCGATGATTGGAGCCAATTGCTTGACAGCGTTACGAGTGATTTTTAGTTTCACAGGTCAAATCCCCTAACTGTATGTAAGTTACCCCTCCATCTTAGCAAGAGGGAAATCAGGATGCAATGTTGAAAGTGTTACGATATGTCTAGAGAATGACAACAGGGTGGAAGGAGAGTCATCTATGAAAATCGATTTGCGCAGCGATACCGTGACGAAACCAACCGAGGAGATGCTTCGGGCAATGGTGGAAGCGGAGGTTGGTGATGATGTTTATAGAGAGGACCCAACTGTCGATCGTTTGGAAACGATCGCGGCTGAAATACTCGACAAGGAAGCTGCCCTTTTCGTAACAAGTGGCACGCAAGGCAATCAGGTCGCTGTTTTGACGCATTGTGTCAACGGAGACGAGGTTATTGCGGAAGCGGATTCGCACATTTTTTACTATGAAGGCGGCGCTATGTCGGCATTGGCTGGTGTACAAACAAGGACGCTGGTTGGAGAACGTGGTGCTCTGCGTGCAGAAGATGTAGAGAGGGCGATTCGGGGCAACAATATCCATTTTCCTCGCACAAAATTGATTTGTCTCGAAAACACACATAATCGCGCTGGCGGGGCGGTAATCTCTGTCGCGCAAATGAAGAGTGTCTATGATACAGCACAAAAACACGGTATTCCCGTTCATTTGGACGGTGCTCGTCTCTTCAATGCGGCTGTGGCCCAAGGTGTTGCAGTCAGTGAGCTATGCGCTTTTACCGATACCGTTCAGCTTTGCTTGTCCAAAGGGCTGAGTGCTCCAGTCGGTTCCATTTTGGCTGGAGATCGTGCGTTTATCGAAGAGGCGAGATGGTGGAGAAAAAAATTAGGAGGCGGGCTGCGTCAGGCAGGGTATTTGGCAGCACCGGGCATCATCGCTCTCACACAGATGACCGAACGATTGGCAGAGGACCATGAACGGGCACAGCAACTGGCAAAAGGCTTGCGCCAGCTATCGCTTCAGGTTGAGCGTGTCGAGACGAATATCGTGCTGGTGAATACAGACTCGATTGGACAATCAGCTGTCGCCTTTTTAGAACGCTTGGAGGAAAAAGGAGTGCTCGCTGTTGATTTTGACGAGTACGTCATTCGCTTTACGACGCATCGACACATTAGCGATCAACATATTGAGACCGTTGTGGAAGCAGTCGAGCAAATATTGGAAACGGTGTAATCGTTTCAAACGCTTGTAGCCAGTCGAAGGGAAGACTGGCTTTTTTTTTGTCTCAACATTGAATTCTAAATAGTTAGACAATTTGTACAAAATAAGAGTCTATACGCGATCTGTTTTTCGCCATACCGTTTGATTTGTTTCGTCCACACTTGCGTTATCATGGTAGTGTGATAAAGCAATAGCGTTTACTGGTGTATGGAATCGAATGGAATCAAGGGGGATGGTCTGAATGAGAAAGAGGATGAGCTTCATTTTGAGCTGCATCTTGCTGCTTCAAGTTTTAGCGGGATGTAGTACAAGCGAAACGGCGGTAACGAACAAACCGAATGATCAGGCATCTCAACCAGTGCAGCCAACAGGAAAAGAGATGGTATTGAATTGGAACGCAGACGGTGGAGAGCCTCCGACAGCAGATCCCGGACTTGCTTCCGATGGCACTTCCTTTGATGTTATTACTGCCTGCTTTGAAGGATTGACTCGCTATGGACCGGATGGGAAAATAGCCAACGCAATTGCTGACAGTTATACGGTATCCGAGGATTTGACGACGTACACGTTCAAATTGAAGTCGAATGCGCTATGGAGCAACGGAGATCCGGTAACCGCTCATGATTTTGAGTTCGCCTGGAAAAGAAACCTCGATCCGAAGACAGTATCCGAATATGCCTACATGCTTTATTTCATTAAAGGAGCAGAGGAATTCAACACAGGGAAAGGATCGCATGAGGACGTAGGAGTCAAAGCGATAGACGATTTTACACTAGAGGTCAAGCTCAATTCACCAGCTCCGTTTTTTTACGAACTGACGGCTTTCCCGACATTGTTTCCCCTACATAAAAAGACCTTGGAGGCTCATCCGAATTGGGCAGCGTCTCCAGACAACTACGTGGGTAACGGCCCATTCAAAATGGAGCTGTGGGAGCATAAAAACAAATTGGTTCTTGTGAAAAACGAGAAGTATCATGACAAAGATACCGTGAAGCTCGACAAAATCGTTTGGAGCATGATTACCGATACCAACACTGCGCAAGCGTTATTTGATTCAGGTGATTTGGATTGGGGAGGGCATCCAACCTACGTGTTGCCCGTCGATGTGATCCCTGCTTTGCAGGATGAAGGAAAAATCGCAATGGCGCCGTATCCGAATACAGTTGCCGTCACTTTTAACACAACGATGCCCCCTTTTACGAATAAAAAGATTCGACAAGCCTTCTCCTATTCGATCCAACGGCAGCCTCTCGTAGATGGAATCGTGCAGACAGGGGTGCCTGCGGCTTTTGCATGGGTTCCGCCCTCTATGCAACTCAGCGGAAATGACTATTTTCAAGAGGATGTAGCCAAAGCCAAACAGTTATTGGCTGAAGGGTTAAAGGAGCAGGGGCTTTCGACGATGCCTGAAGTGACATACACGTATGGATCAGGTGACGATCGTCAGAAAAAGCTGGCTGAAGCTCTTCAGGATCAATGGAAAAGAAGCCTAGGTGTTGATGTGAAAATCAGTGGCTTGGAGGAAAAAGTTTTTTTACAAAACAAGCGCTCCAAAAACTATCAGTTTGCCTACCGAAATTGGGGTGCTGATTTTAACGACCCCATCAATTTCTTGGAAATTTTCAAGGACAAAACAGTGGGGACGAATGACGCTGCTTGGGAAAACGCTAGATACCGAGAGTTAATCGTCCAGAGTTACTTGGAAAAAGACCCGACGAAGCGTATTGCGATCATGCGTGAGGCAGAGACCATCTTAATGGAGGAAATGCCGATTGCTCCCGTGTACTATGGCGCAAGACCGTATATAAAAAATGACAAAGTCAAAGGATTTTTGATCAACCCGTTTGGTGGTAGAGATTTTAAATATACAACGATCGAACAATAAATAAAGACGTAGTAAAGTCTTGCCGTGTCCGGAAAATTGGAGAGCGGCAAGGCTTTTTTTGGTTCCATTCGGTTGACTCACTTGTGTGTAATTCAGACCCGCCAATGAAATACTATAGCTATCCAACATAGGGGAAAAGAGGGATGGAAATGATCTCGGCTAAAGAGCGAGAACGCATTCTCAATCAAATGAAACGGGACGAGAGCAAGATTGTCAACATCGTCTTAAACGACGCCAATCAGGTTGCGGGCGAAATTGAAAAAGCCAACCACCAAGGCATTTTTCTGGTGGATGGCCGGTACTACGGGTACGAGGACATCAAAGAAATCAATGGTTCGTAATGGTTACAGACGGGGAGGAGGGAAGAAGTAGCGCAAAGCGTCAGGCAGCTCTTTTTGCCACAAACCCCAGACGTGATTCCCTGGTTTTTCTCGATAGGACAAGGTTGCTTGTTTGTCCTCAAGAATCTGTTTTGCCTCGCGATTCCATTGCACGAAATCGAAGGTACCCGCACTTGTTTCCACAGCTGTCTCATCGAGGCCAATGACCATCCAGATTCGGAGCCAGGATAGGCTGGACTGATTCAAAAGCGGGTCGAGTGTCGTTTGGAAAAACGCCCCGGACAGCGCGAGTACTTGCGGAAAGAGGCCGGGGTTTTCCAATGCGAGATGCAAAGAAACGGTTCCACCTAAAGAGTCTCCTGCCAGTACACGTGAAGCAGGATCACGGCGTACAGGATAGCGCTCCTCTATGTAAGGAATTAGCTCTTCGGTAAAAAAACGTTGATAGGCTGCGTTTCTTGACCCAGATGGAGAATACTCGCTCGTGCGCTTGTTGCGATCGACTGAGACACCGACGACGATGTATGGTTCAATACCATCTTCCAGAATCAATTGATTGGAGATGGTTGCGATACGCCCCATCGTAAAAAAGTCGTTCCCATCTTGGCAATACACAACAGGGTAAGAAAGAAGCTCATTGTACCCCGGCGGTAGGTATACTTTGACCGAGCGGGGAGTGTCCACGTGGATGCTGGGCACTTCTTCTTTCATTATGGTTCGCTTTACATAGTCAGACATCGATTCACACTCCCTGTTTGCTCAAATGAAAAACTAAGCCTTGAAAAAAACTGATACAGCTTATATAGTAAATGATAACAGAGAGGAAATAAACCCTGTAATATCAATACTGTAACACGTTAAACAGGTATTTTGACTGCAATATAACAGGGTGTTGCAAGCGGCGCTGTAAGCCCTTTCTTGCACCATGCAACTTTCTTCTGGTTTTTATCAGGGCTACTTCCGCCACGAATTGCATTCGTCGCTCATCGAGCAGATGCTCAGATTAGGCGACAAAGGGCAACTCGGGAAAAGGAAGTCCCTTATTCTAGTGACGAGGTGAATGTGATGAGCGTATCCACTGCTGTTGAACAAACAGAGAACAACGCCCCGCTGCAAATTCTTGCCCCGGATGGTACGGTTGTTCGTCCTGACTTGATGCCTAAGCTCTCCGATGATGAATTGCGTGAACTGATGCGTAAAATGGTATTTACCCGTGTATGGGACCAACGCGCGATCAGCTTGAACCGCCAAGGTCGTCTTGGTTTCTATGCACCAGTAGCTGGTCAAGAAGCAAGCATGATCGGTTCCGAGGGTGCTCTTTCTAAAGAAGACTTTGTCCTGCCTAGCTACCGTGATATTCCACAAATGGTATGGCATGGTTACCCTATGCACAAGGCATTCCTGTACTCCCGCGGACACATCGAGGGCGGCAAAATCCCTGAAGGTGTAAACGTATTGATGCCACAAATCATCATCGCGGCTCAATGTACACAAGCAACAGGTGTTGCAATGGGTTACAAGCTGCGCGGTGAAAAGAAAGTTGCGATTAACTACTTTGGTGACGGTGCGACTTCCCAAGGTGACTTCTACGAGGGTATGAACTTTGCAGGGGTATACAAGCTGCCTGTTATCTTCTTCTCCCAAAACAACGGTTATGCGATCTCTCTGCCGTTCGAAAAACAAACGGCTTCTGAAAATATCGCAGTCAAAGCAGTTGCAGCTGGTATTGCTAGCGAACGCGTTGACGGTATGGATATTCTCGCAGTTTACTACGCGGTTCAACAAGCAAAAGAGCGCGGCGTGAATGGCGAAGGTGCGACACTGATCGAAGCAATGACGTACCGTTATGGTCCTCACACCATGGCTGGTGACGACCCAACTCGTTACCGTACAGGTGAAGAGCAAAGCGAGTGGGAACTGCGCGATCCACTGATCCGCTTCCGCAAGTTCCTCGAAGCAAAAGGTCTCTGGAGCGAAAAAGACGAAGAAGCTGTAATCGAAGAAGCGAAAGCAGCTGTTGCGGACGCAATCAAAAAAGCGGACGAAACACCTAAGATGAAAGTTAGCGAACTGATCGATGTAATGTTTGAGACACTGCCGCCTGCACTCGAAGAGCAAAAGGCAGAATTCCTGGCGAAGGAGTCGAAATAAGCCATGGCACAAATGACAATGGTTCAAGCCATTACGGATGCAATGCGCGTAGAGTTGAAGCGCGATGAAACCGTTCTTGTCTTCGGTGAAGACGTAGGTAACAACGGCGGGGTGTTCCGTGCAACAGAAGGTCTGCAAGCGGAGTTCGGCGAGCAGCGCGTATTCGATACACCACTCGCTGAGTCCGGAATCGGCGGTTTGGCTGTTGGTCTTTCCATCAACGGCTTCCGTCCAGTAGCAGAAATTCAGTTCTTCGGTTTCGTATTTGAAACGTTTGATGCTGTAGCATCCCAATCTTCCCGTATGCGCTACCGTTCTGGTGGTCGCTTCTCGAGCCCAATTACATTCCGTTCCCCATTCGGTGGCGGCGTAAAAACGCCTGAGTTGCATGCGGACTCTTTGGAAGGCTTGATGCTGCAAACTCCGGGTCTGAAAGTGGTTATCCCTTCCAACCCGTATGATGCAAAAGGACTGTTGATTTCAGCGATTCGCGATAACGATCCAGTTGTATTCCTCGAGCACATGAAGCTGTACCGTTCCTTCCGTCAAGAAGTTCCAGAAGGCGAGTACACAATTCCACTCGGCAAAGCAAACGTTGTAAAAGAAGGTAGCGATGTTACCATCATCACCTATGGTGCGATGGTGCATACCAGCCTGAAAGCAGCAGAAGAAATCGAGAAAGCGCGTGGAGCAAAAGTAGAAGTAATCGACCTGCGCACCATCAGCCCACTCGATATCGATACCATCGTGGCTTCTGTGAAGAAAACAAATCGTGCAATTGTGGTTCAAGAAGCACAAAAAACGTCTGGTGTTGCGGCAGAAATCATCACGCAAATCAACGAGCGTGCGATCCTGCACCTCGAAGCACCAGTGCTGCGTATTACTGCACCTGATACCGTTTACCCGTTTGCACAAGCAGAAGATGTATGGCTGCCTGACGTAAAACGCGTAGTAGATGGTCTGACTCAAGTCCTCGATTTTTAATTGAGAAATGGACATAATGGCGGAAAAGTTGAAAGCTTTCCGCCTTCTTTTGGGAAATATAGGCTTACTACTATGGCGAAGTGTTATGAAGGAGGAGATACTGTGAGTCGTTTTACATTCAGACTCCCGGAGCTCGGCGAGGGTATCCATGAAGGCGAAATCGTCAAATGGCACGTACAGCCCGGAGATTCCGTAGAAGAAGACCAAGTCATCATGGAAGTACAAAATGACAAGGCGGTTGTAGAAGTACCATCGCCTGTTAAAGGGAAAGTTATCGACCTGAAAGTAACGGAGGGTACGGTCTCTGTAGTCGGCGATCCACTGATCGAGTTTGACGTAGAAGGCGAAATTCCGAACCTGCCAGACCATGGTCATGGCGATTCCCACGCTGCTGAAGCGGCACCAGCGCCTCAAGCTGCAGACAAAATGGAACCAGGCTGCGACATCGGTTCCCAAGTGAGTGCAAATGCGAACCAAGCTCTGGAAACGCCAATGGCACAAGCAACTGGAACTGCAGTAGCAGCACCAATTGACCGCAAGCATGTGTTGGCTACACCTTCTGTTCGTAAATACGCTCGTGAAAAAGGCGTTCAATTGGCTAATGTACCTGGTACAGGCAAATTGGGTCGTATCACACGCGACGACGTAGATCGCTTTGTATCTGGCGGAGCAGCAGCACCAACTGCACAAGCAGTAGCAGCTCCAGTAGCAACTGAGGCACCTGCAGCAGCACCTACAGGTGTAGCACAAGCAGCAGTGGCTCCAACTGTTCACCACGCACCTCAAGCAGGTGAACTTGAAGAGCGCGTTCCGCTGAAAGGTATGCGTAAAGCAATCGCGAAAGCAATGGTGAAATCTGCTTACACAGCACCACACGTAACGATCTTCGACGAAGTGGATGTTACAGCGCTTGTTGCTATGCGTAAAGATGCGAAGCCACTTGCTGAAGAGCGTGGTGTGAAGCTGACTTACTTGCCTATGATCGTGAAAGCAATTGTAGCTGGTCTGAAGAAATTCCCAGAACTCAACGCTTCTATCGACGATGAAAAACAAGAAATTATCTTTAAAAAGTACTACAACATCGGTATCGCTACCTCGACAGAAGACGGCTTGCTCGTTCCAGTTGTGAAATCCGCTGACAGCAAATCCATCTTCCAAATCGCAGGTGAAATCGGCGATCTGGCGAAGAAAGCACGCGACCGCAAAGCGACTGCTGACGAGTTGAAAGGTTCTACTTTCAGCATCACAAACATCGGTTCTGCTGGTGGTATGTTCTTCACGCCTATCATTAACCATCCAGAAGTAGCTATTCTGGGTGTTGGCCGCATTAGCGAAAAACCAGTTGTGAAAAACGGAGAAATCGTGGTTGGTCAAATGTTGCACCTGTCCTTGAGTTTTGACCACCGCTTGGTTGATGGCGAACCTGCACAGCGTTTCGTCAACTACGTGAAGCAGCTCCTGGAAAACCCAACGCTGCTCGTCATGGAGGGATAAGAGACAATGGTAGTAGGTGAATTTACTACAGAAGTAGACGTGCTTGTAATCGGTGCGGGCCCAGGTGGATATGTTGCGGCGATTCGTGCTGCTCAAATGGGCAAAACAGTAGCTGTCGTGGAAAAAGGTGAGCTGGGTGGCGTGTGCCTGAACGTAGGTTGCATTCCTTCCAAAGCAATGATTCACGCTGCACATACGTATGAGCATGCTCAACATACCGAATCCATGGGTATCACCATGGAAAATGTAAAAGTGGATTTTGCCAAAGTACAAGAGTGGAAAAGCGGCATCGTTAAGCAACTGACTGGTGGCGTAGGCTCCCTCTTCAAAGGCAACAAAATCCAGGTAATCCCTGGTGAAGCACTGTTCGTAAGTGAAAATGAAGTACGCGTATTCCACGGTTATGATGTCAACCGTTATCGCTTCCAGCATTGCATCATTGCAACTGGTTCGCGCCCAATCGAGTTGCCTGCATTCCCGTTTGGCAAACGCGTAATGTCTTCTACTGAAGCGCTATCCTTGACTGAACTGCCGAAGAGCCTCGTGGTAATTGGCGGCGGATACATCGGTATCGAGCTTGGTACGGTGTTCGCGAAGTTTGGTACAAAAGTTACGATTTTGGAAGGTTCCGATCAAATCTTGCCAGGATTTGAGCCAGACATGCCACGTTTGGTGGAACGCAAGCTGAAAAAGCTCGACGTTACCATCCATACAAAAGCACTGGCACAAGCAATGGAAGAGACAGAAAACGGCGTTATCGTGACTGCAGAAGTAAAAGGCGAGCAACAAAAAATCGAGGCGGAATACGTACTGGTTACTGTTGGACGTCGTCCAAATACAGATGAACTCGGTATTCGCGATATCGGCATGAACGTGACTGACCGTGGGTTGATTGTAGTCGACAAGCAAGGTCGCACGAGCATTCCTAACGTGTACGCAATCGGGGATATCGTAGCAGGTCCTGCATTGGCTCACAAAGCTTCCTACGAAGGTAAGGTTGCTGCTGAGGCGATTGCTGGCCATCCAGCAGAAGTAGACTACAAGGCGATTCCAGCGGTTGTATTCTGCGATCCAGAAATCGCAAGCGTAGGAATCAATGAGAAAGAAGCAAAAGAAAAAGGCATCGATTACGTTGTAGGTCGTTTCCCATTCGCAGCAAACGGTCGCGCGCTGTCTGTAAATGCAGGCGAAGGCTACGTGAAGCTGATTGCAGAAAAAGAAACGAATCTCGTATTGGGTGCGCAAATCGTTGGTCCAGAAGCATCCAACATCATCGCAGAAATCGGATTGGCGATCGAAATGGGCGCAACACTCGAAGATATCGAGCTGACCATCCACGCACATCCAACACTGGGTGAAGTAACAATGGAAGCTGCTGAATTGGCTCTGGGTCGTCCGATCCACGTCATGAAATAGAAAGTGGGAAAGCCTTGTGCCGGAATTGGGTACAAGGCTTTTTCTTCCACATCTTACCCTTTCCACCTGTTCTTATATAATGTAAAATAGTGGGAGACAACGTTAGGTGGGGGTCTGCAGCATGGAAATTACAAGTAAGATGATTGATGACTTGCGACTAAAGCTAGAGCGCGCAGCAAAAGATGCAGGTTACAATTTTCTTGACCCTGAAATCGTGAGTATCAGCCAACAATTAGATAAATTGATTGTCGCTCATATGCAACATGAAAAACGCCCTTCATGAGGGCGTTTTTGGTTGAGTGGGCACTTCCGAGATAGAATACAGCAAATGAGCATTACAGCCTTTTTTCGTAAGCGTGGGTTCTTGGGCATAATAATAGCTCGGATAAAGAATGAGATGCTGCGCATCGTAGCTTGGGCCATTACTCGGACAGGTAAGCTGATGAGTTTCTGTGTCATAGGCAATTGCGGGAGAAATGGATTGCAGATAGGTGGTAAGGGATTGGATTCCTTGTAAAGAATAATAAATCCGTTCTGCTTCACGCACAAATTTTGGAGCAATCGCCTCCCAATTCGCCTCGAAAAATAACTGCCAATAAGATGAAACGAACAGGCTAAAACGGCCTTTCACATAGTCGGCATCCTCTTCTAAATCGAAGGCAACCACAGGAGTATCGTGATGCGATATCCACTCCTCCAAGATCGGTTTCATGCTACGCACAAAATGATCAGTGGGAAGTGTTACGAAGTACTCATACTGATCATCGACAGCCATCACACCTTTTGTATGTAGGGGGTCAAATGAGTCTGGGATCCCATATCGAAAGAGGGGGACAAAATAACCCCATTCTTTTAAAAGACGGGCTGACTCAAACTGCTCTAACTTTTCTTCGGTCCAATACGCAAATCGCTCGGGAGGTGTCTCTTGGGCGAGTGTATGCAAACTAGCAGCCATCTCGTACAGCGGGGAAACACTATAGCTGATCAAATTGGAAAGAGGGCTATGGTTGCCCGGAAGTGGAATGGTGATCATCTTCACTTAACCTCCATCAAGGATACTAAATTTATCATAGTGCATCCTTGTGGGACAATTCAATCTTTTTCGATGTAAAAAAAAGGAAGGGTAGAGGCACCCAACTGCAATAGAGCCGGGTGCCATTCATTATCCTTCGCGTGTTTGAATGGAGCGAGAATGATTTTGCTGCTTCACTTTTTTAGAGCCAGGCTGGGGTTCGCCAGTCTGTTCCAGCGGTCGAGCTACATTATTGTAAGTTTGATGCGGATTTTCATCAAGAATATGGTCCTTTTCCATAAAATCAACTCCTTCTTTACCTAGTTTGGCGCAAACACATGATGACGAACCATAGGAAATGCTGGTATTCTATAATGAGGTTGTTTTGAACTCGTATGGTGAGGAAGCATGTCCACATTTAGAAGGAATTGATATGTTGTCAAAACTACAGAATGGCACGATACTGTTTATAGAACATAATATTTATTATGTAAACAATAAACGAGCTCTGCTGGTCTGGAAGGAGCGAGAACTATGCCGGTCTTAATCGCCCCCGTATTCAATACAACAACAGCACAGCCCGTTCGGATCGATTTGCCTAATTCGTACACGCTCATATCAGGCGCAAAGAGGCCATATGAGATCGCGTCTCGTTTCTTGCGCAATGAGATGGACGAGAACAAGCGGACCTTTGATTTGCGTGTAGATCCCAGCAGTTTATTTTTAGTTGGGGATCACGAAGAGATGAAAGTAACGGATGAGCGGGTGTGGATTGAAGAAATCGAAAGTAAGCTGAATCTAGCGTCCACAATGGGGACTTGTTCGATTCCTTACATCATCACCGTCAATGGCAATATGTATGGCATTACGTATTTGAAGCGATCGCTTGATGGTGACAAGTACACATTTGATGATGAAGCGGCGGGCATTTTTACTTCATTAGTTGAACAGAAGCTGCCATCCCTTGCTTTTCGTCGCTATGCACTATCGCTGGAGAAGAAAAACTACGAGGATCAGCTGTTGGATCTGTGGATTGCATTGGAATCTTTGTTCGTTCCCGATGGCAAAAAAGGCGAGATTACCTATAAATTGCGTGTCCGAATGGCGTACTATTTTGGAGAAACCGCCTTGCAGCGTGAACGGATTGCACAGTTTGTAAAAAAATCGTACAATCATCGCTCAGAGATTGTGCATAGCGGCAAGCTGTTCGGTGACAAGCTGGCTACAGAAGTCAATATTCTGAGGGCCATGACACGAGCCGCGATTTTGAACATCGCTGGGGAAGGTGTCAACCTTCAGGATATGCGTGTCCGGCTGGACGAATTGGTATTCACGGGCGAATCTTATGTGACACGGTACGCTCCTACTTTTTTTGAAAGAATTTTGTTGTAAGCCTCATAGAGGAAACAGATCAGGAGGAAGAATAGAGTATGAGTGTTTTGATTGTAGAGAATTTGTCCCATGGTTTTGGGGACCGTGTTTTGTTTCGCGATGTGTCTTTCCGTTTGCAACCGAACGACCGTGTAGGACTCGTAGGCGCAAATGGTACTGGAAAATCAACGATGATGGGGATTTTGACAGGCCAAAACTTACCTGATAACGGGCGTATTGAATGGATGCCCAAAATCGAATACGGATATTTGGATCAGCATACCAAGCTGCAAGCTGGCAAAACCATTCGTGACGTACTCAAGGACGCCTTCCTACCACTGTTGGAGCAAGAGGCTGAACTGATGACGATTGGTGAAAAGATGGCCGAGGCAACTCCTGAGGAACTGGAAGAATTGCTGGAGCGCATGGGCGAAATTCAAGACAAGCTGGAAACAAGCGGCTTTTATTTGATCGACGCGAAAGTAGATGAAATCGCCAATGCTTTGGGTTTGAGTGCAATCGGTTTGGAGCGTGACGTTGCATCCCTCTCCGGGGGTCAACGTACCAAGGTTCTTTTGGCAAAATTGCTGCTGGAAAAACCAACTGTTCTTTTGCTGGATGAGCCGACGAACTACTTGGATGAAGAGCATATTGTGTGGCTGAAAAACTACTTGAAGGAATATCCTTATGCCTTCATGCTGATTTCCCATGACACGACCTTTATGAACGAAGTCGTGAATGTGATTTATCACTTGGAATTTACCAAGCTGAATCGTTACACAGGGAACTACGAAGCCTTCCTGGCTCAGTCCGAGACGAAACGCAGCCAGCATTTTGATGCGTTCGAGAAGCAGCAGGAAGAAATTGCGAAAATGGAAGACTTTATTGCGCGCAATAAAGCACGTGCGTCTACTACTGGCCGCGCGAAGAGCCGTCAAAAGCAGCTCGATAAAATGGATCGCATCGACAAGCCGGAAACGGCTGCGAAGCCTTCGTTTATCTTTAAGGAATCCCGGGCGAGTAGCCGTTTTGTCATCGAGGCTGAAAACTTGGAGATCGGATATTCTCATCCATTGCTGCCAAAGCTGAGTGTGAAGCTGGAGCGCGGTGAAAAAGTAGCTATTGTCGGCATGAACGGTGTCGGTAAGTCTACTCTGTTGAAAACGTTGCTGGGTGTGATTCCTCCACTGGATGGAAAGCTGGAGAAAGGCGACTTCCTCCATCCTGCTTACTTCGAGCAAGAAGTGAAGGCGAAGTCAGTTACTGCACTCGATGATGTGTGGAATGATTTCCCTGCCATGAATAACCATGAGGTTCGCGGAGCGCTTGCACGTTGTGGCTTGAAAAACGAGCATATCAACCGGAATATGAATGCACTGTCCGGGGGAGAGCAAGCAAAAGTTCGTCTCTGTAAATTACTGCAGCGCGAAAGCAACTGGCTGGTATTTGACGAGCCGACGAACCACTTGGATGTTGTCGCTAAGGAAGAACTCAAACGCTCCTTGAAGGAGTTCAAAGGGACCGTTCTTCTCGTATGTCACGAACCTGAATTTTATGAGGATTGGGTTACTCAGACGTGGGATGTTGAGAAATGGAGCTTGGAACAGGCAAAAACACCGATTAAATTGTAAAAGCAAAAACAGGCAGTCACCATTGGGTGAGACTGCCTGTTTTTTATGTGAGTGACGCATTTCGCATACGGAGCATGGAAAAGTGCAGACTGCTTTGTAGCAATACATCTCGAAGCGGCAACAGGGAAGGAGTAATTCTCAACTCAATATCCGCTTGGCTAAGACAGTGGACGAGGTCTCCTAATGGCCTTACGTCTAGTGGCGCAACGGTTTCCTTTGACAAATAGTAGCCCGCGCCTTCGTCCCAGCAATAAAAAGATTCTGGTGAGAAGGTATATTCATATAGCTTTGTTTGTGTAAGCACGGGATACCATTTGCTCTCGATAGCCATAACCATGTTAGCGCTCGTCAAACCAAGAAAGCGCTCGACGTCTGCTGACTCGGAATCTGCTTTTTTGTAAAAACAAATTCTCGGGCAATCTCGCGGTAAAAAATACATCGGCGCTCGTGCTTCATCAATCGCCCACACAGTGGGAGCAAGTGTGGGGTGGGAGGGATGGGCGCGAGGCTGAAATATCGTAATAGTCGGATCTTCACTATAATGAAAAAGTCTTTGCATAAATCAGTGACCTCCTCGATCCCCTCTACACTTCCTTAAAAAACAGCCCAGGCATTTGGCAAATAGCGGCCTCGATGATAGGGGGAAGATGTCTTCGTGATAGCTTCACCGTTGTGCAGCATCATGGAGCTGGAACCGCCGTCCATGGCCATTGCGGTAACCACACCGCGCTCAGCTAATACTTCCGCCATGTCGTTCATGCTTGCACCGATCGAATGGCCGGGCTGGCGTCCGTCAATGACAGCAAATACGATCGTTCCGTCTTCTTTTTGTCCAATTGCAGTACGCGGTTGAATGCCCCAGCTCTTGGCAGGCTTTCCTTCAAACATATTTTTCCCGTTTACAATCAACTGCGGACGGAAGCTCACAGCGTCACGCACGCCCATCTTTACGAGTTGTTCAGCTGAGTAGCTGCCTGTAATGAGTTTACCGTCATAGGTAAGCCCTAACGCGGTTTCTCCGCTTCTCGGATTGTAACCCTGCAAAATCTTCCCGTCGTGGATGACAACACCGTAGGCACGCGCTCCTTTGCCGTATCCGTCTGGATCAGCGAATCCGCTCGCATTGACGATCCCGATGGCTCCTGTTTTCTTTACAAACTCATCGAGCAAATCTCCACGGTCCTTGCGATTCGTGACGACGAGCCGTACTCTGCTTGGATCGCTAATGTACATGATTTTTCCTTTAAAGTAATAACTGCCTTTCGAGACGTCAATTTCCTCAATCTCGATTAGCTCCTTTGGTTTCTCCGGAAGTGTGACGGTTACCAGATTCGATTTCGGCGGAACAGGTGGTCCTGCCGTGCCTGTGCCTTCGGAATTGATAACGGTCGGATGTGTAATTTGCTGTTTTAGTTCTTGCAGCTTTTCATCAGGTAAAAAGGTATAGGGGGCCCAGTAATCATGCTGTGTTGTCAGCAAAGTACCTGCCGCCCACTCACGTAATTCTTCTCCGTTTTTCGTTCCAAATAAAAAAATAATTCCTAGTAGAGCTAAAGTTGTACAGGTTAAGGCAGTCCCGAGCATCCATTTCTTAACCCAACGCCATGGTCTCTTGCGCTTGGCTCGCTTGTGTGTGCGAGAGCGCGATAACGTCTCCATTCCATATTCACATCCATTTGACAAATTGTTCGAGGGCTATCATTCCTATATGAAGAGACGCATGACCGGGAAAAAGGTTTCAGGAAAATAATATGTGATCACCCTGGTCAAAATAAAGGACAGGAGGTGATAGGTGTGCGTGACTATGATGAGGCGTTTCAAAAGGAAGTAGAGGAGTACATGGAAAGTCCAAAAGGGACACGTAACCAAACCACCAGCCGGGATCGTCAAGACCAGGGTGAGAAGCAGGAAACCCGTATCGATTCCAATAACGGGTAGAAGGAAGTCAGGCGAAGTCCATTTCGGATTTCGCCTGTTTTTCTCTATCTCTGACCGGCTTTACCTCACGAGGACTGGCTTACCTCTGTTTTCTACCTGCAAAGTGTGGTAAGCTTACCCAATGCACGAATTTATGCCAGGAGGGTTTTTGTGAGCACCACGTTTGCAGATTTACAAATTAGCGCACCGCTGTTGACTATATTGCGAGAGCGAAAAATGGAAACACCGACACCTGTTCAGAGTGAAGCCATCCCGTTGATTATGGCTGGTCGAGATGCCTTAATTGAATCACCGACTGGGACAGGCAAGACGTTTGCTTATCTATTGCCGATTTTATCGAAAATCAATATGGAGCAAAAAGATGTACAGGCCATTGTACTCGCACCGACCCATGAGCTGGTTGTTCAGATTGCGCGGGAAGCAGAAAGCCTTCTGCCAGGGAAGGACACGGCCGTAATGTCCATTATTGGCGGAGTCGATGTGAAACGCCAAATCGAGAAACTAAAAAAGAAGCCTGTATTGATCGTAGCAACACCAGGAAGACTGCTGGAGCTGATTGAGCAGCGCAAGCTAAAGGTCCATGAAGTGAAGACAGTAGTTGTCGACGAGGCAGACCGGATGCTGGATGCGGGCTTTGGCAAGCCAGTTCAAGAGGTCATGAAAAAAACACTGCGTGATACACAACGCCTGTTATTCTCAGCGACAATCGCAGAGGAAGTCGTACATACGGCTGAAATTTTCACAAAAGATGCTACCGTTATTCGCGCAGCAGCACCAGAAGGCGCTGCTGGAGTAGCACACATGTATTTGGTCACTGACCCACGCAAAAAGGTGGACACGCTCCGTCGTTTGCTGCGCCTCGTCAATGTTCGCTCTTCGATTGTTTTTGTCAATCAAATCGAAAAAGTGGACGAGATTGTATCGAAGCTCAACTACCACCATTTACCGTGCAGATTTCTGCATCGTGATGCTTCAAAAGAAGAGCGTGCCCGCACCCTGCAACAATTCCGGGATGGAGCATTCCCCGTGTTGATTACAACAGATGTATCGGCACGTGGTATTGATATTCCAGGTGTGGAATGTATTGTTCATTACGATCCTGCATCGGACGCTGACACGTACATTCATCGCAGTGGCCGAACTGGGCGTATGGGGCGTGCCGGACTGGTATTTTCGATCATTACGACACAGGAACGTTTTATCATCGAAAAATTTTCCAAGCAAACAGGCTTGCCTATTGCTGAAAAATTCATGACGCACGGAGCGCTGGAAGATCCGCGTCCAGTACGAAAGCCTGCGCCAGTACAAAAGTCAGGAGCTCCAGCCAAAAATACGAGCCCTGCAAAACGGAATCAAAATCGTGCACATAAGAAGGGCGGCTTTGGAACAAAGTAGGACAAGAAGTACACAACTTGTCTACAGGAGGTTTCCATGCGCAAAGATCGCTTATATGAAGAGGATTTGCTGGTAAATGGCACAGTTGGTGGAGAAGTTTTGACGAAACACGAACGACAAGTGCTGCGCCAGGAAGCAGGGGAACTGAAGGAAAAGATGGAACAGACGAAACAAGAGCCGATTGCAGAATGAATGAAGAAGAAGAGCAGGGAGAATCCGTGAAGTTTACGGATACCCTGCTCTTTTTTCTTGGTAGTGGATTAAATATCGGTCCAACTCTTTAAGCCAATCATGTACGCTTTCATAAGGGGCGTCCATTTGTAACAAACGGCGAATCATCATGCGAATGGAAGGGGATATCGAGAGTTCCTCTTCCCAGCTTTTTTCAGGTGCGTCCGGTTCCGATTCGTATCCGGAATAGAGCAAGAATAAAAAGAAATGCCCCAATGCGTACAGATCACTGGAAGGAGCCACTTCTCGCTTCAGTTGTTTTTCAGATGGGTAGGCGGAAAGGGTATCAGCTGTGTAAGTCGGGCGATCACCAACAAACCGAGCGAGGCCAAAATCGATCAGGTACGGCTTGTCCCCATTCCAGATGACGTTGGGGATGCGTACGTCACGGTGAATCACATTTTGCTCATGGAGGTAAGCCACGAGTTCCCCGATTTGGCGGATCCATTCGGCGCATTTTTGCTCATCAGCCACGATGTTTTGATCAAACAACATGTCTTCGAGTGTCGGGCCCGCAATATAAGTCATGACCATAAACGAGTCTTGCCGATACGTGAAGGAATCCAGACAGCGAGGGATTTGAGGATGCGAGAGGGACATCAGCACCTTTTTTTCATACGCTTGCATGGCTTCTCCTTTTGGAGTGTGCCGCAGGCTTGGCTTCACTTGTTTCAGCACGACCTGATTACCTGTAGAGTTGTGCGTGGCGAGATAAGCGATCCCGTAGCTTCCCATCCCTAACACTTTTGTTATTTCATACTGACCTGCTAGGTGGCCGGGCTGATACGGTTTATCGCGTATCGTTTCGTTCCACCATGACTTCATACGAGTCCACATTGTGTGATTTTCCCCTCCTCCCTTCATCTTATCATGATTTGAAAAAGCTGACCTTTTTTTCAATAGGTTTGCTATAATCAGTTCGTTACATGTAGACAGGAGCGAAGGGTATGAATTTTACAATTGACTGGTTATCCTTTTATCTAATGGAACAGCCTGAAGAAGAGGATGGCATTAAACAAGTGCGGATGACGCGCTATTTGAGTCATGATGAATATCACAGAAGCGAGTTGAAAGATTTTCTCGATGGGGAATTCGCCCGGATTGCGAAAAGAAAAGTCGAGATGAATCCGAAGACAGAAGGCACGCCGACAAAGCTGGGTCAATTTGTGCTTGAGCCTGGACATCCCTTGGACTCGAACCCCAACTATGCCCTCTTGAATCGATTGTTGGCTGCGGAAACGACAGGGGAGAGCAGAGAGCCCTGTCAGGAGCTGATTCAGTCATATTTGCGAACCTCTCAGGTGAGAGGCGGAGTCATGATTGTGGTACGGACGAGGTTAGAGCTGATTGACGAGCGCTATGTCTTTATTTTAAAATGCGATTTCGAACAAAAAACAGCGGTCATCACAGATGAGAAGAGCCTCATATCGAATGTACGCATGGCGATTAATGCCAAAAACATGAAATCGCTCATGTATCCGTACATGATCGAATCGGGGATGAATGACCCGTATCACGTGAAAATTCATCAGTTCTCCCACGCGCGGTATTTTGAGGAATTTTTGCGCTTTGTCGAGTATCCACAGACGATGACACAGATCGTCTCTGAAGAAGTTATTTCATTGGCGAGACAGCACATCGAATATACGTACCCCGAAGAGTCCGAAGAGCGGGTACGGGAAGAGGAAGCAATCGAACTCATTGCCGCAAGTCCTAAGCGGGAGCTCGCAGAAAAATGGGAGCATGAGACCGTGATGGAAGCAATGCAAATCATTACAGATCGCCAACCTGAGGTCGAGCTGAAGTTCAAGCTGGATCATATGCAGATCCGCACGTTATTGGCCGATTACGGCACTAGTCTGCATATCGCCAAAGTGAATGGGCGATATTTGGTGTTATTAGAGGGCGAGCAGCTACAGTTCGAACGTGGTATGTCCCCTGTTGAGTTTTTAAAGCCAAAGGCATTGACGGACATCGTGAAAGAAATCGAAGAGAGAAGCCAGAATGTTGCCTATACCCCGGTGAGCACGCCTACAGAGGACGATGATAATCCACCTTGGTAATAAACAAAGGGAAGGGAGTGATGGAGTTGGATCGACAACTAAGAGTAAGCGGCCAAGAGCATCACATCTATCCAGTTTTGCGTCATGCCTCTATGATCAACAAGTACCCGGAGCGGTGGGTGGTGAAGGAGCATACAGCTGATACGTTCGTACTGTACGCACTAGATCAAGGCGAAGGCTACGCATTGATTGAGAAGCGGATGCTGCAGGAAGCAGGCTGGACGAGCGAGCAGCTTCATTCATACGCGATGGAAAACTTGCGAAAGCTCCCCTTTTCAGTGAAGTCACAAGAGGTAGGGGGTCAGCGCATCCATTTTATTAGTCCGACAGATGGATATGCGGCAAGCCGAATTTTGCTTGATTCATTTCTGGCGGAGCTGGATCAGAAGAAGCAAGGAGACTCGCTTGGTGTCGCGATTCCGCATCAGGATGTTCTGATCGTGGCGGATATGACAGGAGAAGCCGGGGCCCATCTGTTAGCCCGTCTCACCTATGATTTTGCATCGAAAGGGCAAGTGCCAATCTCTGTCTTGCCTTTTTACTGGGAGGAAGGGGAACTGACCCCATTTCTCGTGGTGACACACGACTCAGGTACGAAAATTGAAAGAAAGTAGAGCAAGCGCGGGGATAGATTCCTCGCGTTTTCTATACCGCCGGAAAATAGGAGGAAACCCTCGAATGAAAAATTTCATGATTGGTCAATATGGAGGATTTGATCAAGCAAAATACGCACGAGATTTTAAGGAGGGCTTTTACGGAATAGAGGCATGCTTGTTTGATTCGGAGGAGGATATCCAACTATTACAGCGTGAATCTCAAGCAAAAGGTTTTGCGATCGGTGTTCATTTTCCGTTGCGTGCAGATCAATCCGAGCTACGGGATGCTCTATTCATGGATGCTGATGATCAGACAAGAACCGAGGCATTCGAAACAATTAAAAGGGAATTGGCGTATATGTCATTCATTCAGCCAACCTATGTCTTATTCCATTATCCGAAGCCTGTCATCTTGGATGATCGCGTCGACTGGAGTGTATGGCGATTTCATGATTCGCGAGACTATGTATGGGAGCATGCCTATACGGAAGCAGAGTTTCAATATCATAGTGAACAGCTGTTTGCGTGGTTGACTGAGAAAGGTAAGGAGTTTCGCTTCACACCTGTCCTTGAATTCGATGCACTCAACCGATATGTGTATGAGACAGAATTTTTAGAGCACTTGCTACAGAAGTATCCAACGATCAAGCTCTGTCTCGATACCGGCCGATTATTCCTGCAAGAAAAAATCGACCCGTTTTTCAATGCCCGTCAAGTCATCCAAAAGTACACGAAATATGCGTGGAGCATTCATTTGAAAAGTATGAAGGTGACTGCTGATACGGTCGGGTTCGTTCACTATCCGGTTCTTCCCGAATGCAAACCGGATGAAGGATGGGCTCCGATCGAGGATTACCTGACGATCATCCGGAAGGAAAATCCGCACGTAAAGATCGTGTTCGAGCATCGTTCTGACCAAGTAACAGACGAACAACTCGAGCGTTGCTATTGTTGGGTGAAGCAACTCCTATCTGAGCCTCATGAGTCTACTTCTAGCAACAACTCAATATAGCGTCCGGCGTCTTGAATCAGCCAGTACGGGTACCTGGGACCGTGTATGTACAAGTCTGTTGCGGTCACGAGCATCGTCTTCACCCGTGTTTTATCACCCATCAACTGCGCGCATACGCCCATCGTCATCCACGGATATAAATCACCGGTCTGAAACGTATCAAAATGTGGAAATGCGTCCGTGATCCTTTGGTAGAGCAGTGAGGCTGTGTTGGTATCTGTCATGCTGTATACAATGGGAAAAGCTTGCGAGGTGACGTCCGGGTACCATTTTCGCCAGCCAGGGTACGTGCGATCATACATTGCATACGACTTGCGAATCCGACTGTACATGCCACTGATGCCGAGCTCACAGGCTTTGGCACGTGCAGCTGCTTCCTCGGCAGCGTCCACATTTCCGATCAACGAAAATAAATACGAAGCATCTGCCAGCCCCTTGGCCACCTCACAATTGTCCATCAAATATTTGACCCGATACGAATGCTTCGCCCAGGTCAGCCCGTCTTTTTGTTGAAGACGGGCAACTGCTTGGAGAAGGGACATGAGTTTCGCGTGGTTGAGATGCAGCCAGTCCATACGTCCCGTTGCTCGTATCCATTCTGCAAGCAGGCTGAAATAAGTGGTGTGATAGCTATCTTCGCTATCATTTGTGCCGGTATCGATTTCTTTTCCGTATTCAAGTCGAAAATCATTGATATAGCCGTCCGCATTCAGGTTCCGCAAATACCAATCGAGATGTCCGCGAACGGCCTCTGCCTCCTTCATGCGGATGAGGGAAATAATTCCGAGGTTAGTGAAGTACGGATTGATTTGATCACGTTTGGGGCCAAGGCGAAAGGTACCGCTCGGCAATTGGCAGGATAGCAAAAAACTTGTTTGATTCAACGCCATTTCTTGCATCCATTTTTCCATGAGGCTGACCTCCTTCCAAGCTACGTGATTGCTGAGACGAGTTTGACTCCGTATTCGATCCAATGCAAGGAACGCACATAAGAATCACTGTCAATAGAAGGCAGTAAAGCAGGTTCTTTCACGGCCTTGTACCATTTTTCATCTCGAAACCAATCTACCCCATCTGCCGGATCGTGTCCATAATCTGCCCATGCATCTTGAAGACGTGGGCTATAAATCTTCGGACTTCCTTCTAGCAACTCATGTCCATCCAATCGCAGCTGATACTCAACCTCTGCGGTGAGCGGAGTATGAAGAGGTGTAAACAAATGCGGCCAATAATCCGCTCGTGAACCTGTATGAGGGATACGAGAACAATAGGAGAGCATTTTCTCAAAACGAAAGCGATCCCCAAACAATAGCTGATACAACGTCTTTCCGACCTGAATGCGGTACAGGACATCGGGAAAATGATGGACATTCAATCCGATCAAGCTAAGTTGGCGATCAGTTGGATGCGCTTTATAAGGAATGAGCACTTGATTCATCGAGAGAGCAGATTGGGCGACGAAAGCAAACGAAGCGAAAATACGATTCAGTGTAAACGGCTTCTGTACGACACGTTGTTCGATATATTGCTGTTCATTGACGATGAGTGCATGTGTAATGCGCGCACTGTCTTTAGATGCGAGGAACTCTTGCCAATACGATTGCATAAAGACTGAGACACCAAGTGGCGCCAAAAGCTTTGTTAAATCTCTCCCCGTTCGTTTCATCTCCGCATACAGTAGTAATTGCGGATAGGCATCGTGAAAAATCAGCCAGTTACATCTTTCCAAAAACCAAAAAAAGGGCTCGATTGCTTGTGCATCCATGATAAGCGGTAGCCATTCTCCTTTTAAATCGGTCATGTTCCACCCGCCATTTCGTGAGACCAGATGGGCCAATAACGCCCAGTGAACCTCTTGGTGTTCGAGATAAAAGGTGAGGTATGCTTGTGTGCGGGTGACATTGTTGCGATTGGCTTTGGTTGTTGCTTGTCTGATTTTAGCAACCAGGTGCTGCTCGTCAATTGTCGTTACTGTTTTGTATGTCATGGATAGCTCCTTGTGGTTTCGGGATTGAAAAAAGCAGGTCCAGTTGGCGACCCGCTTTTCATTCAACCAATCATTTCTAGTACCAGAAGCCGAACGAGTAGTTTTTCCTTGGCTTCCTCCCACGTATTCGCAAAAATGACAACGTGCTCCGATTGGAACTCCGTTTCAGCGACAAAAATCCCATCTTGCTCGTAGATGTTCATAGATGATCGTCCTTTCAGCTGCCTTTCAAGCATTGTATGCTATCATGGAAGAGATGATGCATTCAGCATATTGGAAAATCATGAGAAAGGTGGCACCAAGAACATGATCGTGAAAGTAACAAAAGAGGCAGCAGAACGCATGAGCAGTACAGACAAGCCCATTCGGATCAACGGTGAGCTAGTCGGTGGCTGCGGGATGAATGTAGAGTATGCGTTGTGGTGGGATACCCAAGGTCCAGAGGATGAAGTCTACCAAGTCGATTCTTTGACGTTTCTGGTAGATCGCGAAACGATCGCCTATATCGGGTCTGATATGCTTACGATTGATTATCGTGCGCAGCAAGGCTTTCGCATGGTTACACCACAGCAAATTTTGGCTTATGGCCTTCAGTTGAAAGAGCGCTGGAGCTAATCACTTCGGGAGAAATTGCAAAATAAAGGCGAGAATACCTGCTGCAATTAAAGGACCGACTGCAACACCGCGGAAAAAAGTGACACCTGCGATCGTACCGAGTAGCAAGCCTGTAACGATCAAAGGGTTTTGCGTCATCAAAACCGTTCCTTTTCCAGCCAGATAAGCGACAAACATACCGACGGCAACCGCAAGTAACGAATGCCAATTCGTAAAAATTTCAAGGATAGAGGACGGACTAATTTTGCCGCTAGCAAGCGGAGTCATAATTCCCACAGTCAGAACGATGATCCCGAGCTGTAGCCCATACTGTTCGAGGAGCGGGAAAAATCGATCCAGCGACAGGAGTCTCATGAGAAGAAGGAGAGCAACAGCAATGGACACAGTTGCGTTGTTTCCAATGACACCGAGTGCTACAAGGATTAAGAGAATGATACTAATCCAGTCCATATGTATTGGTCGCTCCCTTTCGTTTTTGTTAGTATATCCAAGAGAAAGCAGCTTGTGCCGGATGGACGCATTTGGTTCTGGAGGCTCGGTGAGAAGCCAAAGATTTGGTTAGCGAAATAAAAAATAGACCTCATTGAATTGAGGTCTAACAAGCTACTTTCCATTAATCAAACCATAGTTCCAGCATTCCTACTGGAAAACCTGTCTGTTCGTCCGAATCTGGGAAACGTCCCCAAGCAAATACTCCGTTGAAATAATCAATTGTAAACGGCTGATCGTAATCAGGCACGCTGTATTTGCTCCCGATTCGGAACTCACCCGTTCCTAAATAGTACGATTTCGCCATAAAGTACTTTTGTGTAATAATCGCAAGCTGTGAGTGATCACCAAGCTTCTTTTTCTCTTTCGCTTCGACGTGCAGGCGCTCCATTTCCTCCTGCAGCTCGGCGAGTGTCATTTGGCTGTACAAACGCAACGGACTGCCCCCTTTCCATACAGGTATATTGTAGCAAAAGACAAGGGAAAAGGCGATGGATGCAGAATCCTCTAAGGAAACGAAAGGGGAGTCGTTTCGAAAATGACACGTTTTGATTTGAATGGAAAGAAAGCAATCATAACAGGTGCTGGAAGAGGAATTGGGAAGGCACTAGCGTTGGGAATCGCAGAAGCAGGTGCGGAAGTTGCGGTAGTCTCGCGAACAGCTTCCGATTTGCAAGAAGTGGTATCGGAGATTGAGGCAAAAGGCGGAGTGGCTTTTCCTATTGAGGCTGACTTGACTGTGTCTGATGCAGCGGACCGTGTTGTGAAGCAAGTAGTCGAAGGGCTAGGGGGTGTTCATATCCTGATCAACAATGCAGGAATGAATATCCGCAAAAAAGCTCATGAGGTAACAGAAGAAGAGTGGGACAGAGTAATCGATTTGAATTTGAAAGCAGCATTTTTCATGAGTCAAGCTGCTGGCAAAGTCATGTGCGAGCAGCGCTATGGCAGAATCGTCAATATCGCTTCGGTCGCAGGTGTAGTAGCACTTCGCACGGGTGTCGCGTATGGTGCCAGTAAAGCAGGGCTTATCCAGATGACGCGAGTGCTGGCATTAGAATGGAGCAAGTTTGGCGTCAACGTAAATGCGATCGCGCCGTGGTATTTCCGTACACCACTAACGGAGAGCTTGCTTAGCGACGAAACGTTCGTCCAAGAGGTGTTGCAGCGAACGCCGAGTGGCCGAATCGGGGATGTTGAGGATTTGGTAGGACCAGCGATTTTCTTGTCCTCTGATGCAGCTTCATACATATCGGGGCAAACAATTTCGGTTGATGGCGGTATGTCTATATACGGCTTCTAATAAAAAAAGGGGCATTCCCAGTTGGGAATGCCTAATTATTGGGGGCGATTGAGAAAAAGAACGACTGATTGTTCTATGACTGGTTTGCTCTCACCCAAAACAGTCAATCAATCAAAGCTATTAGCATAGGCATACTCAGATTGAATAATCGATCTAAACATGCTTACGTTAAAAAGTCATCCTAAGAAGATAATCGAACTTTTTCTCAATGCGTTGAAAAAGTGCTTACACCTACAACATAGCAAGCAAAAGTAAAACATCAATAAAATAAAAATAAAGTATTATTAAATGTTCTCTGTAAGTAGCCCGTTAACGAGCAAAACGATGGTTACCGATCTCAACCGTTACAGGACGTGACCAAATCCACTTGGATGTAGCTGTATCCGGATTGAAAAAGTACACGGAACCATTGCTCGGATCCTTTCCATTCACCGCGTCCTGGACCGCTTTTCTCGTACTTTCATTTGATTTATGTGTCAAATTGCCGTCGTGGACAGGCGAAAACGCATTGGGAGCATAAATAACCTCCCGGACCGTATTTGGAAATTCATCTGAAGCAACCCGATTCAATACAACGGCAGCAATCGCTACCTGTCCTTCATACGGTTCTCCCCGGCCTTCCGCATACACTAACCGGGCGAGCAGTTCCATATCCCTCTGTGAAACCTTCACTTTTCCATTGCGAACCACTTTTGGGCGACTATCACGACTAACCTGCACAGACTCGCGTTTTACTACTGTAGCAGATGTGGTTGATTTCTTTTCCTTCTTTGAAACTTGTTCCGATGGCGCCTGTGCACTACCGAGAACAGGGAGGATCTGTACTGGCTGTGGTGCCATTGCACTTGTCGGTGTGACAAATAAGCATAACAGCATTAAGCCAAAACTGTTCAAAAAGAAGAAAAAGCGCGTTGGCGCTTCTCGTGTCAACATGGTGTGAACCACTCCTTTTCGCTTTTTGCGTTTTGATTGCGGAAGCGAATCAGGTCTTTTGCAAGTCTAGCGGTCTTGTCGGAATGGTTCAAGAGGGAATTGGTTCCATAGAACTATTTACAATATCGAGCGATTTGTGAAAGTGTTTTCATGAACGGATGTTTCCTCAAAAAAAAGCCACTTTCCCGTTGAGAAAGTGGCTTTCGTGTGCAGTTTGAGGCTGCTCTTATTTTTCCGTAATGGTAATGGATTTAATGGTAATCGTTTGCTCAGGAACACTTGGTTCACCCGTTTGTGGGTTTTTCTTGACTTTTGTTCCGGCAATTTTTTGAACGATATCCATGCCACCCGTAACTTTCCCGAAAATCGTGTAGTTCGGAGAGTTGTCCAATCCTGTCACGTCAGGTCCGGTACCAATGAAGAATTGGCTACCATTCGTGTTTTTACCAGAATTCGCCATAGCAACCACGCCTGGTTCATATTTATGGCCATTTTTCAATTCGTCTTCAAAGGTGTAACCAGGACCACCCATGCCACTACCCAATGGATCGCCTGTTTGAATCATGAAGTCTTTCATAACGCGGTGGAACGTGATGCCATCGTAGAACTTGTCCTTTGCAAGGAAAACAAAGTTATTGACTGCAATCGGGGCATCTTTTTCAAACAGATCGATCGTAATGTCTCCCATAGAAGTAGAGATTTTGGCTTGATAGTCTTTTGCTTTGTCAATCTGCATAGCCGGAGCCTTCTCGTATTTCTTCTCTCCGGTTGGACCCGGTGGGTTAGCTGGCTCTTTGGATGCTGGTTTCTCTGCTGGCGTAGTAGGCTGATTAGGAGCAGCTTCATTGCTTCCTGTAGAACAACCCGTAACCAAGGCGATTGCCGTCAGACATGTGAACAGAGTTGTCATCAATTTTCTCATCTTATGCACCTTCCTTTGTTTCATACTGTTGGGTGGTTCGGTTTCGAATTATAACACAAAACGTCGAGCATTTGCCAATCCGCTAGTTTCCTTTCCAATCTCGCATGGTATGATTGGGAGAAAAGGGTGATCGATGTGGCAGAGCGATTTGAGACCAAGACGGTACATATTGGACATGACCCTTTGCGGGGAGTAAAGAGCAAATCTACACCGATCTATCAAACCTCCGTTTTTGCCTTTGAAGGCTTGGAAGAAGTAGAACAGTACTACGTCGGCGAGGGAGAATATTTGTACACCCGAAATGGCAATCCCAACCAAGCGGAACTGGCTCGTGCAATCGCTGTTTTAGAAGGCGAAGAAGCAGGTGTCAGTGCTGCCTCCGGTATGGGCGCGATCATGGCGGGTTTACTTGCCGTTCTTTCTCCTGGGGATCACGTGCTGGCTTCCCATGAAATTTATGGTGGTACCTACGCTCTACTGCATAAGGAGCTGTCGCGATTTGGGATAGAGCTCGAGTGTATCCAGCTTGGTCAAATGACAAAGCTTGCTGATCATGTTCGCCCAACTACGCGCCTGTTTTTCTTGGAGACGATCACCAATCCGTTATTGACAGTTGTGGATTTGCCTTACTGGATCAAGGAAGCAAAAAGTCTTGGATTAACCGTCATGGTGGATAATACGTTTGCGACGCCATATTTGGTACAACCCATTTCATTCGGAGCAGATCTCGTGGTACATAGTGGAACCAAATACATAGGTGGACATAGCGATGTGACGTCAGGTGTTCTGGTTGGATCACAGGCGACAATCAAGCGTGCCACAGAAATCGTAGCGAACTACGGTGCATCGCTCAGTCCTTTTGAGGCCTGGCTGACATCACGTGGTTTGAAAACATTGGCAGTGAGAATGGAGCGTCAATGCGATAATGCCAGCCAGATCGCTGCGTTTCTTCGTGAGCACCCTGCAGTTGGACAAGTGTATTACCCATGTCCTACGGATACCTTCTTTTTTTCACGGCAAAAACAGGGGGCAATGGTATCCTTTGTTCTGGCAGATGAGACGAAGATCTACGACTTTTACCGGACACTTGACTGGATCAAGTTGGCTCCGTCCCTTGCAGGTGTGGAGACGAGTGTATCTCATCCTGTTACGACGTCCCACCGTGCTTTTTCTGAAGAGCAGCGCAAGGAAACGGGAATCACGATGGGACTGGTACGGTTATCGGTCGGAATCGAGGCCGTTCAAGACATTCAGTTAGCATTAGATGCCGCATTAGGGAAATAATTCAAAAAACTTTGCCACATTATGAAACTTTCTTCCTAAGAAATACGTAATACTTAGTTAGAGTAGTCTCAGGATGTAGTGGAGAAAGTCCATTCTGAGAGCATGCTTAAGTCTGGAAGAAACCGAGGAAAACGCAAATGGGAATGGCTATGAAGCAACCGTCGGGGCCATCATCCGGAGATTATTATGAATCTCGTCCATTTACGGAACTGTATGACGAATATTTTGATCGCGTCAACCGGTATTTACGATGCCGGGTTCAAAGTACGTGGGATGCCGATGATTTGACCACCGTGGTCTTTTTAAAAGCGCTAGAAAAATTCGAGCAATATAGCAGAACAAGTCCTTTCGCATCATGGATTTTTCGTATTGCTCACAATACATATGTGGATTTTATGCGGAAAAACAGGGAGCTACCGGTTGACCAGGAAGATTTTCTAGGAGCAGAACCGGACGACACATGGCAGCCAGAACGGCAGGCGCTGACGAATGAAGAGGTTCGTCTGCTTCGTGATCGTCTGGACTTGTTGTCTCAGGATCAACGAGACGTGTTGATGCTCCGGTACTTTGCTGACCTCAAAATCAGTCAGGTAGCTGAGGTGCTCGGCAAAACAGAATCGAGTATCAAAATGATTTCTTATCGCGGATTACAAAAACTTCAGAAGATGTATGAGAGGGGGGACTCCGAATGAGAGAAGAGGAGAAGCACCCCCAGGATCATCAATCGGATGATCAGACCGTAACCCAACTCCTAGCCCATTTGAAGCAGATGCGCGGCTCGGTTCCTGTCAATTATCAGTTAAAAACAGACCTCAAAAAACAATTGCTCCAGAAAATGAGAGAACACGAAGCCAAGCAGGCAAAAGTTCCAAATGCCGCACCCCAAAAATGGGGGAGGTTGGTTTGGAGCGGAATCGCTGCTACTGCTCTCGCCCTTGCCATAGGCGGTTTTGTGTGGTGGAACAATACCTCTCTTGCCGTTCGAGAGAATGAAATGCTTAAGCTGCCAGCACAAACAACTGTGGAGCTTGTTGATATTGATCGGAAAGCCACTCAGCTAGCATACATCAATAACAATGCAGAACTGAAAACCATTCCTATCGATAAAGAATTAAAGCCAGTCACGATCAAGCTGCCGCCAACCGAAGGAAAATACACCGGGGTAGCGTGGTCTAATTCTGGAAAGCAAATCGCAGTCGTCGAGCAGGATAAAAAATTATCGCGGATATGGATTGTGGAGATGCCAACGACTTACAGCATGGGAAGCAGCCGATTGCTGAAGGAAGAAGAAGGGGTATTATACTCTTCACCAAGCTGGTCTGAACATGATGATTCGCTTGCTTTTACTCGCTCTAAAAATGGCGTCGAAGAAATTTGGGTGAGCAGCACAGTATCGTTCCAAGAATGGAAGCTTGTAGAAGGCGCTCAGCCTAAATGGTCACCAGATGGAAGCTTGCTTGCCTTTAATAAAGCCGGTGAAGTACAGCTGATGGAAATGCGGACAGGGAAAGTTACCTCGCTTGCAGTGGGACAGTGGGCATCGTGGAGCTCTGATACGAGATTAACCTATACACACCCAAATGGAACGCTGATGGAAGTAAACGTGAGTGAAGAGCCTTTTGTGACACGCGAGCTACCATTGCGAAACCAGTCATCTGAAGAGCTGATCAAAGGCAACTGGGCAAACAAAGGTAAGCACTTACTGCTTATCTCCCGCCATGATCAGCTGCAACAACTGGTTATCTCTTTGGCGTCACGAAAATGAGCGGAGGAACAAGCATGAGATGGAAATGGGTGTTAATCTTTGTCATCACATGGCTTAGCTTTTCGATACGCCCAGCTATGGCAGAGAGCAACGTAGACATACAATTCGAAATACCATTAAGTGGTATCGTCAAATATGAATCATGGATGAGACTAAACGTTAAGGTAACCAGCCAAGAACAAGATTTCACAGGGGCTGTAGAGTTATCGCAGCGACAAGTCAAAAAAAATAATGAATTTAAGCTTCGGCGTCCAATCAAGCTTGAGCAAGGAAAGAGTACAACCGTGTATTTCGATATGCCTTCCCAAATATTGCTCGATGATTGGTACGTCCAGGTGACGCAAAACGGTCAAGTTATCAAAAGCGAAAAGCTGCGTATCCCTTACCCAACAGACGGGCGCACCATTGGGGTGATCAGCGAAGAGGGCAGTGCGTTTCATTTCCTTGCCCTCAATCAATCACAATCCAAAAGGAATCGCCCCTTGTCTGTTCAAAATCTCACGGAACAAATGTTGCCTGACCAATCGTGGATTTACGAAAACATAGACATGTTAGCCCTGGCAGGCAATAGTGGTTCCACGATTAATGATCAACAGATGGCAGCGATCAAGGAGTGGATCCAGCTTGGAGGGATCGTGGTTGTTTCCGCAGGTCCCAATCAAGATGGGATGATCCAGCGGTTCGCTGATATTCTTCCTGTGGAAGCCGGAAAAGCTGGTAATATAGAGCTACAGCAAGCATTAAGTGAGTATGACATTGCGAAAGTCGCACCAAATGGCAGTATCGGTGTATACAACCGAGACTTGCCCTTGTTTGTGTCAAAATCGTACGGAAGAGGGCTGCTGCTATTTGTCAACTATGATGTGACAGCAGAGCCGTTGGCATCGTGGCAGTTTAATGCACAACTGTGGCAGAATGCAATGATCCAGCATGGCGCCAAGAAGATTTTTGAAGAGAAGCTTTATATGGATCAAATGACACGGCCTTTTCTTGACTTGAGCAAGAAGATTCCTGAAGTACAGACTCCGCCACCGTTCTGGATGGTGGCGTTGTGGGGCGGATATGTAATTGTACTGGCACCATTGACATACTTCATTCTGAAAAGAATGAGGAAACCTGAATGGGCGTGGGGAGTCATCCCGGTTGGAGGAATTTTCTTGACCGTCGCTATATTCGCGGTTGGAAAGCCTGCAGTTGTGAAGACGAGTACCAGCTACGCCGTAACCAAGATCGATATATTAGATGAGTCTCTGGCTCATGTTCGTTCAGCCACAACGTTCTTGGGGGTGGATCAAAACGAATACGATGTTCAACTTGAACCTTCGATCGTTGCACTGCCCTTGACAGTCGGGCGAAATGATTATCGACCAGAGGGGCTAATGGATGGCGATGAGGTTCTCTCTTTCCGCAACCTCCCCTATTTGACACCGAAACAGGCAATCGGTATCGGGGTAAAGCACGACATGGGGGCTTTTGATGCTTCCTTGCGAATTAATGAGAATCGTCTGCAAGGGAACGTGAAAAACAATACGGAGTTTGCTTACGATCAGACTTATATTGAAATTGGTTTTCAGCGAATTCCGCTTGGGCCATTGAAAAAGGGAGAAGAAAAGCAGATTGACAGTGTGCTTGAGCCCTTGTTTATGCCAAGAAAACCACAAGCAACAAACGAATTGCAAACGATGGAAGAACGAATCAAAGAAATGCAGGAAAGAGTTATTGAGTATGAAGAGGGGAATCAGGTAAGTATCATCGGCACAACGACAGAGCCTCTTCCTCTGATGACAATGCAGGTGCCTCACCAAGCGCATTACTGGAATGTCATTCAGCAGCCTATTCAATTCCAGCCGAATGAACAAGGTTTGGTGACTTGTCCTTATGGCCTGCTTGATGCCGAAATGTATGAAATGACAGGGGACTTCGACAGTACCGGATATATTTGGCAGCTTGGGAAGGGCAGTATTACGTTTGAATTACGTACAGATAAAGCGGCGCTCAATATAAAGCGAATAATGGTACCGCTGAATCACAGCTCATTTAAGCCTTTCCGGATCGAATACTTCCACCAAAAGAGTGGTAGGTGGATACCTGTTGAGCGCGGGAGGAGACTTGTTCTCGATAATGAACTCCAGCAAATATTAACGCCAAATCAAACATTATTGCTTCGTTTTTCCCACAATGGAACGTCGCGATTAGCTCTACCAGAGCCAATTTTCCAGGTAGAGGGGGTGCGGAAATGGTAATCGAAACCGTTCATTTAGGAAAAAGATACGGCAATTTGCAAGCGTTGACGGATTTGAACCTTTCCATCGAGCCAGGAAAGGTGTTCGGTTTCATTGGTCCAAATGGCGCCGGAAAATCTACCACGATGCTTATCTTGTCTACCCTTCTGGAACAGAGTGAAGGGGAAGCATTTGTCTGTGGCTACAATGTTCGAAAAGATCCTGCAAGTGTTCGCCAGTCTGTTGGCTATATGCCCGATTTTTTTGGGGTATATGACAATTTAACAGCGGTGGAGTATTTGGAGTTTTATGCCGGAGCATACAAAATTCCTGCCTCCAAAAGACGGGCACTCGTCAGTGATCTTTTGGAACTAGTGAATTTGTCTCACAAAGCAGACGCTTTCGTCGATTCTTTGTCTCGAGGTATGCAACAGCGCCTGGGGTTAGCACGTTGTCTCGTACATGATCCGGCCGTGCTTATTTTGGATGAACCTGCATCAGGACTGGACCCGCGAGCCCGTATCGAATTGCGCGAAATTATGAAGCAACTACGCGAAATGGGCAAGTCGATCATTATTAGCTCCCATGTTTTGCCGGAGCTAGCCGAGCTGTGTGATGATATTGGTGTCATCGAAAAAGGCAGATTAATTGCGTACGGTTCTGTGCATGAGGTCAGCAATCGGGACACAGGACAAAGCCGGATGCAACTAAGAGCCCTGCGGAATTTGGACAAAGCGGGACTTCTATTAGCGAGCTCACCGTATGTACATCAATTGACAGACTATATGGGAGGCTTTCGCTTCTACTTTCAAGGGACGGAGCAACAAAAAGCTGATTTGCTACAAGAACTGCTGGATGAGCAGGTCGCAGTCGTCTACTATGGCGATTCCAAGAAAGATTTAGAAGATGTCTTCTTGGCGATTACGGAAGGAGTCGGTATGGAGTGAGCGACTTCTTGTTCAATCCTCTTTTGGTAAAAGAAATGCGGGAGAGATTCCGCTCGAGAAAGACCATGCTCATTTTAGTGGTTTACTTGTTTGTCATGGGGGGAATACCGATGGGCTTTTTGCTCATGGACCCCTTAAAGGCCGAATCGTTAGGGGATAACCGGGATTTGTTTCTGATATCTGCGGGGATACACTATGCGATGGTTTGCTTTGTGGCACCTGCTCTGACTGCTGGAGCGATTAGTGGAGAGAGAGAACGCCAGACCTTGCATATTTTGTTGACGACTCAGCTGTCGACGCGCACGATTATTTTGAGCAAGCTGATTACGTCTTTGGCGTTCTCCACACTGCTCTTGGTTGCCTCGATGCCTTTGTACAGTATCGTGATGCTGTACGGAAGCGTCTCCCCGGAACAAATGGCCCAGCTCGTCCTTTTTCTCGCGGTGAATATGTTTTTTCTCGGGTCGTTGGGGTTGTTCTGCTCCACCTGGATTAAACGAACGTCGATCTCGACGGTCACCACATACGGCATTGCCTTCTTTTTTGTGGTAGGCACTGGATTGCTGTTCTTTTTCATCGGTGAGTCTTTGCAACAGACGTATCCGGAACGGTACGTCAATTCAGATGTTTGGAGTATGTATGAGCTACAGATGCTGGCAGGGACGAACCCTATCATCGTTTTGTTCGATATTTTAGGCGAGTCATTCGATCAATCCGATGACATCACTTTTGCACCGTGGTTGTTCTTCTCATGTGTGTACGTGGTTCTTTCCTTTGTGCTCGTCATCTGGAGCGCTTATTTGTTAAAACCAATCCGCCGAAAATGGTGGAGTTGGAAGAAACGACCTGTTCGTGTACAATGAAAAAGGTGCATGGGAAAAGGGAGGTTTTTTTGTGAGCGAACAAGATGTACAGATCATTGATTTTGAAGAACTACTTCGTGCGATTGAGAGTCGTCTGGCATCTGCAGGGATGTATGTCAAACGCGAAGCGATCGTGACTATTCTTCAGGCAGAAGAAGCATTTTTGCTTGAAAAAGGTGTTCTTCAAGAGTATAGTGAGTAATCAGTTAACAACCTGCCTCAAGTGGTAGGTTGTTTTTTATGGACAGGGAAGGCATAAAGTCATTCGCCTGTTTGCTTCTCCCGGAAAAAAACGGTATGATGGAACAGAGTACGAATATCAGCATAAGGACGTGAACACATTGACAGAAGAGAACAAAGACCTCGAATTGGGCGATATCATTACATTGGACGATGAAAATGGTGAACCGTTGGGGGATTTCGAAGTATTGGCTATGTTCGACCTGAACGGTAAAGAATATATTGCCTTGGCTGAAGCTGTGGAAGATGAAGAAAGCGAAGAAGATGAAGAAGTGGATATCTTCGTATTCCAAGTAGACGGCGGCGAAATGGTACCATTGGAAGAGGACGAGGAGAGCACTGTTTACGCGAAGCTGAACGAAGTGCTGGAAGGCATCGAACTCATTAAAGAAGACAAGTAATTCCCGTATGAATGAAACAAGCCACTGCTGGCGTTAGAACCCAAGCAGTGGCTTTTTCTTGCGGTCGATCAGTCATTCAATTTAATAATGTTATCCTTAAGGTCTCGTACAACGAGAAGGCATGTATAGTCCGTATCTTGCAGTTCCCGAACCAATGCCGAGCACTCGTCTTTGGTAAGACCGAGCTTTTCGAGACGGGTACGGAGTTCTTTACCGCCATTGTCAAAGAAATGCGCCATGCTGTCAATGTGACCGACGGCACTTTCAAAGTGGGTACTGTATTTATAAAAATTGTTTCGTTGATTTGAGTGATTTTTATCAGGATTCCATTTCAAAACCCAGATGTCATCACTGTTGTATCCGGCAGAATTTAAGGCATGAACGTCAGAAGCTAGCTCAGCATCATACTTATGGAATTTGACAAACGGCTTGGTAGCACTGATCAAAAGTATTCCCCCCTTTTTGGCCTCAGGAATCGATGCCTTACTAGGATGCCCAAAGCCAAAGCGCGGATGAATGGAAATACCTGAGGCATATTTTCCTTGATAGGAGCAGGATTTACGCTTGTGAGGGAAGAAATAGAGAAAGGGAAACAGATGTTTTGGTTTTTCGTTTTGACCAATCTTCACCATTAGTGCTACACTAATTAATGGAATATGCATGTCAAGTACAGAACGAAATGAGAAACGAGGAATACTGAGAAGAATCGGCCATCTCGCTAGGGGCGAGGTGGCTTTTTTGCCCCATTTTGCTACTGGCGTTGAATACTATGGGAACCATACGGTACAATAGCGATTAAGTGTTCGCTTTTATTAGGAAAACGTTCCTCTCATGGGGATTGAATCATCTCGGCGTTTTTCAAAAAAGGTGATTACGACGCTAGCCATCAGTAAAAAAGGCATGATCGTTTTTCTACGTGTCCGAAGAGTAGAGGGGAGAGCGCGATTGAAGGAAACAGAAACACAGCAAACACTAACGTATACAGAAGAAGATATTCAGGTCTTAGAAGGCTTGATTGCCGTTCGAAAGCGGCCTGGAATGTACATAGGCTCCACGGGCTCGCGTGGCCTGCATCATCTGCTGTGGGAAATTGTAGATAACGCCAAAGACGAGGCGCTTGCCGGCGTTAACGATAGCATCATCGTCACTTTGTACAAGGATGGCAGTGTCAGTGTAGAAGACCATGGACGCGGAATTCCAACGGGTATGCACAAAACTGGCCGACCTGTACCAGAGGTTATTTTTACGACGCTCCATGCCGGTGGTAAATTCGGTGGTGGCGGATATAAAAAAAGTGGTGGCTTGCACGGGGTAGGCTCCAGTGTCGTTGTCGCCTTGTCCAAATGGCTTGAGGTCGAAATCCACCGGGAAGGCAAAATTCATAAGCAACGCTTTGAATATGTGGTGGATGCAAATGGAAATGAGCATGTCGGTAAACCGGTTACCGGTCTAGAAATCACAGGGAACACCAAGCGTACAGGAACAACGGTACGTTTTCTGCCGGATGACGCGGTGTTTGGCAATGCTCGCTTTGACTATGAGACGATTCGTGATCGTTTTCGTGAGACGGCATTCCTTCTGAAAAAGCTGCGCATGGTTTTGATTGACGAGCGTGGACCTGAAAAGAAACGGGAAGAGTTTTACTTCGAAGATGGCTTGAAATCATACGTTTCTTACTTGAACGAGGGGAAAAATACGCTCCAACCGATCGTTTACTTCGAAGGGGAAAAGGACAATATCTACGTCGAGCTGGCTTTTCAGTACAATGACGGCTATGCAGAGACACTGGTGTCCTATGTCAACTCGATTGTTACAACGGACGGCGGAACTCATGTCACGGGCTTCCGCAATGGTACGACCCGGATCTTTAACGAATTTGCCCGGAAAAAAGGGTACTTGAAAGAAAAAGACCCGAACTTGACTGGAAACGATTTGCGGGAAGGTTTCCTCGGTGTATTGTCATTGCAAATGGCTGACGTCCAGTTTGAGTCCCAAACAAAAGACAAGCTGGGGAACGAAGAAGCACGGGCAATCGTAGAACAGATTGTTTCCGAAAAGCTAGGCTTCTTCCTCGAGGAAAATCCGGAAATAGGCAAGCTGCTGATTGACAAGGCATTGCGTTCTGCTGAGATTCGCGAAGAGCTACGCAAACAACGCGAAGCACTGCGCGGCGACAAGAAAGGCAAAACCGCGAAAAAGCGCAAATCGATTTCGGAAAAGTTTACTCCACCACAGTACAGAGACTCCAAGCGCAATGAGCTCTTCCTCGTCGAGGGGGATTCCGCGGGTGGCTCTGCAAAACAGGCCCGGAATTCAGAGTTCCAAGCCTTGTTCAGCCTGCGCGGTAAGCCATTGAACACGGAAAAAGCAAAGCTTTCCGAGGTATTGGCGAATGAAGAGTTCCGCACGATTCTAGAGGTGCTTGAAACCGATATTGGCGAAGAGTTTTCCATCGAAAACTGTGCATTTGACAAGGTCATCATCATGTCTGACGCGGACGTTGACGGCTCGCACATTCAAACGCTGCTCTTGACCTTCTTCTTCCGCTACATGCGCCCGATGATTGCAGCTGGTCACTTATATATTGCCCAACCGCCTTTGTATCAGGTGAAAAAGCAGAGCAAGGGCAAGCAGACTGAGGCGATCTACTGTTGGAACGATCACGAGCTGGAACAGGCATTGAAAAAGACTGGACGCGGTGCTGAAGTGCAGCGTTACAAAGGTTTGGGTGAGATGAACGCCGATCAGCTCTGGGAAACAACCATGGACCCTGAGACGCGCAAGCTCATTAAGGTTGAACTGGAAGACCTCGCTCACTGTGAGAAGCTGGTAACCGTTTTGATGGGTGACAAAGTCCCGCCACGGCGTGAGTGGATCGAGAACCACGTCACCTTTGAAGTGGGGGAGGATGAATAAGCATGCTGTCCAATCAAATTATTAAACAGAGCTTCGCGGAGATTATGGGAAAGCGCTTCGGGGACTATGCCAACCTGGTTATTCTCTCACGCGCAATCCCGGATGCTCGCGATGGACTAAAACCGGTACAGCGCCGTATTTTGTATGCCATGTACCAAGAAGGCAACACGAACGATAAACCATACCGGAAATCAGCGAAAACGGTCGGGTACGTGATGGGTACCTATCACCCGCACGGAGACTCGGCGATTTACGAAACGATGGTGCGGATGGCGCAATGGTGGAAAATGCGGCAAGTGCTCATACAAGGTCACGGAAACTTTGGTAGCTTGGACGCAGACCCACCAGCCGCTATGCGTTATACCGAATCCAGACTGTCGGCATTGGCCAATGAGCTACTGCGCGATATTGAAAAGGATACGGTTACATTTATTCCGAACTACGACAACTCTGCTCAACAACCGGCAGTATTGCCTTCACGGTTTCCTAATCTTCTCGTGAATGGTGCTGCCGGGATCGCGGTTGGATTTGCAACTGACATCCCTACTCACAATTTGGGCGAAGTCATCGATGCGGCTGTTGCACAAATGAAGAACCCGAATATTTCTCTGGATGAGCTGATGCAGCACGTCAAAGGTCCAGATTTTCCGACAGGAGGCATTGTTCAAGGGCTATCCGGAATTCGCAAGGCGTTTGAGACAGGCCGTGGTCAATTCATCATTCGCGGAAAGACGCATGTAGAGGAGCCAAAAGGCGGCAAGGTCAAAAAAATCGTCATTTCCGAAATCCCTTATGAAGTGGTCAAGTCGAAGCTCGTCGGCCAAATCGATGAGCTTGTGATGGAGCGCAAAATTGAGGGGGCGCTGGCGGTTCGCGATGAAACTGGTCGCAAAGAGGCCGAGCAGAAAAAAGTCCGTATCGTAGTGGATATTCGTAAGGAAGCGGATGAGCAGGCGATTCTCAACTACCTGTACAAAAATACGGATCTGCAAATCTATTACAATTACAACATGAACGTGATTCATGAGGGGACCATCCGCCAGATGGGACTCAAGGCTTTGTTGGGTGCGTACATCGACCACCAAAAAGAAGTCGTCACGAATCGCTGCCAATATGATCTGAATCGTAAGCAAAGCCGCGAGCATATCGTGGAAGGCTTGATTCGTGCCAAGTCCATATTGCGACAGATCGTCGATACAATTATGGATTCGGAAGACCGTGCAGATGCCAAGAAAAACATCATGGAGAAATACGGCTTCACCGACAACCAAGCAGATGCGATCTTGAGCATTCAGCTCGCTTCCTTGACACGTTTGGATATCGTCAAGTTGGAAAAAGAATTGGCTACCCTCGCAAAAGAAATCGAGGAACTGAAATCGATTTTGGCGAGCGAAAAAAAGCTGATTCAAGTCATTACTGGCGAACTGAACGAGATCAAGAAAAAATACGCAGAAGAGCGTCTGACAGAAATCCAGGGCGAGATCGAGGAAATCAAAATCGATATCGCGATGCAAATCAATGCTGAGGATTGCATCGTAACTCTCACAAACGAAGGATATATCAAGCGGACGAGCCCGCGCTCCTTCAAATCAGTGGGGGGAACGCTGGAGACATGTGGGGTAAAAGAAGGTGACCGTGTCCGCTATTTCATGGAGACGAATACCTCTCACACTGCTCTCTTCTTTACCCAGGATGGTAAATACTTCGCTACACTGGTTAACGCCTTCCCAGACGATAAGTGGAAGGATATTGGTTCCGCTCTCGTCAACATCATCCCGTTGGAGAAGAATCAGCGGATCGTTGGCTTTACGATCGTAGAAAACTTCAAACAACCGCTGTATGTATACCATGTAAGCAAAAATGGTTTGATGAAAAAGACGGCGTTGTCCGAATACGAAACGAATCGTTCGAGTGCGTTGGTAGCTGCGAAGCTGAAAGCAGACAATGACGAGTTTGTGAATGTATTTGTGGCTGACGAAGCTGGGGCGATTCTCGGTGCGACAAAAGATGGCATGGGTATTCGTTTCCAGCGCAATGAAGTCAGTGCAACGGGTAGAGCGTCAAGCGGGGTAAAGGCAATCGCACTTGCTCCTGGCGACGATGTGATCACGATGCTTCCTATTGAGGAAGACGATTCTCGTGCCTTTAGCTTGTTGACGGCTGAAGGAGTTGTAAAACGCACATCCATTGCTGCGATCCCACTTCAGGCTCGTGCAGGTAAAGGCGTACAGTTGATTCGTAAACGAAAAAATAATCCGCATGAGCTCGTTGCGATGTTCATCGAGGAAACGGTTTATGCCTGGACGTCGCAGAACGAATGGACCCCAGTCGAGACAGAGCAAGTGATCGTCAACGAGCAAGGTGGCATCGGCCGACAACTGGTGGAGGGTGGGGTAAAAGCAGTTGCTTTTGAAACCGTTTTGCCGTCAGATGAACCGAAGGACGAAGCGACTGTAAAAGGCTGAGGAGACGGAGCTGGCACAGTAGGACAACAGAAAACGCCTAATGTCCAGGCTAATCTGTTCGATGGAGATCATCGTAAATAAAAGGAATGATGAATAGATGGCGTTTGAAGCCTTTGTTTCACCGCTAAGCTGGCAGCAGGTTTCTCTGCTCCTCGATACTGTGCAATATTTCGAAGACGCGCCGAAACTGCTCTCTCTTCCACAAGAGCAAGGAGCAAGTGTGTCAGTGCCGATTACGTCAGACACATTGACGACGATGCTTGGTTGTCTGGATGAAGAGGAAGCATTTAGCCGCAAAGCTTTTTCATTGAGTTGGGAAGCAGCTGAGGACGAAGGGAGTGGCTATCTCGTTGTCGAGCTCCCGAATGGAGACACCGTGAGACAGCCAGCCGTTTTATCCGCTTTTTCTCCGGTTTAACAAATAAACGCTTTGGTGTCGCGCTTGCATTCATGACAGGATGTGAGCCGTTTAGCCAAAGCGTTTTTTTGCATACAAAAAGATTGCCAGCGAATTGGAGTATGTGATACAGTTTGAACACGAGTTTTTTTGTAATAAAGTTAGTTACTTACTCAGTTACTCACTCAATTGGAAACCTTACCACTGGAGGATGGAATCATGGAAAAAGTCATCGATCAAAAGGCTTTTATGGACGTCATTCGGGAGCGTCGTTCCGTACGTCATTACGATCCAACAGCAAAAATCTCGCGGGATGAACTAAAGGAAATGCTTAAGGAAGCGACCTTGGCGCCTTCCAGCTCTAACCTCCAACCATGGCGGTTTTTGATTATCGATGAACAGCCATTGAAAGAGATGCTGCTCCCCATCGCATTTAACCAAAAGCAAGTGGTTGAGTCTGCGGCGATTATTGCAGTCCTGGCTGATTATGAGGGCTACAAGCAAGCCGGGAGTATCTACAAAAAAGCGGTAGAAGCAGGCTACATGACAGAAGAAGTAAAAGCTACACTCATCGACAACATCAACAAGCGTTATGAGAATCGGGATCGAGCAATCATCAAGGAAATTGCTTTGGTAGACGGAGGTCTCGTCTCGATGCAATTGATGCTCGTTGCCAAGGCAAGAGGGTATGACACGGTGCCAATGGGAGGCTATAACAGCGAGAAATTCAAGGAAGCTTTCCAAATCCCAGATCAATATGAAACGGTCATGTTAATTGCAGTGGGCAAAGCGGCTGAGCCTGGTCATCCGACTACTCGCCTGGATGTAGAAGAAATTACGTTCTGGAATGAGATGCCGAGTAAATAAGTACGAAGAATTGGAATAGCCTTGGCCTGATATGATTTTGGGCCTGGGCTTTTTTCACGTTTGCAAGCTTTTGTAGGACAGACATGCTGGCAATCAGGTGAAAGGGGGCGTACAATAGGGGGACATGATAGTAAAGAAAGAGAAGCCGCAGACGAGCGAAAGAAGGGTGTAGGATGAAAAGATTGTTGGCAATCAGCGATATTCATGGGGAATTGGAAAAACTGGAATCGTTGATGGAGCAAGTTCAGTACGATCCACAAAACGATCAATTGATCCTGCTAGGTGATTATGTAGACCGTGGACCAGAGTCGAAGGGGGTCGTCGACAAGGTGAAACAGCTCCATGCAGAAGGGGCAATCGTGTTGATGGGCAACCATGATCATATGATGGTTAAATCATTCGAACAAGACCCTGTCTTTATCGAGCGATGGTTCAGAAATGGCGCACAAAAGACGCTGGCGAGCTATGGTCATGTCGCAGCAGATACGGAGTCTGGTGCACCGGAGGCCTTGGAAATCACCTCATCAGTCAAAGAGCATCTGGAATTTTTGGCTGGCTTGGACAGCTATTATGAAACCGATGATTATATTTTTGTTCACGGGGGTGTACATCCCGAGACTCCAGTTGCAGAGACTGACCCATACCTGCTGATGTGGATACGTGATGAGTTCCATAAAGGCTACCAGGGTGAGAAGACCGTTGTTTTTGGTCACACGCCAACCAGTTACTTGCACGGTAAACATGATGTGTTTTACGGTGAAAATAAAATCATTGGCATTGACGGGGGTGCCGTATACGGCGGCCGTCTGCATTGCTTGGAGCTTCCCAGCCGAAAGGTTTACTCGGTTGAGTAATAGAACAAGAACGAAAGGCTTCCACCTCTCTTTACAAAGAGCGGGTGAAAGCCTTTTTCATATGCGTCAAGATAAGTTCAGAGTAACATTGTAATGAATTTTAATTTAAATAAATTGCAAAAATTAATAATTTAAGGCTTGTCTTCTAATATATGGGATAGTAAAATATTCCCAAATCACTCATATTCTTATTGTTCACCATCATATTAGCCCACGTGAATATTTGAAAATCAATGCCCAATTTCCCCTGCTACACTCGCTGCAATGTGACCGTTACTCTAATCGCCGCCCTTATCCCACTTCTAGAAAAGACAAAAGAAGCAGCCATTTTAAAAAAATCATTGATCGATATATCCATTCCTGGAAAAAGGTAAGAATCATCCATCTCATTATGGCGATGGTTTCTTACTGCTTAGCACTTCAAAAAAATCAATAAAAGGGAATCAAAGTAAGTGTTGTATATCTGTTCGTTGCATTCCGAAGTGCTGAAAGAAAAAGAATGGGATGAGCTTTTTCTTCCGGGTAAGTGGCGATATCGTTTCCGGGTAAAAGTTCCTAATATTCAGAATGAGATGACTGGTTGCTAATATCGGGTACGAGCCTATGTGCTGCCCGGAAAAGAAAACGGGAGACAGGTGATTCGTACAACGAGTCACAGCTTGGGGAAAATCACTTCTCTTGTATGCACGTGGGGAGCAAAAGGGAGCATTTGGAGTGGTTATGCTCACCAGGCAAGTACTAGAAACTATTTAAACATGGGACAAGGGAGGAACAACGCTTTGCATATTGTTCAGACATTAGTAGAAGCGCTGGAATTGTGGAAGAACGAGAACCATAAAGGCGTTACCTTCATTTTGGGAGACCAAAATGAGGTGTTTGTTTCCTATAAAGAATTGTATGAAGAAGCCCTCGGTTATTTATTTGTCCTCCAAAAAAATGGAATCAAGCCTGGTGATGAGGTCGTTTTTCAAATTGAGGATAGTAATCTCCGAACGTTTGTCTGCCTTTTCTGGGGATGCTTACTCGGTGGAATGATCGCCGTGCCTATCTCTGTAGGGGATAACGAAGAGCATCGTCTGAAGCTGTTAAAGGTTTGGAAGACGTTAATCAATCCGTATCTGATTACGACGGATAGCGTATGGAAACGACTGGAGGATTTCTTTAGTAAACACAACTACCTGACGGAAATGGAATCATTGAAGTCGAAGTCCTTCCTGCTTGATGAGACCGGGAAAAATGAAGAGAAGGGCACCATCTACTATCCTTCTGCTGATCATGTGGCCTTTATTCAATTTTCATCTGGGTCTACAGGAGATCCAAAAGGGGTTACCCTGACGCATGAAAACCTTGTCCATAATGTTCTTGCGATTAATAACAGGCTTGGAACGGATGAGTCTGACTCATTTCTAAGCTGGATGCCCTTAACTCATGACATGGGGATGATCGGGTTCCATTTATCCCCGTTATATGCAGGAGTTCAGCATTATTTTATTCATACCTCACTGTTTATCAGGCGGCCTACACTATGGTTAAAGAAAGTAAGCGAGCACAAGGCGACGATTAGTTCTTCTCCGAACTTTGGATATAAATATGTGTTGTCCAGGTTTAAACCGGAAGTGGCTGAAGAGTGGGATTTGTCTACGCTTCGCACGATTTTAAATGGAGCAGAACCCATTGCTTCGGAATTAATCCATCAGTTTTTGGATCAGATGAGCCCGTATGGATTGAAGAAAACGAGCATGCTCCCGTGCTATGGATTGGCTGAAGCCTCTGTGGGAGTAACGATTCCGGATCAGAACCTGCATTTTACAACGCTTTCTCTGGATCGCAGTTTTATCCAGGTAGGAAAGCCAATCAAGATGACGGATCATACAAATCCAGAAGCTCTCACACTGGTAGAAGTGGGTTACCCCATCGATTTTTGCGAGGTAAGAATATGTGATGACGAGGATCAAGAGCTACCAAGCGATACTGTTGGTCATATCCAGATTCGAGGAAAGAACGTAACCGCTGGATACTACAACAACCCTACTGCCACCGCAAATGTAATGACTACTGATGGATGGCTCAGAACAGGGGATCTAGGCTTTATGCGTAAGGAACGTCTTGTCATTACGGGGCGTGCGAAAGACATCATCTTCGTGAATGGCCAAAACGTTTATCCGCATGATATTGAGCGGATTGCGGAAGAAGTCGAAGGAGTCGAGCTTGGGAAGGTCGTTGCCTGCGGGGTATTCAACGAGAAAAGCAAGGAAGAAGACATTCTTGTGTTTATCCTTCATCGGAAAAGTGTAGACGAGTTCATTGCGCTTTCCAAGAAAGTGAAAACGCATTTGAACGAGCGAACCGGATGGAGAATAAGCGAGGTCTTGCCGATTCAGCGCATCCCCAAAACAACGAGTGGAAAAGTCGAACGATATAGAGTGGCTAGGGAGTATCAGTCTGGAGCATTTCGCGATGTTTCCGAGGAAATGCAACGCCGAATCAACGATGAGGTAAAAGAGGAGAGAACCGATAAATCACCTCAGTTACGTGAAGAATTAGAAAAACAATTGCTTTCGATTTGCCGCGAGGTGCTTCAATCAGACAGGTTGGGACCAAACGACAGTTACTTTGACGTTGGCGTGTCCTCTATGCAGTTGACCCAGTTAGCAGGGCGGATAGAAGAAGAGATGGGGATCACGATGGCGGTAACCGATCTGTTTGCCTATCCAACGATCTCTAAGCTTTCTCACAGTCTCTTCCACGAAGATCAAGCGACAGATCGCATAAAAGAGACAGATACGAGCCAACAGAAACAAAAGGATATCGCGATTATCGGGATTTCTTGTAAGTTCCCGCAGGCTCAGGATGTGGATCAATTTTGGCAAAACATCCGGGGGGGAAAAGATTGTATTCATGAGCTTCATGGTCAGAGACGAAAGGACACAGAACAATATGTATCACTTGTCAGAGGCGAGCAGGGCAATCATAGCCTTGTGGAGGGTGGTTATTTAGAGGAGATTGATGAGTTTGACTATTCGTTCTTCTCGATCACTCCTAAAGAAGCGAAGCTAATGGACCCGAACCAAAGGCTGTTCCTTGAAAATGCTTGGAATACGCTAGAGGATGCAGGTTATGGCGGGCACAAGCTCTCAGGGGCAAAAGTAGGGGTGTATGTCGGATTCTCCAAGTTGGGATACGATTACGAACGCCTTTTGTCAGTGGTAAGTCCCAAGGATTTGCCCTCTTATGCAGTAGGCAACCTTCCTTCCATTATTGCAAGCCGCATTTCGCACTTGCTTGATTTGCGCGGCCCTGCTGTCACTGTGGATACAGCCTGCTCTTCTTCCTTGGTTGCGGTTCATATGGCGTGCAAGGCTATCCAAAACGGTGATTGTGAGATGGCATTGGCAGGTGGAGTCAAAACCATCCTGCTGGCACTGAAGGCTGGGATTGGAATGGAATCCTCTGACAACCGTTCAAGGGCGTTTGACGATCAGTCTGATGGAACGGGTTGGGGTGAAGGCGTAGCTACAGTTCTGTTAAAACCTTTGGAAAATGCCATCGAGGATGGGGATCACATCTATGCTGTGATAAAGGGAAGCGCTGTTAATCAAGACGGCGTTACAGTCGGGATTACCGCACCGAACTCACAGGCTCAAGCAGAATTAATCGTAGACGCTTGGGAGGATGCGCAAGTCGACCCTGAAACGATTAGCTATATAGAGGCGCATGGAACGGGTACAAAACTAGGGGACCCCGTTGAGCTGGATGGGATTCAGAGAGCATTCCGACAATATACACAGAAAAAACAGTTTTGTGGAATCGGCACTGTCAAAGCGAATATTGGACATTTATATGAAGCAGCGGGAATCGCTGGCTTGATTAAGGCTGCTTTGCAGTTAAAGCACAAAGAGCTGCCAGCCCTCGTCCATTTCCAGAAGCCGAATCGGAATTTCGCATTTGAAAAGTCGCCAGTCTATGTGCAAAACAGACTGGAAAAATGGGAAACAGATGGACATCCGAGGAGATGCGGGGTTAGCTCGTTTGGGTTTAGCGGGACCAATAGCCACGTTATTTTGGAAGAGTATGTGCCGGTTAATGAAACGGAGATGACAGTCTCAGACGAGGTGCAAGTGTTTACTTTGTCAACCAAATCTGAGTCAGCCCTTCAACGTCTGATTCAAAAGTACCGGGAGTTTCTTTCTACCAGCGGACCGCTTTCTCTGTCTGATTTGTGCTATACGGCAAATACCGGGAGAGAGACGCTTCCCTATCGGATTGCACTCATTTTGCATAGTCGCAGCGATTTCGAACAAAAGCTCGACCGATTGGCGGTTCGGCTTGAAAATGATCGAGATGTTTTCGTCTACTCACCTAATAAAAAGCGCGTTCCAGAAGAAACCGTTCATCTGTTGAGTCAATCCGCTCGGGATGTGCAGGAAAAGTACCATAAGGCGAGTACAGAGATGAAGTATTCGTATGCATCGACATTATGCGATTTGTATGTACAGGGAGCTACGGTTGACTGGGATGAGTTCTACAGAGATGGCAAAAAGAGAAGAAAAATGCCACTGCCGGTCTATCCTTTTGATCAGCTTCGCTCTTGGATTACAGATGATGTGATCACCATCATTCCAGAACAGTCGAATACTATTAGCGGAAATAGAGGTGCTACTGTGTCAGAGATAGGAACTGCGCCAATCGCAAAAGTTCTGAAAGAGTTGGTTCATCATGCTTCAGGTTTTGCTGTAGATGAAATTGATCCATCCCTTCATTTTCTGGAGCTAGGCTTGGATTCTATTATGCTCGTACAAATCAATCGTGAAATTCAAGAAAAGTTTGGAGTGGTCATTCCGGCCCAAGAGTTGTATGAAACTATTACCAGTGTTGATAAGCTAGCGGCCCACATCGCTCTGGAACTATCCAGTAGCCCCGCTGTGGCTTCCGCCAAACAAATGGAATGGATGGCAATCGAGCAACCGAGAGCAAACATAGTGGTGGGACAGAATGACGTTCACAATATTCAGCAATCAGAACCGATAGAACAATCCATGAAAATGCCAGTCTCGAGAAGCGCAGGGGCGGTTGAAACCATTATCGAAAAGCAGATTTCGCTTTTGTCTGAACACCAAAACCAAATGGCTTCGCTGTTACAAAAGCAATTGGAGCTGTTGAATCAAGAACAAAGCTTTGTACCAAAGCAACAAGCTGAATCTGTGCCTGTTGCTCCCGAGAGCAACAAACCCGAAGTAAAACCACACGTCAAGGTAAATGAAGAGGAACGCCAGAAGCCATTTATACCGTATCAGCCACTGATGATCGGGGAACGAGGCAATTTTACACCGACACAAAGAGAGTATTTGAACACATTCATTCAAAGCTATACAGAAAAGACAAAGCACTCCAAGAAGTATACGCAAGAGCACCGATTTGTTCATGCGAACAATCGCAATGTGTCTGGATTCCGTTCTTATTGGAAGGAAATGGTCTATCCGATCATTACACAAGCATCAGCTGGTTCAAAAATGTGGGATCTCGATGGGAATGAATATGTCGATCTGACGATGGGTTTCGGTGTAAACCTGCTCGGTCATAATCCTGCATTTATCATGAAAAAGCTGGAGGAACAGATTCAATCTGATCTGCCTCCGCTGGGTCCTATGTCGGATGTAGCTGGAAGGGTAGCAGAATTAATCAGCGAGCTTACCAGAGTAGAGCGTGTCGCTTTTTACAATTCGGGGACAGAGGCAGTCATGGTGGCACTGCGCTTGGCTAGAGCTGTTACAGGCCGTTCGAAAATCGCATTATTTTCCGGCTCCTATCACGGTACATTTGACGGCGTTCTGACTGTTGCTGATCCTGAGTCCCAGGACGGGAAGGCCATACCGATGGCACCAGGTATTACCCAACATACGGTGGATGACGTCCTGGTCTTAAACTACAACCATCCAAAATCAATCGAGCTGATTAAAAAACATGCACATGAACTGGCCGCAGTATTAGTCGAGCCTGTTCAAAGCCGCCGTCCAGATCTGCAGCCAGTGGAATTCTTGAAGGAAGTCAGAGAGATCACAAGCCAATCAGGCACTGCCCTTATTTTTGACGAAATCATTACGGGATTCCGCATACATCTTGGTGGCGCACAGGCGTGGTATGGAATAGAAGCTGACCTCGTTACGTATGGGAAAGTTCCGGGTGGTGGCATGCCGATCGGTGTTGTAGCTGGTAAAGCTGCGTTCATGGATGCGGTAGATGGGGGAACCTGGAACTTTGGAGATCATTCTTACCCGGTAAATGCCGAGAAAAAGACGTTTGTGGGCGGAACGTTTTGCACGCATCCACTGACGATGCATGCTGCGATCGCTACTCTGGAATATTTGAAGGATCAGGGGCCGAAGCTTCAGGATGCGTTGACTCAAAAGACTCTCTACTTGGTAGAAACGCTTAACGCGTATTTTAAGAACGAGCAGATTCCAATCCAGATGATTAATTGCGGTTCCTTGTTCCGCTTCGTATCGTTTACCGATATAGAATTGTTCTTCTACCATCTGATCAGCAAGGGCATTTATATATGGGAGGGCAGAAATTGCTTCCTTTCCACTGCTCATTCCGATGAGGATATCGAGAGACTGATCCATGCGGTGAAGGAAAGTATTGATGATCTGAGGCGAGGAGGTTTTTTGCCAGAGCCACCCCCAACTTCTCCGAATGGAGGACGCAAACAAAATCAAGTCGTCGAAATGACAAACTTTACGAGACGGGATGGACAGCAGCCAGAGGCAACGCTTGTGGAACGTGCGGGGGAACAACTGAGGCTTCCTCTTAGCCCTGAACAGAAACAAATGTGGTTTGCAGTCAAATATCGAGTAGAAGCATCCGCCGCTTTTAACGAGACTATCTCCCTTCAGGTGGAGGGTGAGCTTGATATCCCTGTGTTTGAGCAGGCAGTCCAAACCATGGTGGATCGTCATGAAGCATTGAGGACCATCATTGATTCCAACGGAGAGCATCAGGTGGTACTGCCCAAGAGGGACATACATGTTCGATTCGTAGATTTGAGTCACCTTTCTTCTGAGGAACAGGAAGAAAAAAGGAATCAGCTGTTGGATGAACAAACAGGCACGCCATTTGAACTGTCTTCTGAGGACCCTCTGTATCGGGTAAGTGTCATCAAGCTGGCTACCGCCAAATTCCTGACTTCCTACACCTTCCATCACATGATTGCGGATGGGTGGTCCATGGCTGTTTTTATAAAAGAGCTGGATGATATCTACTCGGCCCTTACACAGAAACGACCTATATCGCTCGAGCCTTCTACACCGTTTTCTACGTACCGAAACTGGCAAGAAAATCAGATGGAGAATCCAGCGTTTCAGGACGCGCTCACGTACTGGAACGAAAAGTTCGCAGATCCAATTCCCAAGCTCGTTTTTCCTTTAGAGAAACGAGAAACGGGAAAACCATCTTTTACAGGTGAGCGAATTACCTTCAAGATCGACAGTAGCATCACAAGGAAGGCAAGAAAAAGAAGCATTCAAAACAAGAACAGTCTGTTTATTACCTTACTGGCTTCTTTTAACCTCTTCCTCCATCGCATTCTTGGAAATAGAAAGATGGTTGTTGCGATTCCTACTGCGGGTCAATCCCATATCGGCAAAATGTCCTTGATCGGAAACTGCGTCAACCTGTTGCCTGTTTCCACGGAGATTGACGGCAATGATACGGCAGCGGATTATTTGTCTCGGGTGAAACAGGCGGTTGCGGAGATAGAAAAGCATCAAGCTTACTCCTTTGCAGCATTAGCTGAGAATTTGCCGCATCAGAACTTGCCAGAGCTTTCTGTGTTGTTCAATATGGATCGACCGCTTCACAACCTGACTTTCGCTCAAATGAAGGCTACGCTGTTGCCCAATCGGATCATTTACAGCAAGTACGATCTTTTTGTCAACGTGACAGAAGTGGGCGGAGAGCTTGTAGTTGATTTGGATGCACGAAGCGGGGTAGTAACCACGGAGATTCTTCGCCAGTGGGGAGTCTACTTCGCCAATCTTTTGCATCGTATTGCAGAAGACGATCAGGAAAAAATTCATGCACTATCACTTTTACAGCCCAACGAGATGGAAATGATGCTACGCGAATCCAGTGGCAACCTGGGCAAATATACAGCGGAATGGACAGAACTTCTGCAGGATGTGCCAGATGATCGAGTAGGACGAGCTTCCCTCTATGTCCTGGATCAGTATCAGCAATTGGCTCCTGTGGGTGCGGTCGGACAGGTGTATCTGGCTGATGGGGGATTCGAGCATGCGGACCTGTCTCATTGGCAGCAAACAACGAAAACGGCTGTTCAACTAGGAAATGGAGAAATCCACATTATCGATTCATCCGATCGACTTGCAGGGCAAAGAAGCACGGGAGGCAGAGAAGTAGAGCGGGCTGGTACAGCGACCGAAGAGACCATTAGGGTCATTTGGCAAGAAGTCTTGGGAAGCTCCCCGATGTATCTGGATGATAATTTTTTTGAACATGGCGGGAACTCCTTACAAGCGACGGTCATGCTCAGTAGAATCTACAAGGAATGCCATGTGCAAATTCCTTTGCATCAAATTTTTCAATCGCAGACGATACGTGAATTAGCCGCTTATGTAGACTCGTCGAAGCATCAAGCTTTTACTCCCATTCGCTCATGCGAGTTGCAGCCATACTATAAGGCTTCTTCCGCACAGAAAAGAATGTACATCCTCCAAGGTCTGGATGGAGGAACCGCCTATAACCTATCCGGCTACTTACAATTGGATGGGGAACTGGAACTTGATCGTCTGATTCACTCTTTGCAACAGGTTATACAAAGGCACGAGTCTTTCCGAACCAGCTTTGTCATCAGAGAGAATGAAGTCGTGCAAGTTTTACATGACGATCTGCCATTGGATATTGAGGTCGAACAATTGTCTGAAGAAGATGTAAATGAGGCGATTCGCACCTTTATCCAGCCATTTGATCTCAGCAAAGCACCGCTTATTCGGGCGAAAATCTTCCAAGTGTCAGCCAAGCGCTTTATTGTAGCTGTGGATATGCACCACATTATTTCGGACGGCTATTCGGTCTCTCTGTTTATCCGTGAGCTGCTGCATACGTATAGAGGAGAATCACTGCCTGAGCTCGGCGTGACGTATAAAGATTTTGTGGCATGGGAGCAAGAGAGGGAGGAATCAGAACAGCTCTTGGCTCAAAAGGAGTATTGGCTTAACCAATTTGGTCAAGTAGAGCTTCCGGTATTGAAGCTTCCCATTGATTATCAAAGACCGCCCGTTCAATCCTTTGAAGGTGACCGCTTGACGATGGGGATCAGTGAGGAAGTCAGGAAGCAGTTACTCCAATTAGCTAGGGAAACTGACACGACCTTGTATATGGTATTGCTTGCTGCTTACAATGTACTTCTTTCTCGATACACGGGGCAGGAGGAGCTGATTGTCGGTTCTGCTGTGGCCGGAAGACAACACCCTGATTTGGAACGAATGATGGGCATGTTTGTAAATACGTTGGCCATCCGAAACTATCCGACAGGAAGCAAAACCTTTACGAACTTCCTGAAAGAAGTGAAAAATCAAGCCATACGTGCCTTTGAAAACCAGGAGTACCCGTTTGAAAAACTGGTTGATGCTCTTCAACTAAACAAAGATTTGAGCCGCAATCCGCTATTTGATACCATGTTTGATTACCATTATGAATCCTTTGACGACGTGGCCTCAGATGATTTCAAAGTCACGACGTATGAATATCCAAAAGGTGTGTCCCTCTTTGATCTCAGTCTTGATGTCCATGACGATGGGACAACGCTCACGTGCCAATTTGATTACAGCACTCATCTGTTTAAACGCGATACGGTTGAGCGAATGGCCAATCACTTTGCCAAGATTCTTCACTCCATTCTGCAATCGAATGGTAGTTGTCTAGCTGATTTGGAGTACTTGTCCAGCGAAGACGTCAAGCAGGTTGTTGCTGACTTTAATCAAGAGAGAAAGCAAATACCCGCTCCTCTCTATCCAACGTTCTATGAATGGTTTGAAGCAGAAGCAATACGCCATGCAGAGCAAGTCGCTGCTTCTTACGGGGAAGAGCAGATCAGCTATCAGGAACTCAATGAGAAAGCAAACCGCTTGGCACGGACTTTGCGTGATCAGGGTGTAAAACCAAACAGCTCCGTTGCGATTTTGGTAGAACGCTCGATTAACATGGTCGTTGCTGTTCTGGCAGTCATGAAGGCGGGTGGAGCCTATGTTCCGATTGATCCTCAGTATCCGAAAGACCGCATTTCGTTCATGTTGGAAGACAGTCATGCAAAGGTCATGCTGGTTAATCAAAATGGACAGAGCGGAATAGACTTTAGCGGCGTCATTATCGATCTGGACACAGAAGCCAGTTACACGGAGGATTCATCCAATCTCGACGCCATCTCCGGACCGAGCGATCTCGCTTATATTATTTATACATCCGGTACTACTGGCAAACCCAAAGGGGTCATGATCGAGCATCGCAATCTGGTGAGTGTAGCCAATACATGGCGCTATGAGTACGAACTTGAACAGATGAATGTGAATCTCTTGCAGATGGCGAGTTTCTCTTTTGACGTGTTTGCAGGGGATTTGTGCAGGGCCTGCTGCATGGTGGGCATTTGGTGATTTGTCCTAGTGATGTAAGGATTGATCTTCCGGCTCTTTATCAGTGGTTGACCCGGTATGAAATTTCCTTGTTTGAATCGACACCTGCTCTTGTTCTTCCTTTTATGGAATACATTTATCAAAATGGATTGCCGCTCTCTCATCTGAAATTGCTGATTCTTGGTTCGGATACATGCCAAAGCGAAGCGTTTGTCCGCTTGGTCGAGCGTTTCGGGCAGATCAAAATCATCAATAGCTATGGAGTCACAGAGGCTGCTATTGATTCCAGCTACTTCGAAATAGCTGGCGATACCGAAATGACAACCGGAAATGTTCCGATCGGAAAACCGCTGCAAAACACAGAATTTTATGTGTTGGATTCCCAATGGCGGCCACAGCCGGTGGGCGTGTACGGAGAACTATATATCGGGGGAGCAGGTGTTGCGCGGGGTTATCTGAACCGAGAAGAATTAACCCGTGAGCGCTTCATCCAAAATCCTTTCCGTCCTGGTGAGACCATGTATAAGACCGGCGATATTGTGCGCTGGATGGCAGATGGAAATATGGAGTTTGTTGGTCGTTCGGACTACCAATTGAAGATTCGTGGATTCCGTGTGGAGCTGGGCGAAGTCGAAAATCAACTGTTACGGCATGCAAAGGTTCGCAATGCCATTGTGCTCCCGAAGACAAAGGGAGATGAATCCGTTGTATTGTGCGCTTATTACACGACGGATGAGGGAGTAAGTTCGTCCGAAATTAAGGGCTTTTTAGCCGATTCCCTGCCTGACTTCATGGTGCCAACCTTTATCATCCAATTGGCAGAGCTACCTGTGACGCCAAACGGCAAAATCGATCGTAATGCTTTGCCTGAACCGGATCTTTCTAAGCTAATATCCGAGGAGTACGTAGAACCTGCAACAGAAAATGAAAGAAAACTTGCAGGAATATGGCAAGAGGTCTTGGGTATCGAACGAGTCGGCGCGCTGGATCGATTCTTTGAGATCGGTGGACATTCGCTACACGCCGCCATTCTTCTTGCCAAAGTGAACAAGGAGTGGCAGGTAGAAATTCCGCTGCGAGCCGTTTTCCAAAATCCTACTGTCAGAAGTTTTGCCCACGTTATTTCTGAATCGACACTGACCGAAAAGCCTTTGATTCAGTCGGTTGGAAAACAAGAGAATTATGAGCTCTCTCCTTCGCAAAAAAGAATTTTTACGGTTCAATCGCTCGATGAAACGAGTGTGGCCTATAACATGGCAGGCGCGCTGATTCTTTCCGGGCAGCTGGATTCTACGGCATTGGAAAACGCATTCCAGTCTCTCATTCAAAGGCACGAGGCGTTCCGTACGTCCTTCGACTACGTAAATGGTGAGCCTAAACAATTTGTCCATGACTCTGTCCGTTTTGCCATCGATCATGCTCGCGCAGAGGACAGTCCTGAACGTATAGAAAATCTCATTCGGACGTTCATTCAACCATTCGAACTGAGCCTGGCGCCATTATTGCGCGTCAAGCTGGTCAAACTGGCAGAGGACAAGCATTTGCTCCTGATTGACATGCACCACATCATAGCAGATGGAACATCGGTGAGCATTGTGATTGATGAGTTGAATCAACTGTATAACGGGCGAAATCCAGAACCACTCACCGTTCAGTACAAGGACTATTCGGCTTGGTTGAAACAGATCAAGACGACGGGTCAGTCCCATAAGCAGGAGAAGTTCTGGCTCGATGAATTCAGCGGGGAACTACCTGTCATGAATCTGCCTACGGACTATCAGCGACCGCAGTTTCAAAGCTTGAAGGGGGTACGGTCGAAAGCGAGATTGAGGCGGATGTATCCCGCAGTTTGCACAACTTGGCGAAGGAAGCAAACGTAACGGTCTTTTCGATTCTATTGGCGGCGTACAACGTTTTGCTGTCCAAATATACGGGGCAAGAGGACATTGTCGTAGGGACTCCAGTGGCAGGACGTAACCACACCGATGTTCAAAATGTAGTGGGGATGTTTGTAAATACGCTTGCCCTACGAAATTATCCAGCAGGCACCAAAACGTTCCGCGAGTTTGTCCAGGAGCTAAGTGAGAAGTCACTACTGGCGTTTGAACATCAGGATTATCCATTGGAAGATCTCGTGGAGAAGCTTCAAGTTCGACGCGACCCAAGCAGGAATCCGTTATTTGACACCATGTTTTCCTATGACAATGTAGCAGATACGGCATTTGACTGGAACAGGGTAGAGGTCAGCCTTTATCCATTCCAAACGAAAATATCCAAGCTAGACATCGTCATGAATGTCGAGACGAGAAATGACAGCTTTTTTGTGGAGTGCGAATATAGCACCAGTCTATTTAAGCCTGAAACGATGGAGCGTTTTATTAACCATTTTACCAATGTACTGCGGCAGGTAGCTGCTAACATGGATATTCTTATGGGCGAGATTGACCTCATGTCTCCGGAAGAAATGCAGTTGATGGAGAAGCTCAGTAATGATACGAAGCGAGCGTATCCTGTGGTACAACCGATCCATGTTGCCATCGAGGAATCAGCCAGCCTTTATCCGAATCGAATTGCCGTTTCCTATCAAGGCTCGACAATCACGTACCAACAATTGAACGAGAAAGCCAATGCAGTCGCTTCTGATCTGCTGAAACGCGGTGTAGGTAAAGGCAAGTATGTACCTGTGCTGATGGAAAGAAGTCTCGAATTGGTCGTATCACTATTGGGTGTAATGAAGACGGGAGCAGCGTTTTCACCACTGGACATTCAGTGGCCTGTCGATCGACTCCAGTCTGTTATTGCCGAGCTGGGGAGCGAGTTCGTATTCGTAGAATCTGACCATTCCTTTACGGAAACGGATTTGGGAGCGAAATTGGTCGCGATTGATCTGGGGCAACTGACAATGGATGCCAAAAATCCGAATCTGTCCGTATCGCTAGAAGACCCCATCTATGTCATTTTTACTTCTGGTTCAACAGGCAAACCAAAAGGAGTCGTCGTACCTCATAGAGGGATCGTCAACCGCTTTCTCTGGATGGATGATTACTTTGGACTAGACGCAGCGCAATCTGTACTTCAGACCACCAACCATGTTTATGACAGTGCCATTTGGCAATTCTTCTGGCCGCTGACCAATGGCGGAAAAACGGTCTTGCCTACTACGGGGATGACAGTATCGGCTGATTACATGGCTGGAATCATTGAAGAAGAACAAATTACCTTAACTGATTTCGTCCCATCTGTCTTTAATGTGATCGTCAATCAGTTAGCTGAAAATCTCGAGCTACAGGGCAAATTACAATCGCTCAAAAAGATCATTATCGGCGGCGAGGAAATCGTTCCGTCCGCAGTTTCCAAATTTCTGAAAATATTCCAGTATGTATCACCGACGAATTTGTATGGCCCGACAGAAGCAAGTATCGGATGCATTGCTTATCAAATTACGGGAGAGGAAGATCGTATTCCGATTGGAAAACCGATATTCAACACGAAAATCCTTCTTCTTGATGCATACGGAAAGCGAGTGCCGATAGGTGTCCCTGGAGAAATCTACATCTCAGGCATGCCGCTTGGATTAGGTTATTTGCATAACGAGCAGCAAACGAAACAAAGTTTTGTCGATAATCCATACGCGGAACCGGGCTATGAAAAAATGTATAAGACAGGGGATTTGGCTGTCTACTTACCGGATGGGAACATCCACTTTCTGGGCAGAAGGGATTTCCAGATCAAAATTAGGGGATATCGAATCGAGCCAGGGGAAATTGAAAGCAAACTGCTTTCGCTTGAACAGGTAAAAGAAGCAATTGTTATCGCCAGAGAAGAGGAAAATGGAAGCAAGTACTTATGCGCGTATATTGTGACAGAGCATGAGCTTGCCGCTGACGAGTGGAGAGACCTTCTCGCTAAAGATTTGCCCGATTACATGATCCCATCTTTCTTCGTTCGATTAGACGCTATGCCGATTACGGCTGTTGGAAAAGTGGATCGGAAAAAACTCCCCCTTCCTGATCGCTCTCTCTTGGTGGAGGAACACATCGTAGAGCCGTCCGATGAACAGGAACAAATCATGGTCACCATCTGGAAGGATGTGCTGGGACTTGCGCAAGTAAGTGTGACACACAACTTCTTTGAGCTTGGGGGAGACTCCATTAAAGCTCTTCAGATGATAGCGAGATTGAGGAGTCATGGGTATGAGCTCCGATTGAGAGACTTGTTCCAAAACCCGCGCATTCGCAGTGCAGCAAGATATCTCCAGACGCTGACCAGACAGATTGATCAAGGGCCTGTAAGGGGAGCAGTAGCGTTGACACCGATCCAGATGAACTTCTTTGAACAAAACTATCAGAACCCGCATCATTACAATCAATCTGTCATGTTGTTCAGTGAAGCTGGCTTTGATCCAAAACTGGTTCAACAAGCATTTATGAAGCTGATGGAGCATCATGATGCTTTACGAATGAAATTCCAAATGAATGGGTCGGACATTGTGCAGGAACATAGGGAACTAGACGAGTGCCAGGTCCCCATTATGATCAGAGAGTTCCCGGCTCAAAGCGTAGTGGAGATGGAGCAAGCAGCGCAGCTCATTCAGGAAGGGATCGATTTGACAGATACTGCGTTGGTCAATCTCGGCCTTTTCCGAACAGATGCAGGAGATCACTTGTTAATCGTGATTCATCATCTCGTAGTGGATGGTGTCTCATGGCGGATTCTTCTCGAAGATTTCCATGCAGTGTATGACGCCTTGCTGCAAAAAGAAGAGCCTGCTATGCCTATGAAAACCGATTCCTATCAAACATGGTCAGAAGAATTGCAAAAATATGCGCGGGGAAGCGAGATTCAACAGGAAATCGGATATTGGAAGCAGGTCGAGGAAATGCCATTCTCTCCTCTGGCAAAGGCGGAAACGATTGGGGCACTGCTTATGCAAGATACAACAGATGTCACCATCGAACTTGATGAAGCCAACACAGAAAAGCTGCTGAAGCAGAGCCACCAGGCTTATAACACGGAAGTGAATGATTTGTTGCTTACGGCGTTAGGTTTGGCGGTAAAAGAGTGGGCGGGGATAGATCATGTGCTCGTCAATCTGGAGGGACATGGCAGAGAAGAGATCGTGAAGGACATCGATGTTTCACGCACCGTCGGATGGTTTACAGCCCAGTATCCATTCGTACTGGATATGAGCCGATCGGAATCCCTTGGCTACCCGATCAAAATGGTGAAAGACAGCCTGCGGCGTGTGCCGAACAAAGGTGTTGGATACAGTATTTTACAGTATCTGTCTGCGAGACAAACCGAAGTCCCATTAACGTTCGAGGTAAAGCCCGAGATCAGTTTTAACTACTTGGGACAGTTCGATACAGACTTGGAATCTGGCAGCATAACGACTTCCGCTCTTTCACCGGGGCGAGAAATCAGTCCGACCGCCATTCGATCCTTTGCGCTTGATGTGAATGGAATGGTGGTGAATCGCAAGCTGACACTTACTTTTACGTATCATCGTGAAGAGTTTGAAGAAGGAACCATTCAGCGCCTCGTGGATGCCTACCGAGATAAGATCGTAGAAATCATTACGCACTGCTTATCGAAAGAGTCAGTCGAGCAAAGCCCAACAGATTTCACATACGATGAGCTGTCCATTGAGGAATTAGATCATCTTTCCCAACTGCTGGGTGAAAAAATTCAATGATAGATGGTGATGAGGTTTGAATGGTGTTCAGATTAAAAATATATACCGCTTGACACCTATGCAAGAAGGCATGCTGTATCACTTTATCCTTCATCCTGAATCAGAGGTTCACTTCGAACAAACGGTGATTACGATGGAGGAGTCGTTGCGGCTTGATCTCCTTGATCAGAGCTTTCGCGACCTCGTCGAAAGATTTGATATCCTACGAACAGTCTTTCACTATAAAGATAGTAAAAAGCCTCTGCAAATCGTGTTGAAGCAAAGAGAAGCAGCTATTCAGATCGAGGACATCTCTGACCTGACTCAGGATGAGCAAGAAGCATTTGTGGAGCAGTTTCTTGTAAGAGATCGGCGCAACAGATTTGATCTGGAAAAAGATCTGCTGTTTCGGATTACCGTAATGAAATTGAGCGAATCAAAATACAAGATGGTGTGGAGCTTCCACCATATTATTATGGATGGCTGGTGCTTAGGGATTATCGCAAAAGACTTTTTCCATATCTATCGCTCTTATCTTCAAAATAAGAAGGCTGAGCTGGCTCCACCGTATTCCTTCAGTAGCTATGTCACTTGGCTTGGCAAGCAAAACAAACAAGAGGGACTCTCGTTCTGGCGAGATAGCTTGGATGGATTTGATCAGCAATCTCCTTTACCGGTTGAAACGATTTCAACCGGTAAGGGGTACCAACGAGAATCGATCGTGTTTCGCATGGATCGGGAAACGACTGCCCGTTTGGAGCAGATAGCGAGATCAAATGATGTGACACTGAGCATCGTCTTTCATTCCCTCTGGGGATTATTGCTGCAACGATACAATTATGCCAATGATGTTGTCTTCGGATCAGTCGTTTCGGGACGTCCTTCTGAACTCGTTGGCGTAGAAGAAATGGTTGGATTGTTTGTCAATACGATCCCAATGCGAATTCGCAGTGAAGGCAAACAGACATTTTCAGAGTTGCTTCGGCAGGTGCAACAATTCTTCACAGCCACAAGCAGCTACCAATACTTGTCTCTGGCGGATATTCAGTCCGAAACCGCATTAAAACAAAACCTGATTCAGCATCTCATGGTCTTTGAAAACTATCCATTGACGGAAGAGGCATTCGACGAAGATGGAAAAGGCGGTTTATTCGGAATCACGGATGTCCAAGGATATGAGCAAACCAGCTACGACTTCAACTTGTGCATTATTCCCGGAAAGGAATTAGAAATTCACTTTATCTATAATGCACTTGCATACAGCGATGCCTATCTGCAAAAAGTACGAGCGCACTTTAATCAGTTGATTCAAAGTGTCGTCGATAATCCCGACCTGCCGATTGCAAAAATACAAATGGTCACGGACGAGGAACAGGCACTCATTCTGCAACAATGGAATGACACGGAGATGCAAGTTGATCAAACGCTAACCATTGACCAGCTATTTAAGGAACAGGTCAAAAAGGGACCGGATCACATTGCCGTGGTCGATCAGGAAGGCACATACACGTATCGGGAATTAGATGACAAATCCGACGCGTTGGCCCACATGCTGCGGGAGAAAGGGGTACAACCAGGGAGCATTGTTGCTGTGATGGTAGAGCGCTCTACTGCATACAGCCTCGCTATTTTGGCCGTTTTAAAAGCGGGTGGTGCCTTTCTTCCCATTAGTACCGACCATCCGAGCGAACGCATCAGCTATATGATCGAAGATAGCGGGGTAAGCATTGTTTTGGTCCATGATCTGACTGTATCGTATGCAGAGCGTATTCTCCCTGAAGCAGCGTTGATCAATCTTGATGATAGGAGCGTATACAATGATGTCTCACTTGATGTACAGACCCTTCATCATGCCAGTGACCTGGCCTACGTCATTTATACATCCGGGTCAACGGGGAAGCCAAAAGGGGTAAGGCTGCACCACGTCGGAATCGCTAACCTCCAGCAGTTTTTCATCAACGATCTCGGTATCACCCAAGAGGACAAGGTGTTGCAGTTTGCCAGCATCTCCTTTGATGCCTCTGTCTGGGAGTTTACGATGGGGGTGTTGACGGGAGCGAGATTGGTCATTGTTTCAAAGGATGTCGTACTCGATCCGCAGGCTTTCAGTGAGTATCTATTACGGCATGAAGTAACAGTTGCGACGCTTCCACCTACCTTTGTAACGTATTTGGAGCCGGAAAATTTCCCGAAATTGAAGACATTAATCACTGCAGGTTCCACGGCAAACTGGGAGCTTGTCCATAAATGGAGCGCGCATTGCCGATACATCAATGCATACGGTCCAACCGAAACAACGATTTGTGCAACGACTTGGACGTATGAAGGGCAAGAAAGGCTGCCACAGCAAGTGCCAATCGGAAAGCCCATTGCCAACACAAAAGTATACGTGCTGGATGCGCACGGTCATTTGCAGCCCCAGGGAATTCCTGGTGAGTTGGCTATCGCGGGTATTAGCGTCGCTGATGGCTACATCAATCGCGAGGAATTGACGTACGAGAAATTTGTGGCAGATCCGTTTATTGCCGGTTCGAGGCTCTACAAGACGGGAGATATGGTGAAATGGCTTGCCGATGGAAGTCTGGAATATTTGGGGCGGATGGACAATCAGGTCAAGATACGTGGTTTTCGTATCGAGCTTGATGAGGTTGAAAACGTGATCCTATCCCAGGCAGGTGTGAAGGAAGCGGTCGTGCTAGCCAAAAAAGAGCAGGGAGGAGATGCCTGCCTGATTGCTTATCTGGTCTGGGAGCAGCCTGATTGGAACAGAGACTTGCGTCAGGAGCTTTTGGCCACCCTTCCGGCCTATATGGTACCAACGTATATCCACGTCCTTGAGAGAATGCCTATAACCCCTAACGGAAAAATAGATCGGAAAGCATTACCTGAGCCTGCCATGATCAGGGAGGCAAGTAAGCAGCTGAATCCACCTGTTACAGAGCAGGAGATTAGGCTGGCGGAAATCTGGAAAGAAGTGCTCGACCTACAGGAAATCAGTGTGGATGACCATTTTTATGATCTGGGCGGGCATTCTATCAAAGCGATCCAATTGGTAGCACGACTTCATAAGGAAGGAATAGAAGTAAAGATTCAAACGATCTTCCAATATGACACAGTCAGAGCGCTAGCAGGATATTTAGATACCGTAAGCCGGATTCGCACCACAAAAGCACAAGATAAAAAAGAGCTGGAAACTTTGATCTACGCTCATTTTCAAGTGCGAAGCAACTATGTAGAATTGCCCTTCGGCAGCAAGCACCGAGCTGTTCTCTACGTGGAAGAAAATGCGCGGGACAAACACCAAGAAATACTGTCCTTATTGCGTACGTCTTGTGAACCTGTGATTCAGCCGCACGCCATTCAGTATCTGGATCTCTCGCAAAAAGCATGGGAAAAAGAGAGGAATCATATCCGAGAGGCTGCACTAGATGAGAATGAATCGTTGCGATGGCAGGAGCGTCTCGTCAATGACCTCGATCAGATGCTCCTTCGTTATTCGGAGGCGATCGTCAATCAGCAGACTTTTATCAGACGTCCGATGTCACCTTCACAGCGCTATCATGTACAGGAAAAGGACATTTCTGGAACAGTGATTCGCTTTGAGCGGATGATCGATCCTAAGACACTGGAAAAGGCCTTTCTTGATGTCCTGGAGCGGCATCATTTACTGCGATGCACGCTGGCTTTTGAGGAAGAAGAGCCATATTGGAAGGAATATCCTTGCCCTAGTGAAATTGCGCTCCCTGTTGTTGATGTATCGAGCGATTCGGATGAAAGAAAAGAAGAGGTACGCCAGCTTTTACTGAGTGAATATTTTTACAAGCAGCATGATTCGATCGGTTCTTTGTCTTACAAAGTGATCTTGCTGAAAGAAAGCGAGAAAGAGTACTCGTTCATATTCCCGACATCGCATCTCATTTTTGATTTTATTAGCAGTGAGGTTCTGCAAAACGACATAAATCTGTATTACGAAGCGCTAGAAAATGGCACAGACCTCTCGGAAAATGAGCGGAATACGTATTGGGATTTCGTCCAGCAAATTACCAAAGGTCCAATCGGAATCGAAGATCAGCAGCTCATAGAGGAATTTGATCTTCACGAATTTGAGAATAGTCTTTTGTCCATAGAAAGACAGCTTTCATCTTCATCTGCTTTGGACGGCTACACGATTGTTACCTGCGAACTGGATATGGACAACCCGCAGGAGACAGAAAATGCGCGGATTCCGATTGCTCTTTTAGCTAGATTTTGTGAAAGAAGTTACGGAGTCCATAAGGCACCCGTCTTCCTCATGAACTTTGGCAGATCCTTTATGGGAAACCATTTCTTCGATGTCTTGGGTGAGTGTATCGATCATATTCCGCTTCATATTGATCCGGCGTGGAGTCTTGATGAGTTGGAAGCGTATGTGAAAGTTCAGTTGGATCTCACAAAGGAGAGGAATATCCATTTCACCAATCTTGTGCAAAATCCTGATGTAACGGAAAACTATCCTCTTTCCAACCACTCACTCATCCGATGCATGCAGATGACACCGATTATTTGCAACTTTCTGGGTGAGCAAAACCAGAGTCAACCAAGTGAATACGATCACCTGTTTATAAAAGGAAAGAAGCGTATTCTCTTTGAGGCTTCCTATACATCCATGGGCAAAATGACTATTTTTATGGCTTTGCCATATCGCGAGGATGAAAGGAAGTTGCGAGTGATTTTGGAGCAGGAAGCGAAAAAATTGATGGGATTGCCTCTAGTCATACGCTAAGAGTCGCCTAGGAATCGTATTGGAAGTCGGCAGATGGATTCCGCTCTATTCCGGATTTATTGTCCGAGGGGTGTAGCGGGTTCATCTTGCCGAAATAAATAGTCACCTAGAGGGATTACTATTCAGGGAGGTTAAGATGGGCAACCAAACATACGGATACGGATTAAATATTTTTCTCTTTTCTATTACTCGTTTTATCACAGAATTAGGTAGCGGTGTCTACAAATTTGCTCTTGCTCTGTACATTGCGGATGTGACGGGTTCTTCCGCTGCATTTGCAACTGTTTTGGGCTTTTCGTACTTGCCAGGGGTGCTAATTAATATTTTTGCAGGCGCCTATATTGATAGACACAACAAGAAAAAAATCATGGTTGTCACCGAGCTGCTAAGCGGTGCGCTAGTTCTCTTGTTTTTACTGTTTTTCCTTCAGTTTCCCACGAATCTATGGCTATTTGTCGGATACGCCTTCGTGATCAGTACTATTCAGGCTTTTACGTATCTCGCTTTGCAAGCATCCATTCCTGAGCTGGTAGACGAGGATAGAGTAGGAAGTATGAACTCTATTTATCAAGCGATCAGTGCCATTCTCAATGTAGCGGGTCCTTTGGTAGGGGCGGTTGCCTATGGGTTACTGGGGATGGAAATGATTTTGCTGATTGATGGCCTTTCTTTTATCGGAGCAGGGATCATGCAGATGTTCCTCCGTTTCCGCAAGACCGAGGTTGTACAGGAGACAACGCAAAGCTATACAGACACAATCAAGGAAGTCTTCCAATATATCCGAGAACAGGTTGTCATCAAGTACTTGTTCCTGATTTTCCTTGTGCTCAACTTTATTTTCCCTCCGCTCATGTATGTGGGGCTGCTGCATATTGCCTATCGAGTCGAAAAAGTATCGATGGAGCAATTCTCCTTTATTCAGTCCTCCTGGTTTATCGGGATCATTATCGGAGCGGCTATTGTCTCTATGAAAAAGGTGAGCAAATACGTTGAGAATAAAATCTTCCTTTTGATTCTATTGCAGGGGATTCTCTTGATGTCGTGGGTATTTCCGATTTTTGTTCCGGAAACGAGTAACGCCTCGTGGATCATTACGGGCGTGTTTGTCGGGATTTTATTGGTCTCCGCAATCTTCAACTCCATGGGGAACATCCCGATGTTTACCTTTGTTCAATTGAACACGCCTGAGCATTTGCGTGCCAGCATGTTTGGTGTGGTCGGCACTTTTACCGGAGTGGCCGTACCGTTTGGGATCTGGTTGTACGGTATTTTAATGGAGGCCGTTTATTGGCCGTATATCTTGTTGGTCTCAGGTGCCCTCATTTTCGTGATCGCCTTGATCGCTCATCTGAACAAACAAGTGAGTCAATACTTTAAACAAAAAGAAGAACAGGTGGTTGCTACAGACAAGTCTGCTTGAGCAAGATCATTATAACTAGAGAGAGAAAATGATGTCAGTTTCATTCAAAAAGACAATGACAAAACTACTGGAGGACTCTACGTGAAGAGTATGCACTACGTCGTTTTGACCGTTGTACTGATGTTCATCACGGGATGTGGAGTGGAAACGAAACAGGAAACAGAGCCAACCAAACAAAAGGTAGTGCAGGTGCACACTGTAAAACAGATGGATTCCCTGCCGATACCACTTACTGCTTTCGTTGAATACAAGCAGGAGAGTCATTTAGCCTTTGGGGCTTCTGGTACGATTGAACGAATGAACGTAACAAAAGGGGAAAAGGTGACACAGGGCCAGGTATTAAGTTCATTAAATACAAGCTATTATCAAAAAGGGCTGGAAGCGGCACAAAGCCAGGTTCAAAGTGCATCTGCGTTGCGTTCAAAAACATTACAAGGAGCAAGCGCAGATCTCATCAGCAAACAACGCTTGGCAGTCGACAGCCAAGAAAAGCGTTTGAAGGATGCGCAACAGAAATGGGAGACAGCCCAAGAGCTGTTTAAGGGTGGCGCTATTTCACAGAGTGAGCTGGACATTGCGCAGTCGGAAAAAGAGCAAATCGAGATTTCGTTACAAGAGGCGCGAATTACGTTGAATAAGTTGCTAAAGGGTTCGGAAGTCAACGAGATTGCCAGTGCAGATGCCGATTTGAAACAAGCGGCCAGTCAAGTAGAGCTTGCAAAGAAAACCCTTCAAGAAACGCAACTCGTCGCGCCGTTTAGCGGTATGGTCATCGATGTGACCCAAAAGACAGGCAGTCTTGCCCAACCAGGTGAAAGTATCATTCACCTGGTTGATAGCTCGGAAGTGAAGCTGAAGGTCGATGTCCCATTGGATGTGATGGAAAACTACAAGCAAGGGGACACAGTGCCTGTGACAGTGGAGGGTAAGGGCAAAAGTACAGGGACCATTACATTTATCTCCCCCATTCTTAACGCGGAAACGGGAAAGTATCTTGTAGAAATAGCTGTTTCCAATAAAGACAACGTGTTGATAGAGGGGATGGTCGCGACTGTAGAGATGACACGCAAAGTGAATGGAATGCTCGTTCCCGTCCAAAGCGTTGGAATTAAGGAAACACAGCGCTTCGTCATGGTTGTCGAGAATGGTGTAATCAAGAGACGCGACGTGGAAGTGGGGCAAATTTTCGGAAATAACGTCGAGATTCTATCGGGCCTACAGTCAGGCAATCAAATCCTAATCTCCGGCATAACGTACTATGCCGAAGGAGAAGTCGTTACGGTGAAAGGGGAGTAACCGATGGACAAGGTCATTCTCTTTTTGCTGAAACGAAAAGTGATCCTCTATTTGTGCACATTCCTCATCGTGCTAACCGGAATCGGTGCTCTCTTTTCCTTCCACGTGGAGCTCGTACCGAAAACGAATTTGCCTTGGATTGAAGTGAATATTTCAGGAGGAGCGTTGCCGCCTGAAGAGATGGTGGAAAAGGTCACAAAAAAAATAGAGCAAGAATTGAAATCTGTGGCTGGCATTAAAAATTTCTCATCGAAAACAGGGACGGGGTTTTCTGGCATCTCGATCCTTGCAGAGGATGGGGAAGGTGAAAAGGTCAAGCAAGAGACACAAAATATTGTGAATCGGCTGCGCAATGAGTTTCCCAAAGTAGTAGATACCGTAACCGTCACGCAAACGAATTTGGGTGATGAGGACTTAATCGACTACGCAATGGTGGGTACAGATACACAAACCATGCTCACCTTGCTGAAGACGACCATTAAGGATCGAATAGAATCTGTCCCGGGTGTGAAGGAAGTGGTCGTATCCGAGGACGGTTTTGAAAATAAGGTTGCGATAACGTTTCGTCCCGAACGGCTTACTGCCTATCGAACGACAGCGGCGGATGTTGTTGGTCAGCTTCAGGGTGCCAATTGGAAAAAAGCAGTGGGGATATTGGAGAATCCCGGGTTCGACACCGTTGTGATGATTGACAACAGCTTAAAAAATGTAGAAGAGTTCAAAAACATTTTGATCAAGACACCCAAGGGCAAGGTTGTACTCGAACAATTGGCAATGGTGAGTGATCTGCGCGGAAGCGTGAAGGACGCTATTTCCATGACAGAAGGTAACCTCTTTGTACAAATCAGTGTAAAGCGCGCTGAGGGGAGTGACCTGATCACTACACAGAAAAAAGTCGAGGAAGTTGTGAGGCAAATCAATAATGAGGCGGGCGGAAACTACGAGCTGAGAGTTATGTTTGAATCCGTCTCCTTTATCAAAAAAGCGATCAGCAATTTGAGTCGCGATGTTGTCATTGGGGGAATATTGGCAATCCTCGTCCTCTGGGTATTCCTGCGAAATTGGCGTGTCACGATGGTCATTGCAACGACGCTGCCGCTCTCCATCCTGATGACTTTCATCGCTTTGAAAGCTGCCGGATATAACATTGACATGGTGGTATTGATATCACTGAGTTTGTCCATCGGATTGATTGTTGACGCCGCGATCGTTGTTCTGGAGAGTATTTATCATTTGAGAGAAAAGGGAATGCAGCTCAAACAGGCCATCGTTCAGGGATCAAAAGAAGTCATAGCACCTGTTTTTGCTTCCCAATTAACTTTGATTATTGTGTTTTTACCCCTTGTGGTCGCAGATTTTGAACAGTGGCTGAAGCCTATTCTTCATACCATTGCGTTTACCGTTACTTCTACCATTCTAGCTTCAACGATTGCAGCTTTTCTTTTTGTTCCGATTTTTTCTGAGCGTTTTCTTCAACATGATAAACAGTTGCAGTCCCCTAGCGAAAAAGGGAAAAATCGAATTGTTTCTCTCTTTCAGCGATTACTGCATGTAACCCTTCGTCATCGAATTCTCACATTGCTGGTGGCTCTTGCTGTGTTTGTAGGGGCCTTGAGTCTCTTCCCATTGATAAAAATAGGAAATGGCTTAAATGCCAATGAGAATCAAATTTTTGCCACGCTCACGATGCCCGATGGAACTAGCTTGGAACAGGCACGAACAGCGGCAGTGGAAGCGGAAAAAGCGTTGAGAGAGTTGTCCGACGTGAATCAAGTCTTTTTTACGGCAAAGAAAGAGACAGTCGAGTTAAATATTACAGTAGTGACCAAGTCGCAACGAACACAAGAGAAAGAAGAATTTATGCAAGAAATAAACGGCCGTTTGAATGCCGTTGACGGAGTGGAACGGACGAGTTTGACTTTTGGCTTCTCAGGTGAATCGGCCCCGATTGAGTTGCAGGTCGCGGGCGAAGATTTGGAGGTTTCCCGGTCGATTTCCACCAAAGTAGAAGAAATGCTGGGGAGCATCCCCGGTGTGGTCAATATTCGGAATGACTTTGAAAGAGGGAAGGAAAAGGTAACGCTGACACCGAATCAGGAGGCAATGTCTCAATTACAGGTTGACTCTGATTCATTGGACAGCCAAATCAGCATGCTACTTGGGGAGCAGCCCCTCTCCACAATCAGTCAAAATGGTATTGAAACTTCTATTGTTGCCAGATTTCCAGAGACATGGGTGACACATCCTGACCAGCTTCAACAGACTATGATTCGAACCGAAACAGGCGCACAGGTGCCGTTACACGAACTGGTCGATTTCCATTTCAGCAAATCTCCGATTACGATCAAACATGAAAAAGGAGAACAAATCATCACCGTCTCAGCAGAATTGTTGGGCACAGACATCGGTACGGCGGGCAGACAAATCAATGAGAAGCTGGACACTGTGGAATTGCCTGCTGGATACAAGATCGAGATCGCTGGCGATTTGAAGGAACAGAATAACACCTTTACCCAGGGAATCATCGTCTTGGTATCGGTCGTCTCCCTCATCTATGTGATTATGGTGGCGCAGTTTGGGAGATTATCTCAGCCGTTTATTATCATGCTGTCATTGCCTATGGCCTTGGTTGGAGTCATTCTCGGATTCGTGATCACGCAGCGAACCTTTGGGGAGATGGCGATGATTGGGCTCATCATGCTAGTAGGAATTGTTGTTTCCAATGCGATTCTTTTAATTGACAGAATCAATTTGCTCCGTTCACGGGGGATGGGGTTGGAAGAAGCGATTGTACAGGGGACGCGAGATCGTGTTCGTCCGGTGATTATGACCAAGCTGACAGCGATACTCGGTATGCTGCCGATGGGACTCGCTGTTGCGGAAGGAGCGGAACTAGAGGCGCCGCTTGCTACTGGGGTAATAGCGGGTTTGATTTTTCACACGCTTGTAACGCTTGTATTGGTTCCCGTTCTTTACTCGATCTTTGAGGGGATGCGCGAAAAGAGAGTAGCGCGAAAAAAAGCACAGCGTATGGCTGATTTGTAGAAAATGGATATACGGGGCACGGCGCTGACAAAGCAGCGTTGTGCCCCTATTACTTCATAGAGCGAATATCGTCACAGGAAAGAAGCGGCCATGGAGTCAGCTGAAACGGGAAAAACGATTTTTTTGAAACAAAATATAGGATGATTGCCATGTTGCTTGGTCACACTAAGGTGGGAGGTGTAACCATGGAACAAACCATTCAGGTCAATGGTGAAGATTATCATTTCGAGTCAACGTATGATGGAGATTCACAGTATAATGTTCAAGTACGATGCGGCAAGAAAGTGGTATCGAGCTTCAAAATCTCGGCCGGATCGGAAAGTGAAGTGTTTGAGGCCGCTCGTGCTCATTTCAGTGCGGACAAGGAATTGGGCAATCTAAATGGATAGAGACTGGTCTCCGAACGCAGCTTGCGAATGCAGGGCTGCGGTTTTTTCTTGCGCAAAAGGAAATCTCATGATATCGTTAATTTGTTTCCTTGGAAACAAAAGTTGAAATAGATGAGGAGCTGATGCTGCATTGGACCCTAAAAAGAAGATTTGGAATCGATGGATCACCTTTCTACATAAACAGGAGGAGCGCAGCAAGCAACGCGAAGAAATGCTATTGCGCGATATCAGAAGCAGCGTACCTGATTACGATAAAGTTGGAAGGTTATCCATAACAGAGCTCCACGTCCTTCAAGAGGTAGGGGGTAAAGATCGAGTCAACGTTACGACAATTGCCCAGCATATTGGGGTAACAAAGAGTGCGATATCCAAAATAACAGTCAAGCTTTTGAAAAAAGGATTACTCGAGCGCTATCAGCTGGAAGACAATCAGAAGGAAGTTTTTTTTCGGCTGACATCAGTAGGAGAAATGGTAAACGAGATTCACGAACATTACCATCAACGACTGGAGATGGACATGTACCGATTTTTGGATAGGTATACTCCTGCTGAAATGGCATTTTTGGAAGAGGTCATAAGAGAAGCAACAGATGAATAGGGGAAACATACAAGTCGTTAATTTTTTTTGCGAAAATTGTTTCCAAGGACACAATAATAAGATAAGAGGAGAGCAACCATGAATCCAAAAAAAGTACTGTACCTACTTGGGATAACGCTAATGCTAGGTATGTTCGCGCAAAATTTGTTCATGCCTATTTTACCAGCCATGCAAAAAGAGTTTCAGACGAGTGCAACCATGATGAACTGGACCGTTTCAATCTTTACCATCATGCTCGCGATTATGCAAATCGTCTATGGGCCGTTTATCGATCGGTTCGGCCGAAAACGTGTCATGATACCTGCGCTGATCCTCTATACGGTCGCGTCGATCGGATGCTATCTGGTCGATTCTATTTATGGGCTATTATTTTTCAGGGCTTTACAAGGGGCGGGGTTTGCTGCCATTCCGATCGTTGCCGCAACGATCATTGGAGACTTATTTACAGGAATCCAACGTGCATCTGCGATGGGGACTTATCAGATGCTGCTTGCTCTTAGTCCGGCACTTGGTCCACTGCTAGGTGGCTGGATTGGAGGCATCGGCGGACATTCTGCGGTCTTTTTGTTTTTGGCGATCTGCGCAGTCTTTCTCGTCGTCATTAATGCAACACTGTTACCCGAAACGAAAAGGAATCAAGCTACATCATCCGGCGGTTTTACGTTAGGGTCTTTCCGTAACATTTTGCTCCACCCGGTCGGTGCGTCTGTCATTTTGATTGGTTTTAGCCAAATGTACGCTTATTATTGTTTTCTGCTGTTTCTCCCTGTCCAATTGACGAACCACTACGCAGTCTCTGTTGAAATAATCGGATTGGTTTTCTTGCTCGTGTCAGTTGTCTTTATTATCAGTAGCAAGCTGTCTGCTGTATTGCAAAATCGATGGGGAGCACGTAAAACGTTACTGGTGACGACCGGTTCAAATGCATTGGCGATGTTTCTTTTTATGACTGCGGCTGATGTTTCTTTTCTCCTGCTTGTGATAACAAGTACGCTGTTCGCCTTAACCTTGGGTGTAGGTATGCCTGCACACACGATTTTGCTATCTGAAGTATTTGAAGCAGAGCGTGCAACGTCCATTGGTGTGTACAATTTCATCCGCTATACAGGCATGGCTGCAGGTCCGGTTGTAGGTGCGATGCTGTTAGAATGGGGAGGGGTCTGGCTTGAATTTGGTATGGCCGGTATCCTCATTGCTTTGACGACCTTATTCGCACGACAAAAGGTGAAAAGAACCGCAGTGAACATTCAACGGGAGCTCTAATGTTCGGACAGACTTTTCATGTTCGGCTAAATATGCTACAACAGGGATGAAACAATGGAGCGGGAGGAGCAATCAAAAAATGCAGCATCAAGAAGAACGGGACCCGAGGGTACTGATTGCAGGTTTTAACGAAAATCCGTCCAGCATCCAGTCACTATCCGAAGGCGAATGCCTGACATTCCTGCAAATGCTCGAACAGCATCGTCAAGAACATCCAGGCGAAGAGCTTGATTTGATGGAAGCGATGGTGTTGACGCGGATGTCTGCTTTGCGGATGCACAAAACAGGAGGCCATACGCTCGCAGCTGAATGGGTAGATCGTGCGCTTCAACTAGCCCCTGATTTTCGCTACGCTGGAGAAGTTAAGCTCGAGCTGTACTTTTCACAGTTGCGATCCCATGCCTTTCTCACCGAATTCAAGTCCGTGCGTGAAACGGATAACGTCGTCATGCGCAGGAGAACAGTTGAAGTGCTGGAAGAGCAGGCAACCAATGAGTTGGCAGAAATCACGAAGTGGCGCTCTCTTGCTGAAGAGACGCTACAGGCAGCGCAAAAATGGAACGATTCGGAGGCGGAAGCTACGGCTACTGGCCTCGTGCTGTTATACACGGAACGACAAAATTTATTAGTACAATTGCAAGAACGTGTTCAAGCGTATGGAGCGTCTTTATCCGGGGTCTTTTACTCCAGTGAAATGCTCGTCCAATTGCAAGAGACGATTCGTGCTTTAACTAAACAGCAAGAACAGAAGGAAAAGCTCCTGCCGCAAAGGAACGAAAGGGTAGAAGATCACGAACAAGCGCCTCAGCAAGATTTGAGTGCTTTAGAGCAATTGGAGCGGTTGATTGGCTTGGACGAGATCAAACATCGGGTTCGGCAGTTGGCGCAATTTCTGCAATATCGCCAGCTACGCGAAGAAAAGGGCTGGCATATGAAAGACCAGCTTCCTCTTCATCTTGTGCTGATGGGGAACCCAGGTACGGGGAAGACGACTTTGGCTCGCTTGATCGCCAAGCTGTATCAAGAGCTCGGGTTGTTGGCAAAAGGACAGCTCATCGAGGTGGATCGTTCTCAGTTGGTCGGCGCTTACGTGGGACAGACAGAGCAGCGCGTCATGGAAGCGATCAAGCAGGCAGACGGTGGAGTCTTGTTTATCGATGAGGCATATAGCTTGAAGCGCCCAGACAGCTCCGGCAGTGATTACGGACAAGTGGTGATTGACACGCTTGTATCCGCTATGACGAGTGGCGAGTATGCAGGACGCTTTGTCGTGATGCTGGCGGGCTATCCGGAAGAAATGCGACATTTTTTGTATGCTAATCCTGGGCTGAATAGCCGTTTTCCAGAGACGGGCCACTTTTTACTGCCGGATTATCAGGCGGACGAACTGGTGCACATTGCAGAAGAAGTAGCCGTACGGAACGATTTTACGCTGACAGAGGCGGCAAAAATTACACTGCGCCAGCGCATTGAAAAAGCGCAAGTAGACGATACGTTTGGCAATGCACGGGCAGTTACAAATATCGTGCTCGATGCTATCTTTGCCAAAGGACGCGAGACAGACGGTAAGGAACTGAAATGGGATGACTTCACGATTCTGAAACCCGAGGATGTCCGTGGCTTCGATCCGCCGCAAAAAGAAAGGAATGCAGAAGCTCGACTGCAAGCGTTGATTGGTCTTGCTCAAGTGAAAACGGAGCTGAAAAAAATCGCTGCGTATGTGTCCGTTCAGCAAGAACGCGAAGCAAGAGGCCTGCCGAAAAGTCCGATTGAGCTGCATGCCGTCTTTACTGGAAATCCAGGCACAGGGAAGACGACGGTTGCCCAGCTGTATGCGCAGATTTTGCAAGAAATCGGCTATTTGAAACGAGGTCATCTTGTTACGGCGAGTAGAGCCGACTTGGTCGCGGGGTATGTCGGTCAGACCGCAGCGCTTACACGCAGAAAAGTTCGAGAAGCTTTAGGCGGCGTTTTGTTTATCGATGAAGCGTATTCGCTGCTCGGTGGAGGAGAGCGGGACTTTGGGCAGGAAGCGGTTGACACGCTCGTAGAAGAGATGACCAAACACGAAGAGAATCTGGTCGTGGTCCTCGCAGGCTATCCACTCGAAATGAATTCATTGTTGATGAGCAACCCCGGACTCTTGTCGCGGTTTAAAAAATATATTGCGTTCCCTGACTACACCGTGACGGAACTCGTGCACATTCTTGAACAGGCTGCATGCGACGTTGGGTATGCGATTGAGAAGAACGTGCTGGAAATGATCTCGCAGTCTTTGGATAAAGCAGTCAGTGATCATCGATTGAATGGCAACGGTCGTTTTAGCCATAACCTATTGCAAGAGGCGATCCAAAACCAGGCTGTGCGACTGATGGATATTCCGAAGCAGGAATGGAATCAGGAGATGCTGATGCAGTTGGCATGGGCCGATTTTCAACCGCTATTACAGTGGACGGTAGAAGAGGATGGGGCAAAAAATTAGTTTTTGTCCCATGTCTATGCCTTCTTACTCTTTTGACAATTCACCCTTTCTCGTATAATGGATAGAAATGGTTACATTACGCCATGGGGGAAGGGTGTTTGGTTTGCGAAAAAAATGGCAAGCAGCTTTATGCACGACACTTGTTCTGACACTTTCGCTGGAGGGCATTCCAGTGGATGCCAAGCAAGAGGGAGAGCGTCGAGGCAATATACAGATCGAAGCTGATAAGGGTCTTGCACTAGACAAGCTTACGTCGAAAAAGAGAGAGTCTGAGCTCGTCGTTATTCAGTTATCTGGTCCTGTTCGTGAGGAGTGGAAAGAAGAACTGGAAGATATCGGCGTCACGCTTGGTGATTACATACCGGATTATGCATTCATCGCGAAAATCGAGGATGAACAGGTAAGAAGTGAAGTCAAGGAGTTGTCGTTTGTCGAAGAGGTTTTGGCGTTTACACCGAAGTCCAAGGTATCGTCCGAGCTTCGCTTTTCAGGAGGCAACAGAGAGCGGGTCGAGGTTGCCGTCATCGGTTTCAATCAACGGGTGGACATGTATCGAGCGATGACGGAAATGACGGAGGATCAAGATATACGAGACATTCAAACGCCAGAAGATGCTCCGCATATATCTATCGCTAAGATGGATCAGCAAACGATTGAACAAGTGATCGAATCAGATGATGTCATTGCTGTCGTCCCTGTGCCAGAAAACAAGCTGCACAATGATGTAGCAGCTACCATCATTCGTTCGGACAAGCTGGCCTCGACAGGGTACACAGGAAAAGGACAAATTGTCGGAGTCGCCGATACCGGACTTGATACAGGGAAGCTTCAAGCGATGCATCCAGATTTTAAGGGCCAGATTGAGAAGCTCATTTCACTTGGCCGACCGAATGATGCGAGGGACGTCCACGGCCATGGTACGCATGTAGCTGGTTCCATTGTGGGCACAGGAGAAGCATCAGATGGACAGTATAAAGGAACGGCACCGGGTGCGAAGCTCGTTTTTCATGCGATAGAGGACGCGAAAGGGAAGCTCAACACGGATGTCGAGACGATTTTGCAGGAAGCATATGAAGAGGGTGCCCGCATTCACTCCAATTCATGGGGGGCTGATGATAAGGGAGAGTACAGCCTATCATCGCTCTTGTTTGATCGCTTTTTATGGGAGCATCCAGATATGACGGTGCTTATTGCGGCTGGAAACGATGGTGAGAATGGCTATAAAACGATTGGGAGCCCAGCCACGGCTAAAAACGTTATCGCCGTTGGCGCTACGGAAAATGTTCGGCCCAACTTGGGGAAGAACTCCGATAAAGCGGATGACGTGTGGGTATCGAGCAGTCGCGGCTTAACGGACGACGGGCGTTTGAAGCCTGATATTGTCGCGCCTGGTTCAGCGATCTTGTCCACGCGTTCTTCACTGGCACCGAGCAAAAATTTCTACAAGCGTTTTAATGAACATTACGCGTATATGAACGGAACGAGCATGGCTACGCCGATTTTAGCGGGCGGTGTGGCACAAATCCGGGAATTTTTGCAGGAAGAAGGGGAAAAAAATCCGAGTGGTGCATTAGTAAAAGCCATGCTCTTGACAAGTGCAGACAACTTGGATGAAGACATGCGAGAGCAAGGATTCGGTAGAGCCAATCTGGAGAAGGCGATTGAAACGAACTACAAGGACGAGAAGGATGGCATTCGCACGCGTGAAAAAGTTACGTATAAGGTCAAGGTCTCGGATGATTCCAAGCCTTTGGCCATTACGCTTGCGTGGACGGATTATCCTGCTGCTATTGTCGCAAAGCGTGCGCTCGTCAACGATTTGAATCTGAAGGTGACGACACCGAGTGGAGAAAAACTAAACGGCAACGACTTTTTTGAGGCCCCGTACAACGACGAAGTGGATAACCTGAACAACGTCGAGCAGGTATGGATTACCGAACCGGAAGAGGGAACCTACACTGTGACGGTTGAAGGCTATAACATCCCGAAAGGACCGCAGCCGTATGCGCTAGCGACAACGGGAAAATGGCAAAAGTCCGATGACGAGGAAGAGGAAAAGCCACCGGTTGAACAGGAGCCTTTCCGAACAGGAAAGCTGACGAAAAAACAGAAATACATGGACTATTCCATTCGCGTCAATGATCCGGGAGATTTGGAATTGACCGTAAAGTGGGATGAGGATTCAGATGTCGATTTGTATGTGTATAACAGTCGTTCAAAAGAGCTTGCTTCTGCCACAACATCCAACACTCCTGAGCAACTAACAGTGAATATCGAACAAACCGGCCTGTACAAAATTCGCGTCGCGCTAACGGAAGGCAAAGAAGCGAAGTATCGCTTGTATATGAAAAAGCCAGGAAAATAAATAACAGACACAACCTTCGTCTCCTGAACAGATGAACGGTTGTGTCTTTTTTTAGTGCTGTTCTTCTTTGTTTAACCAGTCCCGGGCTCGCATGGCGATCTCTAGGCAAAGCCTGTTTTGCGTTGCCGTGTAATCTTCACCGAGAATTTCTTCGATTTTTTCCAAGCGATGATAGAGCGTTTGCCGATGAATGAACAGTTTTTCCGCAGCCTCCTGCTTGGACAGGTTCACATCCAAATAGACACGCAGCGTATGAACGAGCGAGGAGCCATGTGCTTGGTCATGGGCTAACAGCGGGCCGAGGTAATCGCTTATGAAGGTCTTTATCACAGGCTCACTAGGTACATGGAACAGGAGTCGGAACAATCCGAGATCAGCGAAAAACGGACTGGATGATTCCTGACAAAAAGCCAGTGCTTGTTCCGCTTCCGCGAGGTGTCGTCCAGCATCAGACAACCGCTTTCCGGCTCGACTGACGCCCATCCAGATTTGAACATCCACCCCTAGCATTTGTGTCATGATTTTTTTGACATCGCGAAAGGCTTTTTCCAAGGTACGGCGGGAATCTGCAAGCGGCCGCTGCTCGATCAGCAAAAAGTAAAAGCGATGGCCCATGCAACGTATGAAAGGACGAAAGTGATGACGAGTCAATAGTGAACGAAAGATAGCCGTCAGATCGTGCGGCGGAAGGGAATCCTCGGCTAGGTTCTTCGGTTTCTCAAACGATAAAATAATCAAGTGATAGCTCGAGGCGTTACCGCTGCTTGTGATACCGAGCAGGGAACGCATTTGTTCCTCGGGTATGGAGCGGTTGGCAATCAAATCATCAAACAGCCGATTTTCGGTAGCAAGCGCCTGTTCCTCCACAAACATTTTCCGCATTAAAATTTGGGCCATCGCACTGACTGTATTGTCTAAAGTTAGGAGCAAATACTCATCTGGACTGCGTTCATACAAAAGGATGCCGACATAAGCAAGCACGTGACCCATTGCCATCACTGGTTGGTAGGCAAGCTGCCTGGTCGCAGAGAGAGAAAGGAAACGTACGCCAGCTTCACTACTATCCAGTTCGGAAAAATGAGACCGCATCAAGTCGCTCATCTCAACGGCAACATCATGCGGTACCACCGGGGCAAATTGTGTGGAGCCATCTGGTGCGTAATAGAAGACCTGCGTCTGAACCGCCACCTGAAAATGCTGCAACAGCTTAGGCGTGCCCGCAGCCTGCAGGCTGAGCTGTTGCAAACTGCGAGAGTATGCTTCGAGATTGCGAAGTGCTTGCATCTGTGCATGGATCAAATGCTCGTGCAAATCTTGTGTGATGTCCACAAAGCGGACGGGCTGATGAAAGACGAGCAACGGAAACTGGTGGTGATTCGCCAGCTCTAGCATATCTTCAGGGATGGAGGGGATGTAACGTCCCAGCTCGATGCAAAGCCCGACTGCCTTTCGCCGAATGAGCTCTGTTAAATACGCAAGTCGCTTTTCCTTTTCTTCGCCAAATCCTAGCCCGGTTGATAGGATTAGCTCGCCGCCATTTAAAAACTGTCCCGTATCGGCAGTCTCCAAGACGTGAACCCAGCGAACCGGTCGGGACAGGCCGCGATGCCCCGCCACCACTTGGGCATGCTGAAACAATGGACGTTTGATGATTTCTGCAATGGTTAGGCGCAAATCGTTACTCATAGGTTCACCTCATTTACACTCTGTATGATTAACCCTACGTAATGCGTTACGCTTTGTCTAGTGCTGACAGGCGTTATTTTTGGATAAAATGGAATTGTTAATGAATTGAGCGTGAGGAGTTGAAGGGATGAATACAGCTATCGTTGGAAATCCGTTGCAAAACTACATCGGGGGGCAGTGGGTAGATTCACTGACGACACGTTTTGAGGATGTACCCAATCCGGCAACAGGAGAATTGTTGTCGCGCGTGCCACTATCGACAAAAGAAGATGTGGACAAGGCTGTTGCTGCTGCAAAGGAAGCGTTTGTGAGCTGGAGTGCTACCCCTGTCGTGGATCGTGCGCGCATTATGTTTCGTTTCCATAGCCTTCTCGTAAAACACGAGGATGAACTCGCCCGGATGATCACCATGGAGAACGGCAAAAATCTGCCTGAGGCACAGGCAGAGCTATTGCGTGCGCTGGAAATGGTAGAGTTCGCTTGTGGGATGCCGACTCTGATGATGGGAGAAACATTGCCCAATATCGCAAACAGCATCGACAGTCAGGTGATCCGTTTTCCATTGGGGGTAGTGGGCGGGATTACACCATTTAACTTCCCTGTGATGGTCCCGATGTGGATGTACCCGATTGCGATTACCGCAGGAAATACGTTTGTCCTGAAGCCCTCAGAGCGTACGCCGCTGTCTTCGATTCGAATTGCTGAACTGCTAAAGGAAGCAGGGCTGCCAGACGGTGTATTCAACGTCGTAAACGGAGCGCATGATGTCGTCAATGGTCTGTTGGAGCATCCGGACGTAAAAGCGATCTCATTCGTCGGCTCGCAGCCGGTTGCGGAATACGTGTACAAGACAGCAGCAGCGAACGGGAAGCGTGTGCAAGCACTGGCTGGGGCGAAAAACCACCATTTGGTCATGCCTGACACGGATTTGAAGCGCGCGGCAAAAACAATTACGAGCTCAGCATTCGGCTGTGCAGGAGAGCGGTGTATGGCAGCCAGTGCTGTCGTAGCTGTTGAAGAGATTGCCGATGAGCTGATCGCGCATCTGATCGAGGAAGCCAATGCTCTTGCGATGGGGAATGGTTTGGAGGAGGGTATCGATCTTGGGCCGGTCATCCGTGATTCCCACTTGTCCAAAGTACATGATTATATCGAAAAAGGTGTCGCGTCTGGTGCCGCGTTGGTACGGGATGGTCGCGAGGATGCGAAAAGGCAGCCAGATGGCTACTTCCTCGGGCCAACGATATTTGACAAGGCAGATGCCGAGATGGTCATTGTCCGCGACGAGATTTTCGCGCCCGTCTTGAGTGTCATGCGTGTGAAAGACTTTGAAGAGGGCTTGGAGACGATCAGTCGCTCGCGTTTTGGCAATGGGGCGACCATCTATACGAATAACGGAAAATGGGGAAGAGAATTCGTTCAGCAGGTGGAAGCCGGGATGGTCGGTGTCAATGTAGGGGTGCCTGCTCCGATGGGCTTCTTCGCTTTTTCAGGCTGGAAGCAGTCCTTTTATGGTGATTTACATGCAAATGGAAAGGATGGCGTCCTCTTTTTCACGAAGAAAAAAACGGTCACATCCAGATGGTTCGAAGATGGTGATACCAGCATTGGCTCGCAAAAAGTTTTTGTAAAGTAACCTCTTACGAAAAAATAAGGAGGATTGCGCGATGGAGCAAGGACAAGTGACAAAAAATTTTGATAAAGAGAGCTTGCTGGATGCCGACCGTTCGCATATGTGGCACCATATGTCCCCCTACAATCCGAATCCGATGATCGTAACGGAAGCGAGCGGATCGTGGATCACCGATATCGACGGGAATCGATACCTGGACGGAATGTCTGGCTTGTGGTGCGTCAACGTTGGCTACGGCCGACAGGAGCTCGCAGACACCGCTTACGAGCAGTTGAAGCAATTGGCTTATTTTCCACTCACACAAAGCCACGTACCCGCTATTCGTCTATCCGAGAAAATTAGCGAATGGCTTGGCGAGGAGTATCGCGTATTCTTTTCTAATAGCGGCTCGGAAGCGAACGAGGTCGCATTCAAGATTGCCCGTCAATATCATCACCAGAACGGGGAGCCGGGCCGTTACAAATTCATTTCGCGCCATCGCGCTTACCACGGGAATACGATGGGGGCTCTCGCTGCAACGGGTCAATCCATACGCAAGGAAAAATACGAGCCACTAGCACCTGGTTTCCTCCATGTACCGCCGCCTTACTGCTATCGCTGTCCGGCTGGAAAATCGTACGGCAAATGCAATCTGGAATGCGCCGAATATTACGATCAAGTGATCAATTGGGAAGGTGAAAAGACAGTAGCAGCGGTCATCATGGAGCCGACCATTACAGGGGGAGGCGTCCTTGTTCCATCGCCGGAATACATGCCAAAAGTGCGGGAAATCTGCGATAAGTACGGCGTGTTGATGATCGTGGACGAGGTCATCTGCGGATTCGGTCGCTCCGGTCAAAAGTTCGGCCACCAAAATTTCGGAATCAAGCCAGACATCGTGACCATGGCCAAAGGTATTACGAGCGCCTATCTGCCACTTTCCGCAACAGCAGTGCGGGCCGAAGTCGCAGACAAATTCAATGAGCAGGGGAATAATCTGCATTTCCGTCATGTCAATACGTTCGGTGGCAATCCGGCGGCATGCGCGCTTGCCCTGAAAAATCTCGAAATTTTAGAAGAGGAAAAACTGGTGGAGAGAGCGGAGGAACTCGGAGCAGAATTGCGTGCCAAGCTGGCGTTTCTCGCAGATCATCCATACGTTGGAGACATTCGTAGCTTTGGCTTCCTGATGGGGATTGAGATGGTAGAGGATCGCAAAACGAAGGAACCTGCGGCGCCAGCGAAATTGACACAGGTGATTGCTGAGTGCAAGAAGCGGGGGCTAATCATCGGACGCAATGGCGACACCATTCCGAGCTTCAATAATGTGCTGACACTCTCGCCACCGTTTACCACGACGAGCGATGATATCGATTTTATAGCGCGGGTTATGAAGGAAGCCTTTGATACATTGGAGTAGGAGCAGCTCGGACGAAAAGACGAATAGATGAAAGCAGCGGCAGTTCTAGGAGATGCGAAAAACCTAGGCTGCCGCCGTTGTTATTCAACGATGGAGCTGATAGCGCTTTTGGAGCTTTGCTCGATGTGCTTCCAATATCTCCTCAAAAGGAACCTCGTATTGGTTTGCCAGCAAGATTAAGTTCCCGAGTACATCGCCCAGCTCTTCCACCAGCTCCTGCCGAGCTTCCTCTGCGTGCTTTTCCCCTTCATCAGGACGATCTCGACCAATTTCAATGGCGCGTACAGCTCTTGCCAGCTCGCCAGCTTCTTCCATCAGAAATCCTACACGAATAAACGGACCATACCCTGTCCAGCCTCGTTCTTGATAAAAATCTCCGACCCATTTTTGAAACTCAGTTATATTCACATGTATCTGTCCCTTCCTGATTTTAGTATAATTATATTACACGCAAAGAAATTTTTGAAAAAGCCATTCTACTTCAACAAGTTTTGGGAGGATGACATGAAACGTATTTGTGTTTACGCAGGTTCCAATCCGGGTGTAAATCCACTTTTTGAGCGGTACGCACAGGAGTTGGGAAAAGAACTGGTGGCTCGTGGTCTGGAATTGGTCTATGGTGGCTCTAGCATGGGGCTGATGGGGCGCGTTGCAAATGCAGTACTAGAAGGCGAAGGCAATGCGATCGGCGTCATGCCTACGGGACTGTTCCGCGGAGAAATTGTACATAAAGGGCTGACAGAATTGCATGAGGTCCTGACGATGCACGAGCGCAAAGCGAAAATGATCGATTTGTCTGATGGCTTCATTGCTTTGCCGGGCGGGTTAGGTACCTTTGAAGAAATTTTTGAAGTGGTGAGCTGGGGTCAAATTGGCATTCACCAAAAACCAATCGGGCTGTTGAACGTGGATGGCTACTATACGCCGTTGATGCAAATGGTGGAGCATGCGACTGAAGCCGGATTTATTCCCGCAATGCAGGGTGAATTGATCCTGTGCGAGAGTGATCCCGCTATTTTGCTAGATCGGATGCGAGATTACACACCGCCAGTGAAAGTAAACAAATGGTCGGAACTGGATAATTAAGAACGAGCAAAAAATAACCCGAAGCCCTCCATTTGTGGGAGGATTTCGGGTTATTCTAGTTATTGACAGGATGAATGCAGAAGTGCTATTGTATTTGATTATATCCCTAGTAAACACATAGGAATAATATTAATATGATTCGTCTTCATACGTCAGGAGGATTCTTCATGAACAGATCAGCGAAATGGCTACAACTCTCCACTTCAGCTGCCGTACTCTCAGCGGCGCTCGTTTTTCCAACTGCAGTCGGTGCAACAACGAAAACAACGGTAGAAGCACACGTAGAGTGGAACAGCTTTTTGCAGCAGCAATACGGTGTGACTTTTGACAAGACGGTAACTCGCGAGCAATTTGAGAAAGCCTTGCTCAAGATCGTATCGACTACTACAAGTATAGCGGAAAAAGACTTGGTAGCCAAAACTTTCTTGCCTGAATCCAAAGATGCCTCCAAGCTGGTTGTATGGGAAGCGGTCAGTGCTGCCGCAAAAGCTGCTGGGTTAAAAGAACTCGGGTATACATATAGCGAGGAAAAAGTAGCCGCTGCCTTGAAAAAAGCAGGGGTTTCGTATAAAAAAGGTGGCACGTTTACCTTACAGGCTGCACAAGAGCTGGCTGTAGCCATTGACACGGGGCTTGTGTCCGCCAATGCTTTGAAGTCAGCTTCTGTAGAAGGGGCAGTATCTGCAGAGCTTGCGAGTCAATTGCTAGCAAAAGTAGCAGAGTTCCATGGCTCTGCCAAAAACTATCTGGGCACAATCGCCGATGAAGAGATTTTTGGCAAACTTGCACAGGCGTGGAAAGAATCGCAAATCATTAAAGCCGGTGAATTGCAAGAGCTCGTAGACAAAGGCTTGAAGCAAAACCTGATTACTGGCTACAATCTGAAAGATGCCGCATTCGATCCTCATTTTGATCCACAGCGCACGATTACCTATGGGCATAGTGATATCGCTCACGCTATTCAATTAATCGGCCTGTTAAAAAGTGAAGGCGTCAATGCCAAGGTTCAATTTGAGCCGAAAACATCAGCCTTCATTTACTTGAAGGAATGGGGAGAGCCTGTTCAAACAGCCGATTACGAGGTCGTTCAGATTGAAAACGGCAACTACATTGCGTATGCCAAGGAGTACGATCTCAGCCTGGAATTCGACAGTGTAAAAGAAAAAGAGAAGTTCCAGCCACTTGTTTTGAAATATGCCAAACGGGATCAAGAAGACATGACCGGATTGCTCAAGGCTTCTTGGTGGCAGCCGCTTTATCATTCCCGTACAGAGCTGGCAGATTATGCTGTCATTACGAACAACGTGTTAAAAGATGGCCGTTATGTCGTGCAGTCTTTCTCTCTGAATGACGAATCACCAAAAGTTGTGGAAGGCTTCCAAAAGCTGAATGACAAAGTAAAGGTAGAGACATACAAATTTTGGGTAGATCAACCGTTCTTTAATTATCTTAACGGCGAATCGAAGTAAATACCGAGCATCGAAAAGCGTCCTTCCCTTCACAACATCGGGGAAAGGACGCTTTGTTCTATTGCATGGATCATGGTCGAAAAAATCCATTTAGCGGATTTTGTCTGTTTCTGGTATAATTTAGGGATAACCGTTGTTTTATGGCGATGGTTGTGTAGTCATGCTGATAGTTTGGGAGGGAATGAAGTGAAAAAGAAAGCGATAATGCTACTGTTGTCCTGCTGTTTGTTCGCTTCGACAGCATTCGCAGCAAGCGCATCAACGACAATGCCAATCACGCCGAAAAGCGGTATGGGAACATCCGTGCAGTCACCAGCAGATTTGTCAAAAGGGCTGCTCGTGAATACCTTCACTTCCCATCAGTGGAAACAAGATTCGCTTACGAAGCTACTGGGGAAATCCGTGAAAGAATTTGATGGTTATGTGTATTATCCACAAGGAATCAGCATGAAGTGGGACGAAAACAAGCAAGCGTTTGCCGTTCTCGTTGAACCTTCCTATAAAGGCGAAGTTGTAAAAGGTATTACGACCTCTAAAAGAAAAGACGAGATCGTCCGAGTCTTGGGTAAACCACATTTTTCCGATGAAAAGATTGAGTTGATCGGCTATGCGGAACAGGGCTATCACTTGTTTTTCACGTTTGCTCAAGATAAAGTAAAAGCCATTTCTATTTATCGTCGTGATCAGATCGTCGATACAAAGGCACTTGTTGATATGGCTAAAAATTTGCAAGACTATGGTGAAAAATTAGGGGCACCCGCCGAATATGCTGATTTTTCTATCTTTGGTGCATGGGGTAAGCCGGATTTTTCGTACCATCTTAGAGGAATCGGTACATATGCGTGGGAATATCCATCTAGAGGCATCGCTTACGACGGTATGCCAGATGATGCAACGCTAACTATCTACAGTAATTTTCCGAGCAAAGACAAGCTCACTGATTTGAAAAACGTAAAAAACATTGTCTTTTCTAAAGAAGATTCCCTGTTCTTGATCGAAAAACTGAGAATCGAAACCGAAAAAGAAAAAATCGAATTGGCGAAAAAAGCTGGAATCCCATCTCAAGACAAGAAAAAAATTGCGGTGATTGATTCAGATAATTTGTACAATACTGCGAACATTCGCTTTTATCAGCCAGACTACACACCGCAAGCCCAACTGTTTCCAGGTTATTTTATCGATGAAGTAACATGGTTAGACAACAACTGGATCTTGTATCAGACAATGATGGGTGTGGGAGTTTATCATGTTACTACCCATGAAAAGATAGAAATTGTAGGGATGGAGAAAAAGGCAAACGAGCCGTTTGATATGTTGGATGTCAATACAGTCAAGCCTGATTTGACGAAAAAAGCAATTGTGTTTGAAGTCAGCATGAAAGAGAAGAATCAGACTTACACGGTTCGCTATCAAATCACGGGTGACAAAATCACGTTTACCTGGTAGAGAGTGGGGACTATCGTTCTTTTTTGGCGCTGATGGGTGAGCTGGCTGCTTCCTTCTCGGCCAGATACGACCGCATGCCTCGAACGAACAACTCACGAAGGACTTCCTGCTGTGTTTTGCTGCTGACGAGAGAGCGAATAAGCTCTAGCTCAGTGACCAATTCTGAATCAAGGTGAAGGTTAACAGTCTTCCCTTTGGTTCGTGGGTGCAGCTCGTAGTATTCCGTTGATTTTTTTACGATTCCTTCGATGACAACAGCTTCGTTCAAGCATTCCTGGTCGGGGATATACAAGCATGGTGCTTCTAAAATAATATGGGTCAGTTCTTCGCTAAATCGAATGGCGAGGGTCTGGCCCTTTTTTTTATGCAAATCGCGGATTTGTCGTGATCTCTCTTGATTGGCAACTGTATTTTCCAGCGTGATTACGGCCAGTTCCATAGTGCCTCCTTACGGGATGAGCAGCAGTTCTTCTTCTGATACCGACAACAATACTTCTCCCGATTTTTCCAATTGAACTTGATAGGTGAAGTGTTGATCGCTTCGATCGACGGAGGTGATGATTCCCCAACAGCATGTGCTATTTCGTATGAGCTGGACACGATCCAACACCTCGTAGCTCGGGCGAAGATACCCTCTTTTATATAGATAAGTGAGCACGGATTCTCGAGGAAAAAGAAATCGTTTGTTTCCTTGTTTACTGACCAAAAGGGGGAAGGTCTCCCGTTCGTCTATCCAATCCCCTAAATAGCCTTGATCTGCCCAGCGTTTGACAGTAGCCATACTGCCAGCACGACCAGCTTTTGTCTCCAGGATGTCTAGTATTTCGCGCGAAGAGAGAAACGCTTTGCGTCTTTCGAGTTGTGTTAGGTAGTTTTTGCGTTCGGTTTCCAATTGGCTGAGAAGCGCATGTGCATCTTCGATTTTTTGTTTCACTACCCTGATCTCCAGGTCGTAATCCTTCATACGGGACGGCCCTTTCTTCCTTGTTTGTTTTTATCCTATTCGAACATGAAATCATTCATGTCAATCCAAGCAGATTGATTTCGTTTCCTCACTAGCCAAATATGAAATCTAACAATCATAAAAAAGCGATCTCGCACATTGATTAATAGCAAGCATGTTTAGATCTGGTGAGGAGGTTGTGGACAGATGAGCATTCCCAATGAGCTCGTGAAAAATTTCGCAGAAGTCGTGCCTGCCCTAAAACCGATGGAAGCCATCCATGAGGCGAATCGTTGCTTGTATTGCTACGACGCACCCTGTATTAAGGCTTGTCCCACGTCGATTAACATTCCTTCCTTCATCAAAAAAATTGCGACCGGGAATTTGCTCGGATCAGCTCGGACGATCATGGAATCGAATCCCGTCGGGGCGAGCTGTGCGCGCGTATGTCCAACCGAGGAGCTGTGTGAGGGTGCCTGTGTACTTCATTCAGCTTCCAAACCCATCATGATCGGTCTTCTCCAGCGTCATGCGACAGACTGGGCAATCCAAAATCAAGCAACGCTTTTTTCAAAAGGCGAAGCAAATGGAAAACGGGTAGCCATCGTCGGAGCGGGCCCTGCGGGATTATCAGCAGCACGTGAGCTTGCGCGTCTTGGCTACGCGGTTACGATATTTGAAGCAAAGGAAAAGGCGGGAGGATTGAACACGTACGGCATCGTTTCTTTCCGTCTGCCGCAGGAAATATCGCTATGGGAAGTAGAGCAAGTAGAGGCATTGGGGGTAGAGATACGTACGAATACACGAATCGGTGTGGATGTAGCGTCAGACGAGTTATTGGACCAGTATGATTCCGTCCTGTTGGCAACTGGTATGGGCAATGTCCCTCAGCTGCATATACCGGGAGAAGAACTGGAAGGTGTCCTCGATGCCATTGCACTGGTGGAGGAGACCAAGACCAAGCCACTATCAAACGTGATGCAGGGCAAAAAAGTCGTGATTATCGGTGCGGGGAATACGGCGATTGACGCTGCCACCTGTTCGAAACGGCTGGGTGCAGACAATGTTCAGATTTTGTACCGACGGACAGTTCAGGAGATGTCCTGTTATCAGTTTGAGTATGAATTCGCCAAGCAGGATGGCGTAGAATTCCGCTGGCTCGTTGCTCCCACGCGTGTACTCGAGGAAAACGGTAGGGTGAAGGGCTTGGAACTGGTACGAATGGAGCTAGGTGAGCCGGATGAGAAAGGAAGAAAGCGTCCAGTAGAAATTCCAGGCAGTCATTTTGTCATCGAAGTCGATTATGTCGTCAAAGCGATCGGACAAAACAGACATCTGTCCTTGATTGAATCATTTGGGCTTCAACACCGTAATGGGATTGTCGAGGTCGAGGAAGGCACCTATCGAACCTCCCATGTCAAAGTTTACGCGGCGGGCGATGTTATTTTTGGTGGAGGCAAGACAGATGCGATGGTAGTCGATGCAGCCAATCATGGGAAACGAGCGGCACATGCCATCCACCAATCGCTCAGTGATCAAAAAAAGCCAGTATAAAGGAGGAGACCTATCATGGCAGATCTCAGTATTAATCTGGCGGGAATCCAATCCCCGAATCCATTCTGGTTGGCCTCTGCGCCGCCGACCAATTCAGGCTACCAAGTACAGCGTGCCTTTGAAGCGGGCTGGGGTGGCGCGGTCTGGAAGACACTCGGAGAGCCGATCATCAACGTCACCTCCCGCTTTGCAGGACTGAATTTCGGGGGACAGCGCGTCTTTGGTTTCAACAACATTGAACTAATCACGGACAAACCGCTTGAGGTCAATTTGAAGGAAATGGATGAAACGAAGCGCCGTTTTCCGAAGCACACGTTGATTGCGTCGCTCATGGTTGAACATAAACAGGAAGCATGGCACGAGATTGTCAAAAAGGTGGAAGCAATCGGCGTAGACGGTCTGGAACTGAATTTTGGCTGTCCGCACGGCATGGCAGAGCGCGGGATGGGCTCTGCGGTCGGTCAGCATCCAGATTTAATCCGGCAACAGGTCGAATGGGTAAAAGAAGTTGCCCAAACCCCTGTGATCGTCAAGCTCACCCCAAACATTACGGATATTCGCTTTACAGCGCGGGCTGCTAGCCAGGGGGGGGCCGATGCCATTAGCATGATCAACACCATAAATAGCTTGATGGGGGTTGATCTCGACAAATGGCTGCAGATCCCACATGTAGATGGAAAAGGAGCGCATGGCGGCTATTGTGGACCAGCAGTCAAACCAATCGCCCTGAACATGGTCGCAGAATGTGCACGCGATCCCAAGGTTGGTATCCCGATCTCTGGTATTGGGGGAATCTCTGATTGGCGCGATACCGTTGAATTTCTGCTGATGGGAGCAACGGGTGTTCAAGTATGTACAGCCGCCATGCATCATGGATTCCGGATCGTCGAAGACATGATTGATGGGCTTAACAATTACCTGGATCAGCGTGGAATTGCGTCCGTGATGGATATTGTCGGAAAAGCGGTGCAGACGTACTCGGATTGGGGCCATCTGAATCTGAATTACAAGGTCGTGGCGCGCATCCATGAAGAGACCTGTATTCATTGCAACAAGTGTCATATCGCTTGTGAGGACACTTCCCACCAATGCATTGACATTGTTCCTGATGCAGCGACGGGCAAAGAGCGCTTAGTCGTACGAGAAGAAGATTGTGTCGGCTGTAATTTGTGCTCCATCGTTTGTCCAGTGGAAGGAACGATCGAGATGGTCGAGATCCCGAGCGACAAAGCCCCTCTCAGCTGGAATCAGCGGCAGGCTGCTTTGGCTGCGGGTGGCAGCTGCGAGCTGTAAAGCAGTCATGTTTTCGGCGTGGGGTGCATAGCGTGTACAAGGGAAGGCATGTCTACTCGGTGACGGATTGAAGGGGAGATGATCATCGGATGAAAAAATGGATTCGATATGGCACAGTCGTGACAGCGTCAGACACGTATCAGGCGGACATTTTGATCGAAGGGGAAAAGGTAGTCGCAATCGGCTCCAATCTAGATGGGAAAGATGCCGAAGTAATTGATGCCACCGGATACTATGTTTTCCCAGGAGGGATTGACCCACATACCCATCTCGATATGCCTTTTGGCGGAACGGTTACTTCCGATAACTTTTATACAGGCACGAAGGCAGCAGCATTTGGCGGGACGACGAGTATCATCGATTTTTGCTTGACGAATAAAGGGGAGCCATTGCATTCATCCATTTCTACCTGGCACGAAAAAGCAAGGGGCAAAGCGGTCATTGACTACGGGTTCCACCTGATGGTTTCCGATGCGAACGATCAAGTGCTCGAGGAATTAGGAGCAGTCGTACGAAATGAAGGGATTACGTCGCTCAAAGTATTCATGGCCTACAAAAATGTGCTGATGGCCGATGATGAGACGCTATTTAAAACGTTGGTTCGGGCGAAGGAACTAGGTGCCCTTGTACAGGTCCATGCAGAGAATGGAGACGTTCTGGATTATTTGATCAAGCAGGCCATTGCAAAAGGGCAGACAGACCCCGTGTACCACGCTTATACCCGCCCACCTGAAGCAGAAGGAGAAGCGACGGGACGTGCGATTGCATTGACTGCACTGGCAGATGCCCAGTTGTATGTCGTGCATGTATCGTGTGCTGAGGCTGTGCGTCGAATCGCAGAGGCTCGCGAAAAAGGATGGAATGTGTACGGGGAGACATGCCCGCAATATTTGGTGCTCGATATTACGGATCTACAGAAGCCGGGCTTTGAAGGAGCGAAGTATGTCTGGTCCCCTCCGCTTCGGGAAAAGTGGAATCAGGACGTCCTGTGGAGCGCATTGAAAAATGGCATCTTGCAAACGGTTGGCTCTGATCATTGTTCCTTTAATTTCTCCGGTCAAAAAGAGCTGGGGTTAGGGGATTTCACGAAAATCCCGAATGGTGGTCCAATCATTGAGGACAGGATGCGGCTTCTCTTTTCGGAAGGGGTAGCAAAGGACAAGATCAGCCTCAATCAGTTCGTCGATATGACCTCTACAAAAGTAGCCAAACTGTTCGGGATGTTCCCACAAAAAGGAACGATCGCAGTAGGCTCGGACGCAGATATCGTATTGTTTGATCCAAAGGTGAAGCGCACGACCTCCGTTGAAACTCATCATATGAATGTCGACTACAATCCATTTGAGGGCATGGTGGTGAACGGCGATATCGTCTCGGTACTTTCGCGTGGCTCATTTGTCGTTCGCGATCAACAATTCGTCGGTCAAGCCGGGGCTGGGCGCTTTGTAAAACGATCGACCTTTACAAGACCGTAATCAATGACAGTGTAAAAAGGCGAGGAGGGCGATTATGGCAGATATCATTCGCATCGGCTTGATTCAAGCGAAAAACGATGTTCACGGAAACGAACCGGTTCATTTGCACAAAGAAAAAGCCATTGAGAAGCATGAGAGGATGGTGCGGGAGGCGGCAGCCAAAGGGGCCCAAATCATCTGTCTGCAAGAAATCTTCTATGGCCCGTATTTTTGTGCCGAACAGCAACAGAAATGGTATGAATCAGCGGAAGAAGTCCCAAATGGACCAACTGTGCAACTTTTCTCTTCCCTTGCCCGCGAGTTAGGAACCGTACTCATTTTACCAGTGTACGAGCGCGTGGGGATCGGTACGTATTACAACACTGCCGCTGTGATTGATGCGGATGGCACGTATTTGGGCAAATATCGCAAGCAGCATATCCCGCATGTCGGAGTGGGCAGCAACGGGTGTGGATTCTGGGAGAAATATTACTTTAAGCCCGGCAATCTTGGGTATCCCGTTTTTGAAACCGCTTTTGCCAAGGTCGGGGTCTATATATGCTATGACCGCCATTTTCCCGAAGGCGCACGATTGCTGGGCTTGAATGGGGCGGAAATTGTATTCAATCCATCTGCGACTGTCGCTGGCCTATCCGAGTACTTGTGGAAGCTCGAGCAACCTGCTCATGCCGTTGCCAACGGTTATTATGTGGCAGCGATCAATCGGGTAGGGACAGAAGCACCGTGGAACATGGGAGAATTTTACGGTCAATCGTACTTGGTAGATCCGCGAGGGCAATTTGTCGCCTTGGGGAGTCGGGATCAGGATGAGGTCATTATCGCTGAAATGGACCGTAACAAAATTCATGAGGTGCGGGATACGTGGCAATTTTACCGGGATCGCAGACCAGAGACTTACGAAGATATGGTAAAGCTATTACCTTAATACAAGAGTGAGGGAGGTGCCGGATACGCGCCTTCCTCCTTTTCACATCATTGGAAGGATTCCATCAGAGTCAAAAGGAGCGTTCAGGGATGAGGCAGATTGTATATCGAGGGGTCGAATACGGCGAGGGACTTCGCGTCGTCAAAGCGCAAAAGTATGCGAGGGAAGAACGGCGTCATTTTACAAACGGTGCGAGTGCAAAGGCAGTGTTTGGCGCTGGTGTTTACTTGGTGAGCAGTCCAGAAATCGCCGCACAGTATGCGATTTGTCATGCGGAGACCAATGGGGAGAAGGCTGTTGTGTTGAGCCAGCAGCTACATTTGCAGGGTCTCGTTTGTTTGGACGAGCGCTATGGGGAAAATGAACTACGCCTCGATGCATTGCGTGCTACTTATTCAGAAGAGGAACTCGAACAGAGACAGAACGGAATGGGCTATGAAGAGTGGCTGAAATGGACAGGCGATAAGGTGCGTGCGTATTTAATTGCCTGTGGATACCGGGGGATTCGGTATCGGATCAGCCCGGAGCTAACGTATTATATTTGCTATGAGCCTGACGTTCAAATTGAAGAGATCGTGATTCTATCTGTGCTCGATGTGTGAGTAAGCGACTAAGACTATCGACTTATTCGACAAACTTTGGTAAGATTAGACAATATTTGCGCTTTTTTAGCATACCTATTTGACACAGGAAGGATTGCCGCAACGATGAGTCTATTACGTAACCTCAGCACCCGAGCCAAACTGTTTAGCTTGATTGTGATGATGGCGGTCTTTTTGTGTACGGTCGGATTCACCGGATATTTTCATGTGCAAGTCTCAGGTGAACGCATGCAGGCCATGTACGAAGAGCAGCTTCTTCCCGTTAAGTGGATTAACGACTGGAGACAAGAAATCCGCGCGATTGACGGATTGGTCTATAAAATGATTCTCGATCCATCTCCTGCGGTCTTTGCCGAATACAAAACGGAACTGGACTTACGGATGGAAACAGCAGACAAAACGTTCCAATATCTCCAAAACGCTAAGCTGGATGCACAAGAACAAGAAAGAGTGACGATGCTAAAGGAGCTCATCGAGCAGTATCGCAAAGACCAGAGCGAGGTCATGAAAATGATCCAGGAGGGGAAAGCGGATCAAGCCTATTCGTTTTATCGTGCAACGGATAAGACGCTGAATTGGATTAATCAGGAACAGCTCGAATGGGCGAATTACAAGTCAGAGCAAGCAGTCGCTATGCAAAAGAAAAACCAAGATGAGACTCAAGAAGCGATTACATTCTTGATCGTGGTTGGCATATTGTCGATCGTGATTGGGAGTGTATGGGGATGGATCATCTCCCGCATGATCGCTGATCCCCTTCTTGCTGTCTCCAGCCGCATGCAACAGTTGGCAAGCGGGAATATGGCGGTTGCTCCCGTCACCTACGTGACTCGTGACGAGGTAGGTACTCTTGGTACTGCGTTCAATGAATTAGTAACGAATTTCCGTTCATTGATTGAACAAGTAAAAGTGGCGGGTGAGCAAGTGGCTGCTTCCTCTGAGGAATTGTCAGCGAGTGCGGAGCAGTCCGCCTATGCAACAGAACAATCGATCAGCAGTGTGCAGCAAATTGCCTCTGCCTCCGAAGTACAGACGCAACGTACCCAAGAAAGTGTTCGTGTCATGGAAGAAATGTCGATTGCTATTCAGCGGATTGCTGATACGTCTGGAGCTGTTTCTGAATCATCGGCGCAGGCAGCAGAGGATGCGGAACAAGGAAACATTCATATTCAGCAAGCCGTTGATCAGATGAATACGATCTCCGACTCAGTGAATCACGCAGCAGATCTCGTGCAATTGCTCGGCGTACGGTCAGAAGCCATCGGCCAAATTGTTGATGTGATTACTGGAATTGCTTCCCAAACAAATCTGCTGGCGCTCAACGCAGCGATTGAGGCGGCACGTGCAGGAGAACACGGCAGGGGATTTGCTGTCGTGGCCGATGAGGTCCGTAAACTCGCAGAACAGTCAGAGGAATCTGCGCGAGAAATTGCCAGACTGATTGGGGAAATCCAGCAAGAAACCACGCAAGTCGTGCATGTCATGATGGATGGAACCCAAGAGGCGAAAAAGGGTGCAGAAGTCGTTCAAGAAGCGGGTGTCACCTTCCAACGTATCGTAGCGTCTTCTCAGGAGGTTGCGGGTCAAATTCAGGATGTATCCGCCGCGAGCGAGCAAATGTCGGCGAGCATTCAGCAAGTCGCATCTGCTATGGATGAGATGAATCGCCTCGCACAGGAAGCAGCCGTACATACCCAAGGAGTATCGGCGGGGGCAGGAGAACAGCTTGCCAGCATGCAAGAAATCGCCCGTTCCAGTGCGAATCTGAATGAGCTTTCTCAAGAGCTGCAAGAGTCCATCAGTCAATTCAATGGTAGAGTAAGTGATGAAACGAAAGACTGGCAAACCCAATGGGGCAGCCAGTCTTTTTTGGTAGCTTGCTATTAGGAAGCAATCGTTTGTTTGTTGTTTGCTGTGATTTTTTCATAATCATTAGCACTCAAAATCGAAGCGTCGTTTTTCATCATCCACGTGTAAAGCACGAGTGAAATCAGTAGCCCGATAGTCCAAGCGTTGTCCCAAATAATAGATAAGCCCGGAATGTATTTACTGATAAAAGGAATCGCAATCCCGATTAGCATCGCCCATATGGCTCTACCATTAAAGCCCGTTTTGTAGGCGTATATCCCGTTTGTTTTGTACAACTCTGTTAAATGAATGCGCCGCTTGCGCACGAGCCAATAGTCGGCAATGGCTATTCCGTCTATTGGGCCTAACAAGGCTCCATACGTTCCGAGCCATAAAAAGATGTAGTTCCCGAAGTTCTCTAGAATGTACCAAGGTTGCATCAAGAGCGACACGACCCCAGCGATGATGGCGCCAGCTTCATACGAGAAACGGCGAGGAGCCAGATTTTCCACTGCCCGGGCGGGAGCAACAATATTGGCTGCTACGTTGGTCGTCAATGTGGCAAGAATAATTCCAATCGTTCCGAGGAAAATGGCAAAAGGCGAGAATTTAGCCAACACGGCAGCAGGGTCCCATAACGCTTCTCCGTAAATCACGACGGTAGCAGAAGCGACAGCAACTCCGATGAACGAGAAGAAACCCATCGTAGTTGGTAATGAAGAGGATTGTCCGATGATTTGTGCTTTTTGACTTTTGGCATACCGACAGAAATCCGGAATGTTGAGGGCCATTGTTGCCCAAAAAGCAATGGCTCCCGTCAATGCTGGGAAGAAGACCTTCAAGAATTCTGCGTTAGTAGTGAATTTCGAAGGTGCCGAGAGCATCGGGCCCCATCCGCCTGCTTTCGTAAGCGCCCAGACGAGGATAGCCAAACTCATGATGATCAGGATGGGAGCAGCCCAAGCCTCCATTTTTTTGATCGCTTCGGGACCGCGATAAGCGACCCATACGTTTAACAGCCAAAAGCCAAAGAAGGATATCCAGAGATGTCCGGGAACATTCGCCCAGCCTGTCATCGACATGAGGAGTGTATCGATGGCAGCACCTCCGAACCAACAGTTGATGCCAAACCAGCCAGCACCAATCAAACCGCGTGCGACAGCAGGGATGTGCGCTCCTTTGGAGCCGAACCAGAGGCGCGCAAAAACTGGATAAGGAATGCCAAATTTCGTCCCGGCATGAGAGTTGAGAAGAATGGGAATAAGGACAATACAGTTGCCGAGAATGATCGTCAAAATGGCCTGCCACCAGTTCATACCCAAGGAAATTAACCCTGCCGCCATTGCATACGTCGGCAAACAGATCGACATACCGATCCACAAGCTAGCGAAGTTGTAAGATGTCCAGCTGTGCTCTGCCGTCCTCGTCGGCCGAAGACCTTCATTATAAAGCGGACTGTTCTTGATTGCCTCTTCGCCTTCTTTCGTCAGGGTAACAATTCCATTTGATACCGTCTGCGTCTTCATTTCTTTCCCTCCTTTGCTTTTCAAGATGTCTCGTATTCGGACAAGCGCCCTAGTTTGTCTTGAATACAAGTTGTAACATTATATTGGGGGAAAGAAGGCCTAATACCTGATTTTTCGTAGTTAAAAGACAAGCTATAACGACAAGTTTCACTATTGACAATGGGAATGATTCTACCTTTTTACCTAATTGGGATGGTAAGATGAAGCAAGGGGTGAGCGAGCTGTGACAACAAGCAAAATCCAAATGTCTTTGCAAACCAGAATGATCTTATTGATTACTATTGTCATTATTCTGATTGTTTCGTCAGTTGGAGCGGTGTTTTCTTCCATTGTTGCGTCTTCGATCGAAGAGCAGGTGGGCAAAAAAGCATTGAGTGTGGCAAAAATTGTTGCCAGCGATCCTGAGCTGCGTAGTGCTTTTTCAAGCGATTACCCTCCTGCGCTCATTCAACCCATCGCTGAAAACGTCCGGATTCAAACCGGAGCAGAGTTTGTGGTCGTGGGAAATCATGAGGGAATTCGGTATGCGCATCCGATTCCGGAGCGGATTGGAAAGAAAATGGTGGGGGGAGATAACGAGCCAGGACTCTCGCTTGGTCAATCTTACATATCGAAGGCTGTCGGCAGCATGGGACCATCATTGAGAGGGAAGGTGCCGATCAAAAATGACAAAGGGGACATCATCGGAATCGTATCCGTTGGGTTCCTGCTGGAAGATATCGAGGAGGCCATTGACCTCTATCAAGACCGCATATTGATCCTGACTCTTCTCGCCTTGTTGTGTGGTGTTGCTGGTGCCATTGCACTCAGTCGCTATTTAAAGCGCTTAATTTTGGGATTGGAGCCGGAGGAGATCGCCTCCTTGTACGTAGAGAGAAATGCTGTACTGGAGTCAGTCCGCGAAGGCATCGTGGCGATTGACCGCAATAATCGCATCACGATGATGAACAAGGCTGCCATTCGTATTCTGAATCTACCGGAAGAAGAGTTTCATCGTAAAGAAATTGTGGAAGTGCTACCAGACAGTCGGATGCCAGAAGTATTGGAATCAGGCGAACATCAATTAGATCGCGAGTCCATCATGAGCGGAAAAGAAATCATTGTGAATCGACTTCCGATCAAGTTCGGAGGGAAGGTCGTAGGAGTAGTCAGCAGCTTTCGTCCCAAATCGGAAATTGATCAGTTAGCTTCTGAGTTGTCCCAAGCGAGGCGTTATGCAGATGTACTTCGCGCCCAAACACATGAATTTCACAATTTGTTGTATACCATATCTGGTTTGTTACAGCTTGGTTCAATTCAGGAAGCGGTCGAGCTGATTACGAGTGAAACGTCATCACAGCAAGAGATGATTTTGTTTTTGGCGAAGCAAATTCCAGATCCGTTAATAGGGGCTTTGCTGTTAGGCATGCACAACCGAGCCAAGGAGTTGAAAATTCAATTCGTCATCCATCACGACAGTGATTTGAAGGAGCTCCCACCGACGATCAACCGACAACAGATCGTGGTTTTATTGGGGACACTGATCCAAAATGCGTTGGAAGCGGTCAATGAGCCAAGTGTCGAGTATAAACGAGTGGAGTGTTATTTGTCTGACACCGGCGATGAGATCATGTTCGAAATCGAGGACTCGGGACCGGGAGTTGTGGAAGAACTGCGAGAAAAAATATTCGAGCACGGTTTCTCAACGAAAAAAGGCGAAGATCGTGGAATTGGTCTGGCTAAGGCGCATGGAATCATTAACGAATTGGACGGCTATATTCTCATTGGTAAAAGCGAGCTAGGAGGTGCACTTTTCACAGTATCTCTACGCAAAAGAATGGAGGTGGCGTCTTGAGAAAGCTGGAGGTTCTCATCGTAGAGGACGATATGCGGATTATCGATATCAACAAGCGATTTGTCAGCAAGATTGAAGGTTTTGAAGTGATTGCAACCGCAACGAATGGGACGGATGCCAAAGAATTGCTGTCTTGTACACGCCCTCAGCTCGTTTTGTTGGATGTGTACTTGCCTGATATGCTGGGAACGGAGCTGGTCTGGTTTATCCGGCAACATTACCGCGAAGTAGATGTGATTATGATCACCGCAGCAAAGGAAATGGAAATGGTACAAGAAGCGCTACGCGGCGGAGTATTCGATTACATCGTCAAGCCGCTGGTTTTCGAGCGCTTTCGTGAACGGTTGGAAAGCTATCGGGAGCACGTCATTCGGACGAGAGAAGCTGTCGAGGTGGACCAGGAAGTCATTGACCAAATGCTGACCAGAAGGCTGGTCGCCCCGAAAAATCGAGATGCGCTTGCACCAAAAGGAATTGACCACTTAACTTTGGAAAAAGTGATCGAGGCGATCAGACAGACGGGAGACAAAGGGGTCTCGGCGGAGGAAATTGGCCGCGAGATTGGAACTAGTCGAACAACGGCACGACGGTATTTAGAATACTTGGTCCTGGAAAAAAAGGCGCGTGCTGAATTGATTTATGGCACAGTTGGCAGACCGGAAAGAAAATATCGTTATCTTCCATAATGTTCCATGAACAATATGAACAAAAAGTGGTTAATTTTCAAAATAGACCTTATGCACGAAAACTATTCCCCTAGCTACCGCGGTGGTACATTATGTTCAAGCGTGATAGCGCTTACAAATAAGCGGGTCAAGGGGGATATTTGTTTGATGAAAAGAAAAAAAGTGCTAATCACAGTGTCCACTTTTCTTACACTAGCATTGGCTGCTTGTGGTGGAGGTACTGGAAATACGGGAACAGCAAGTCCAGGAGCACAACCAGCACCAGCAGGGCAGCCTGCCGCAGAGGCATCAAAATACCCACAAAAGCCGATCGTGTATGTAGCTCCATCCGGTGCAGGTGGGGGATGGGATAAGACAGCTCGCTCCGTAGCAAAGGTGTTGGCGGAAAGCAAGCTGGTTACGGAAACCATCACGGTAGAAAATAAGCCAGGTGGTGGGGGAACCGTGTTCTTGGCTGAGTATGTAAGCAAGGACAAAGGCAATCCTTATAAATTATTCGTTAGCTCTCCTCCTATCTTAATTAACAATAATAAAAAAGAGGGGAACAGCCCATTCGGCTACAAAGATGTCACACCATTGGCGCAAATGACGAAAGATTTCGGCACCCTCGTTGTGAAAGCGGATTCACCTCACAAGGATATCAAGAGCGTGCTGGACGCAATCAAGGCTGATCCAAGCAAAATTACACTGGCAGGGGGTTCTGCGCCAGGATCGATGGATCATCTGATCGGCGTTATGCCAGCAGCCAAATATGGAATTGATCCGAAAAGCGTAAAATACGTCTCTTATGATGGCGGCGGAGAAGCAATGGCAGCCTTGTTGGGAGGCAATGCGGATATCATTGCAACAGATGCTTCCAGCGTGGGTGAATATCTGAAAGCAGGTAAAATCCGCGTACTGGGCGTTACTTCTGATGAACGTCTCGGCGGCAATTTGAAAGACATCCCGACGTTAAAAGAGCAAGGCATTGATGCGACGTTCACGATTTGGCGCGGTGTCTTCGGTCCGGCTGATATGCCAGCAGACGCAAAAGCTTACTGGGATGCAAAGCTGAAAGAACTTTCCACGCATGAGACATGGACAAAAGAATTGGCTGCAAACGGTTGGGAAAGCGAGTACAAGGACGCTGCTGCTTTCTCAGCATTCCTGGACGAACAAGATAAGCAGGTCAAAGAACTGTTGACATCACTTGGTATGTTGAAGTAGGACGAGGAGGGGCATCCCCTCCTTTTTCCACACCTTAGGAGGTATACATGAACCTGATGTTTGATCGTATCGGCAGCCTGTTTTTTGCGCTAATAGGTGCACTCTTCATTGCTGAAAGTCAAAATATTTCGTCTAGTGCATACGGAAGTCAGGTTGGGCCGAATATGTTTCCATTTGGGCTCGGCGTCATCCTGATCTTGTTGAGCTTGCGACTGTTGTGGGAGACCTATAAGAAAGGCGTGGCTGCTTCTTCAACCGAGTCGCAGGGTCCACTGCGATACAAGCGGTTTTTGTTCATTTTGGCAGCGACAGTCTTGTATGTATTGTTGTTGGAGAAACTCGGTTATGTCATCTCGAGCTTCGCTTTCCTTCTGTATGCCTTCACCATGATGGGAAGTAAAAATATTCTTAAATCGGGAATCGTTTCCTTACTGTTTTCAGTAGGCGTTTATGTCATCTATGTGCATTTGCTAAGAGGTACGCTTCCAGGACTACCTGCCTGGCTAGGCGTCTAGGAAGGGGATAGAGTAGTATGAGTGCATTGCAATTTTTGGCGGATGGTTTTCTCGTTGCCTTACAGTGGCATAATCTTGTCTTTGCCTTTATTGGCGTCCTGATCGGTACTGCGGTAGGGGTCCTTCCTGGCATTGGTCCCATGAGCGGAGTGGCGTTATTGATGCCCGTTACGGCTTCCTTGACTTCTGGCTTACCTCCTGAAAGTGCGGCGGCTAGCGCACTGATTTTGTTGGCAGGTGTTTACTATGGTGCAATGTACGGTGGTTCCACAACATCCATTTTGTTAAATACGCCGGGTGAATCCTCCTCTGTCGTTACGACATTGGACGGCTATCAGATGGCCAAGCAGGGACGTGCTGGCGCTGCGTTGTCGATTGCAGCGATCGGTTCTTTTGTCGCGGGCCTCGTGGCGTTGATTGCTCTTGTATTTTTGGCTGATCCATTATCCGATCTCGCTTTGAAATTCGGCCCTGCTGAATATTTCTCCCTGATGCTTCTCGGCTTGTGTGCGGTCAGCGGACTAGGGGGGAAGTCGATGACCAAAGCCCTTATTATGACAGTCATGGGACTATTGCTTGCGACAATAGGGATGGATACCGTTTCGGGTGTGGCTCGGTTTACCTACGAAATTCCCGATTTGTACCAAGGCTTGGAGTTCCTCACGATAGCAGTTGGGTTGTTTGCTCTTGGAGAAGTGTTCAAGACGATTATCGAAGACGACCAATCCACAAAGGAAATTATTAAAGTAGGGCGGGTACTGCCCTCCAAGCAAGACTTAAAAGAAAGTGCCGGACCGATTACACGCGGCTCGTTGCTCGGTTTTTTCATTGGTGTTTTGCCTGGTGCTGGCGCGACTCTCGCATCCTTCTTCTCGTATATTTTTGAGAAAAAGCTGAGCAAAGATCCAAGCCGCTTTGGAAAAGGTGCGATTGCAGGTGTAGCAGCACCGGAGTCTGCAAACAATGCTGCTTCTGGCGGTGCGATGATTCCACTATTGACGTTGGGTATTCCAGGGTCCGGTACCACTGCAATTTTAATGGGTGCATTATTGATGTATAACGTACAACCGGGGCCGCTATTGTTCAGTGATCATCCGCAGATTGCCTGGGGCTTGATTGCGAGTATGTTTATCGGAAATGTGATGCTGTTGATTCTTAACATGCCATTAGTGAAAGTGTTTGCCAAAATCATCGAAACACCGTCTCATTTCCTGATTCCATTCATCATCGCGATTTCTGTTTTCGGTGTGTACGCAGTGCAAATCAGTACGTTTGATTTGATTTTGCTTGTGATTTGTGGGGTAGCTGGCTATTTCCTGACGAAAAACGATTTTCCACTGGCACCACTCGTCCTCGGCCTTGTGTTGGGACCGATGATTGAAAATAATATGAGAAGAGCATTGACCACCTCGAATGGCGACTTCTCGATCTTCTTTACGAAGCCGCTTTCCGCTTCTTTTCTGGTTTGTGCGCTTCTGTGGTTGCTGATCCCTCTCTTCCTAAAGCGCAGAGGGAAGCAAGTCATTATCAGTGAAGAAGCGTAACACCCTACTATTTGTCTTGACAGTTTCCTCTCGAGCCCGTATCATTGGAAAAATTTCGGGAAACTGTTCTGCTTGATGGATGTAGCAGAACAGTAGAGGAGAGACAGACATGTTAAACATTGAACCTGTAAATTTGGGAGGCAGGCTCGTCCGATTGGAGCCGCTCAGAATGGCGCATGTGGACGGAATCTGGGAAGCCGGCGCATACGAGGAGATTTGGTCGCATATGTCCGTTACCATTCGAACGAGAGAAGATGCTCAGTCTTTTATCCTGCAAGCTTTAGAAAATGAACAAGCCCAAACAGAATTGCCATTCGTTATCCTTCGCCAAGAAGATAAGCAGATCATCGGGAGCACGAGATTTTTAGGGATAGCGCAAAAGGATCGCGGATTGGAAATCGGGTTTACATGGCTGACCCCATCGGTTTGGAAAACGGGCGTCAATACAGAATGTAAATGGCTCCTCCTGCGCCACTGCTTCGAACAACTGGGGTGTATACGCGTGCAGCTCAAGACAGATTCGCGCAATTTGAATTCGCAACGTGCCATTGCCCGAATCGGTGGCATTCGAGAAGGAGTCCTGCGCAATCATATGGTGATGCCAGATGGATACATTCGCGACTCGGTATACTTCAGCATACTCGACCGTGAATGGCCAGAAGCCAAGGAAAAGCTGCAATTGTTGCTGTTTGGTGAATAAAGGCTTGGATTGATTGAAGGGCGTTCAGCGCATGTGTACAATAGGGGTGAACCAAGAGGGTTAACTCTGACAAGACCCGGAAAAGAGGGTATCTATGAGACTGCGTTTGTCGCCACCGGGCTATTTATTGTTGCTCGGGGATCTGATCGCCTTTGTGCTTTTTGTTTATTACGGAAAAATCATTCATAACTACCCTGTCACGGTCATGGGAATAATCGAAACATTAGCCCCTTTCCTCGTGGGATGGATCATCACGATTCTGCTTTTCAAGAGCTACGGAAAGCGAACGTATGAATCTGCGGGACGACAATTATTATCGGCACTGATTACGTGGACAGTAGCTGCACCAATTGGTTTACTGATCCGCTCCTGGTGGACAGGTGTGCCGACGACGCTTATTTTTGCAGGTGTGACTTATTTCATTACGTTGGCCTTTTTGCTCGGGTGGCGTGTACCGTTCGCCATCGGATACGCGACCTACAAACGCAAGAGACTACTCGCAACCAGCTAATAAAGTGACCCGAATTGGTTACGCTATCCTATGAACGACTTAGGAGGTGAATCAATTGGGAAAGAACAACAACAGCAAGGACCTCGGAAAAAACCGTGGCAAAACGCTGGATGAAAAAGATCGCAACACAAATTTACGACAATCGAACCATAATGATCGAAATGAAGGAACTGCAAAAGACCGCTGAGCAATCAGCGGTTTTCTTCATTCTTAATACAGGTCATGATGTGATATAATAGATTTTGTTTTTTTCTAGTGAGTGGAGGGAAACGTATGACGGAACCGATGCAGAATGTACAGCCGGTGACCTTGTCGTCACAGGCGTTTTTACTTTTGTGCAGACTATATGATGGCTGCTATGACGATTTGAAGAAAAATGAGCAGTTTCACGAACTCGTGGAGTCCATCGGTGATATTTTGCTGGCGGGCGTGGAGACATTGGAGAAACAAGAAGCCAAACCGAAAAATATTACCTTTCCACTTACCGTACAGCAAGCATTTTTCTTGCGTAGGCTCGTGGTTGAGCTGTTGGCTCAGTCGCCGACAGACAAAGAAGACCGAACGACGCAATGGCTGCAGGAGTGTGTGACAGCACTCGCTGGAGGCGGTGTCCAACCTGATGTCAAGCACTCGTGAGCTGCATGTGATTACGAGCGGTCGACATTCGCTTGATGAGGTATTGCGAATGGCAGAAGCTGCTTATGCAGGTGGTATGAACTTTTTACACATACGGGAAAAGCAACGTGCCGCAAAGGAATGCATGGACTGGGTAAAGGCATTGGCGAATGTCATCCCCCTTTCGTCCTTGATCGTGAATGATCGGGTGGACGTAGCTGCTGCTTCAGGTTGTGCAGGTGCTCACCTGGCATACCATAGCCTGTCTCCTGTGGAAGCGAGAATGGTACTGAAAACTGGTCAAAAAATAGGGCGTTCTGTCCATTCCGTGGAGGAAGCACAGCAAGCTATTACCGCACAAGTCGATTATTTGCTCTACGGACATATTTTTGCGAGTGGTTCGAAGCCGGGCCTTGCGCCAAAAGGAACAACAGAGCTTGTGCAGATAACAGCACGATGGGATACACCGATCATAGGGCTCGGTGGCGTCACACCGGAACGGACGGAGCAAGTTTTGGAGGCCGGGTGTACGGGCATTGCTGTTTTATCGGGGATCACCGATGCAACTGATGCCAAGTTAGCAGCTAGCGCTTATCGAGAGGCATTGGATCGTTGGGAGGGAGAATAAAGCATGCGAGATATACAAAGACTTCGGGAAAAAATGGGTGTATACTTTGTCGTTGGTACGCAAGACTGCGGGTATTCCAGCGAAAAGACCGTGCAAATTGTGGAAGCAGCATTGCGTGGAGGAGTGGGCACGCTTCAGTTGCGTGATAAAGGAAGCAAGCTAACTGCTGAGGAACAATATGAGCTGGGCAGACAACTGCAGCAGCTATGCCGTGACCATGATACCGTATTTTTTGTGAATGACGATGTGGGTCTGGCGATTCGCTTGCAGGCTGACGGTGTCCATGTCGGACAAGATGACATGGTGTTGTCGGAGGTACGAGCCAAAGTTGGCTCCGAGATGTACATCGGAGTTTCGGCAGGTACGGTCGAAGAGGCGCTCGCTGCCCAGAACGGTGGCGTTGATTGTATCGGTGTAGGAGCGATGTTCGCTACCCGTTCCAAGGCAGATGCTGGCGAGCCAATCGGACCAGTGGGGCTAAAGGAGATCCGTAAGGCAGTCGGTAATAACTTGCCTATCGTCGGAATTGGTGGCATTACCCTTGAAAATGCTTCTGAAGTGCTTGCTGCCGGGGCTGATGGAGTCGCGATTATCAGTGCGATCAGCCAGGCCGATTCTCCTGAAGTAGCAGCGCAAACTCTACAGCGGATTGTACGATCTCGTTAGCACGGACAAAGCGACGATTACATAAGGTAGGGTAATAGAAACAAACCAGGATGATGCAATTTTGGCGATCAAAAGGAGGTGAAGCCGATGAAAAATCGGATTTACCGTATCGGATATGAATGGGTGAGCAAACGGGAATTGCTCGAGCGATTGTTCATGACCGACTGCATTCTTATCGAACACAAGCGAATGCATCCCCCACCGGAGGATCAAGATACGGAATTGCCACCAGAAAAGGAAGTTCATGCTGTTTTGGTTCGCAGCCAGCGCCGCCCAGGCGAATGGGTGACGTTTAACGGGCTATACGAAATACAGTCGAGAGAGCCAATCCCTTGGATAGATTCACCGTTGGAGTACCATCAATTCGGAGTAGAATTGATTCCTGGGAATATTCGCAGGGAAAAGGCACCTCAAGGCAGGATACCCGCTAAAACCAAGCTGCAGATCGCAGCTGTGCGACAAGATACGGTATTTGTCACAGTTCCTGGGCATCCATCTCGGCGTTACGAAATGTCGTTGGCTCACGCGCGTTTTGCCAAGGATAACCCGACAGAATTGGAAATGAGGCTGCAAGTATACGCTTTTCCTCCACGCAATGATATTTTTGTGGATTGGTTATTGAAAGAAGGGCGTAAATCAGGAATCATTACGCGCCCCAATCAGGAAAGGGTAGAAAAATCAGCTTTTCAGGTGTGGGAGGATCTACGCCAAGAATACGGCATTAGTGTCAGTGCGGCATTGATTGCGATTAAACAGGCACTCATTGTTCTGGATCGTGCTGGTGTCGAAACTGACTTCCCATACCCGGCCCAAGAGCGATCGGATTTATCATTGTTCAGCGAATCGGAGCGAGAGGCCTTTTATTCCTACCAATCCGTTCGATGTGCGATGGCCGCTGTCGCTGCGCTTCTGACGGTAGACCCCAAAGATCCATTGCAGGATACACTCTTGATGGATATCATGCTCGAGCAACAAATCAACCGCAGGCGCGAATAGCGTTTGCGGTTATTAGGTTTTTCACCAAAAGTAGTAGTATAATGGGAGTTGGTAGATGAATCCAATGAAAAAAGGATGTGTGACCATCATGTATGTATCCATGAACAGACTGACTGTACCAGCAGACTACCAATCCCACTTGGAACGCGCATTTGGTAATGGAGGAGAACGGATGAAGGAGGTTCCGGGTTTTTTGGAGTTCCTTTTCCTGGCACCTACGGAAGGTGACGAATACATCGTTCTTACGAAATGGACCGATGAGGAATCGTTTAAAAATTGGACAGAAAGCGAAGCTTTTAAGCGCGCACATACAGGAACCAATCCAAATAGCCCGGTCAAATCGGATTTGCGCAATTACGCTGTCAAATCCCATTCATAAAGCGAAAGCATTTGTCTCTACGGGGGCAAATGCTTTTTGGATGATTGAATAATAAACATACTTTACCTTTTTATGCTCGATCGTGATATGATAGAAAATGTTGGGAAAGCGTTTTCAGTCAAACATGATCAGGAGGTGAAGGTGTCCGAAAAAGGCAATAGGACACGCGCGATAATAGGATGCTAGCCGAGATTGTTTGTCTGTAAGGAGAAGAAGAGAACCTGATTGGATGGTGTCATTCTCTGCACCAGGATATCATCATGCCGCTTTACATCTTGTCTCATTTACGTCCATAATAGAGCCTATACATACTTGGAAAAATAGCCTCAATGAAGCACGGAGAAAAGGAGCCAGAGTGTTTTGAAAAATCGAATAAGTAAGTATCTTACTCATTTGGTCCCTGCGGCGGTGGCCAAGACGTTTTCCTTTCTTTCAGATCATCATTACTCTGCTTTGCTTCTAGAAGACCGCGAAAATACAGAGGCTTTGTTTGTTCAGCAAATCACGAAATGGATTGAAGTAGTAAAAGTGATCGACACGTATGCATTCGAACGAGAATTGAGCGAAATTGCGTACAAATTTTCGTTGCTTGGAATGAATCTTACGTATTTACAGCAATTTTTGCGCAAGTGTCGAGACGTTATTATGGAAGAAATGGATAACAACGTATTTTCTCTTGCTACGACGGAAATGGAGCGAGTAGAGCTTTTGCAAGGACAGATTCGTCTCTATCAATCGATGGACTACATTTTGCATCAAATGGACGATGTCTTCAACAAAAATTCGCTTCAATTTCCAGTTGAAAAAACACAAACTTCTCCTGCAAGTTCGGTCAAAGGAGAAGATGTTACAATGCTCGCTGAACAGGAGCTTGTTCAATTGGTTCTGCAGTCCAGTGATATTGCCGTCTTGATGATCGATCGCCAGTTAAGAGTCATTGAAGCGAATTACGCTGTCTGTCATTTATTTGGCGTAGATCGAAATCAACTCATTGGTCAAAATATTGATCATGCCCTTCGCCCGCATATAAGCGAGCGTTTTGTTCAGTGGGTAATTGAAAGAGGGCAGTCCGGCCATTATGTTGCGGAATACAGAGGCAAATGGACGACAGTGAGTACGAGTCCCATTTATTACGGTGGCGAGATGTGGGGAGCGATCGCTGTTCTTCGGAATGTTACGGAAAGCAAAAAGTACGAAGAAGAATTGAGCAAACGAGAAGCGCTGGCAGCCGTTGGGCAGCTGGCTGCTGGGATGGCGCATGAGATTCGGAATCCGCTGACGGCCATCAAGGGCTTCATTCAGTTGTTGCGGGAGCAAGGGGAAGCAAATCGTAGTGAATCTTATTTTTCAGTCATCTTAACAGAAATTGAACGCATTGATGGGCTATTGAACGATGTCCTTGTTTTGGCCCGGTACAGGGATGATAAAATCGTATCGGAACGTTTCTTAGTGATGGACGAGTTACATGGAGTCATTCGTTTACTGGAGCCAGAAGCGAATCGAAGAGGAATCAAGCTAGAGCTAGACATTGCACAAGGCGAGTGGCATGTGTTTGGTCATCGTTCGCGAATCAAGCAAGCCATTTTGAACATCTTGAAAAATGCGCTTGAAGCATTGATGACCCAAGGCAACCTCGTTCATGTGAAAGTGTACTCATCTCTCAATCAAGTCATCATTGTTGTGGAAGACAACGGACCTGGCCTATCAGATTCATGCCTGCAAAATTTATTCGTTCCTTTTTATACGACAAAACAAGAGGGAACGGGGTTAGGTTTGTCTACGACCCAACGTATCATCGCGGATCACGGTGGCGAACTCTATGCGGAAAACTCTCCCAACCTGAAAGGAGCTCGTTTTGAGATTCGTTTACCTCTTTCCATTTCCTAAAAAAACAAAAAAGGATCGTGACTGTAGACGGATCGATTATCCGTCTTTTTTATGTTCGGATGAGCGGATGGTCCTATTCACGAAAAAGTTGCAAGTCTTTCGAATCAATCTCTTTGTAAGTTGTTGTCAAGGCGTGTCGATCAGTGGAATAATTTACAAAACGGTTACAATTTGAACGGAGTTGAACAACGGTGATTCGGATGCTGAAAAAAAACGAAACGAGGTGGAGCTACTGGGAAGTTTGGTATGAGGAAACGGAGCACCTTTACACTGTTCATTACGGAAATGTAGGGGAAATTGGCGAATATTTTGCTGTTGTAGCGGAGCAGATCGAGGGAAGGCCTGACGAGGTTTTGCAGAGCTGGGCAGAAGAGATGAAAGAAAAAGGATATCAGGTCATGAAAGAGAACGATTTCCATCCGATGATCATTCGCTTTCCCCATTTGTGTGAGTCAGAGATTGAGATGCGCTATTTGATCGAACAGCTGTTGGACGAATGCTTGGGAAAGACAGGGAATGGCCACAGCGACGGTGGGGAAGACAGCGAGAGGACGTTGGCAGTGATTTGCCGGGTGATCGATACGAAGAAAGCGGCTGCCGCCGTATTTGAAGCGATGTCTAGCGCACAGCTGGTCAAAGGGTTTTCCATCAGCATAAAGCAGGAGGATGGGAACTTGATTCCACTTAGTCCTCCTGCCTGAAACTGTCTGATTTATTTCACGATTTTGTGTCGCAGAGCTTTTGCAACTGCCTGGGTACGGTCCTCAACGCCCATTTTTTGCAAAATCCGATGCACGTGTGTTTTTACAGTGCCTTCTGATATAAACAAGTTTTGCGCAATCTGATCATTTCGATAGCCATCTGCGATCTGTTGAAGAACATCCAACTCTCGATCCGTTAGTTCATCTAGCAAGACTGATTGGGAAGAAGTAGTCGAATCAGGTGTCTCACGTTGACCTTGCAGAGCTTCGGCAAGGGCTTTTGCAGCTGTCACGGTGTGGAAGAGGGCTTCTCCTTGGTGAGCTCTGCGAATAAGGTCAAGCATTTCCTGAGAGTCGGCATCCTTTAGCATATAGCCGACGGCTCCAGCACGAATCCCTTCCACCACATAATTGTGATTGTCAAAGGTGGTAAGAATCAATACTTTTGTGCGAGGCTGCTGCAGCATGATTTCTCTTGTAGCCTCAATACCAGACTTGTTGGGCATCTGAACATCCATTAAGACAACATCTGGTGCGAGGGTGCCAATCAGTTCGACAGCTTCCACGCCATCGGAAGCTTCTCCAATTACTTCCATATCAGATTGCATTTGAATGACATAACCCAAACCTTGACGAATCATGGTTTGGTCATCTACTAGGACCACGCGAATGGCTCCTTCTTTTTGTTTACTGGTCATGTTCGCATGCTCCTTTCAGGTTCAGTCTGGCGAATCGGAAAGCTGAAATCGAGTTGGAATCCGTGAGGCTCTCGAATGCGATACGAGAGAGTTCCGTTCAATAACTGAATTCGTTCAGATATGCCAGTTAGGCCAAAGCCAGGTTTGATTTTTTGGTCGCTCGTGATGCTTCCATCGTCTCGAATGGACAACAAAAGGATGTCCTTCTTTTGTTCAATGATGACGAGAATTTCTTTTGCGTCAGAATGGCGTAGGGAATTGGTAATCGCTTCTTGCAAAATTCGATAAAACGTTATCGTCATTTCTTGAGAGAGCGGAATGTCAAGGTCGGAGCATATCAGCTCCATTTTTATACCTGTATGCTTTTGAGCCTGTGACAAGAGAGCTCGCAGAGGCGTAAGTCCCAAGGAGGTTTTATCTAGGGCCAATGTATGGACAGACGTGCGAATATCCTCCAGACTTTGCTTGGCAACACCGAGCATGTTGCGCACGGCTTCTTGTGCGTTGTCAGGTCCATCCTGCAACATATACTTCAAGGCATGTAGCTGGACAATGAGTGAGGTCAAACTATGGCCCAATGCATCGTGAATATCACGGGCAATTCTCGTTCGCTCCTCCAGAACCGCTACTTGAAGGGAATGAAGCGCTGCTTCTTGAAGTTGTGAGTGCGCCTCTTGCAATTCAGTATGTGCTTTTTGCAACTGCTCCAGGTGCTGTTGGTTGGTTTCGTATGCTTCTGTTTGAATCCGATAGCCACGTGCGCCGATATAGCAACCCACATACGTCAGAATATAAGAGATGATGTGCGTGAATTTCAGGTTTTCTTCAAAATATAAAAAAAGCGTACTGCACGTACCAAAAAAAGTAGCATAAGCCAACGCACGGCGTCCATGAATGTGAAACCCGATAAAAACAGCGAGTGGGAGCATCAAGCCGAAGCCCTCTCCACCCAAGATGAGAGACTTAAGTAACGAGACAATTCCAAGCACGACTGTCACTAACTCGAATTGGAAAGGCTTCCATTTTTTCTTGGAAGTCCAAAATACCACAAGGTAACAAATAAATAGTACAATGGTAAGAGAAAATTGTAACGGAGTTTCCCGTTTAAACGAATCAGGGAGCAAAGCTAATACAATTAAGATGGAAAACCACATGATCAGTAAACGTTTTTGTATGGCTTTCATCATTATCTTCAACAATGAGAAGTCCTTCTTTCTCTGCCGAATAATCACTTAACTTCATTCTAGCATGCGTTGTCGTCTATCTCCAGATAGATAAATCCCTGTCAGAAATCTACCCCTGGGTAGACTTCACTACATATACATTTCAGTAGAATTGTTTTTGGGAAATAAACGATTAGTTATGGGTGTGAAGTGGTTAAGTAAGGATGGCAAGGGAGGTTCTCATGAAAGAACTGATTCAGTTGGCAAAACTCCTGCAAGAAGCCAGTGTTTTGTTTACCACGATTTCTGAGCAAGAGCTGGATACAAGCGATGTAACCTGGCAACAGGTCTTGATTCTGGAGCAGCTTGGAAATGGACCAAAAACGATGGGGGACATAAGTAAGACTGTCGGTCTTTCATACAGCACAACTTCCGGTCTCATTAACCGGTTGGAGCAGGAAAAACTGGTACGCAGGTTCCGAGACCAATCAGATCGACGAGTTGTGTGGGTGTCACTGACAGAGCGTGTATACCAACAGCGAGATGTGAAATGGGGAAATTCACAAACCGTTTAAAAATGGTTTCATCCCTTGATATTTCGTTAAACGAAATGTTAATCGAGGTTCACCTTATTCATTTCGTCAAGCGAACTATTACTCACAAGAAATTAGCAGATATATAAAGAAGAGGTGAGTGGATTGAATCTTTCTGAACTATCGATTAAACGCCCGGTCACCATGATTATGTTGACTCTGGCCATGCTGATTTTTGGTTTCGTTTCACTGCCTCGCTTGTCGATTGATCTCATGCCGGATCTTAACTTCCCGGTTGCTGTCGTGGTTACATCCGTTGACGGCGGATCTCCGAGTGAGGTAGAAAAACTTGTAACGAAACCGATTGAGGACGCACTTGCAACGGTATCCGATTTAGATAGTATACAATCGGTATCGATGGAAGGCGCTTCGCAGGTTATCCTCATGTTTAACTGGGGGACAGACCTTGATCAGGCGACTCTCGACATGCGGGAGAAGGTAGATCAGGTTCGTGGCTCCTTGCCTGACTCAGCTAGAGCGCCACGCGTTCTGCGTATTGACCCGAACAGTACACCGATCATTGAGTTTGCGGTGACGGGTGAGCAAGATATCAACAAATTGAAAAAAATGGCAGAGGATATGATCCAATCACGCCTGGAGCGTATTGATGGGGTCGCATCTGCTTCCATCAGCGGCGGACAAAGCCGGATCATCGATGTTACAGTAGATCCAGCCAAACTAGCGGCGTATGGACTGTCACTTGACCAAGTTCAGCAAGCTCTACAGAGTAGCAACTTGTCAGGTTCCGGTGGTGCGGTACGCGAGGGTGACGCCAAACTCAACATCCGTGTACAAGGTGAGTTTGCCGATGTCGAACAAATCGCGCTGACACCAATCTCTGTTGGAGGAAACTCCATCAGGCTCAGCGACATTGCCCAAGTAAAAGACACACATCAAGATGTAACGCAAATGAGTTACGTAAATGGAACACCTAGCTTGGGTATTAAAGTAACAAAAGCTTCTGGCGGAAACACCATTGAGGTAGCAGATGATGTAAAAGCTGAGCTGGAGAAAATCAAAAGCGAGCTTCCAGAAGGCGTAGAAATCATTACGACTCTGGATACATCCATCTACATTAAGGATTCCGTTTACACCACCGCTGAACATGCCCTGTTGGGTGGCGGTATCGGTATGATCTTGCTGTTCTTCTTCTTAGGCAGCTTGCGATCCATGGTCATTGCGGTCATCGTTCTTCCAGTATCGATCGTTGCTACGTTCTTGTTGATGTACATGACTGGTCAGACGATCAACCTGATTTCCCTCTCCGGTTTGACATTGGGATTGGGATCATTGATTGACTTTGCAGTTGTTATGCTCGAGAATGTTTTCCGCCATCGAGAACAGGGAAAAGGCATGATGGAAGCCGCCTTGGATGGTTCCAAAGAAGTAGGTACGGCAGTTATGGCTTCGGCTTTGGCGCAAATTTGCGTATTCTTGCCGATTGCCCTCACAGAAGGTATTGCCTCTGAGTTGTTTGGACCACTTGCATTGACGGTTGTTTACTCACATATTGCGGCGCTTGTATTCTCTATCTTGCTCGTGCCTATGCTGAGTTCGAGAATTTTGAACAAAATTCCGTCGCATACACATCATGAGAACTATCGTGGAATCAATCCTGTTACTTGGTTCAACATTGGATTTAGCAAAGTAGAAAAAGGCTACCAAAGATTGTTAAAATGGTCATTGGGCCATCGTAAAACGGTCATGATTTCTTCGGTCGTTATGATGGTGGGCTCTCTCGCATTGACTCCATTGATCGGGGCAGAATTTATCCCGGCGATGGACCAAGGTCAAGTAAATATCTCTATCAAAATGCCAAATGGTACCGTTCTGGCTGAAACAGAAAAAGTAACCAGACAAGTAGAAGAAATTGTTAACACGGTACCGGAGAAGAAAATTGTTGCGACTTCGGTTGGCAGCAATGCATCACCAATAGCGAGCACATTGTCATCCAATCAGGGCACGATCAGCCTGATGCTGGTAGATCTGGACCAGCGCACGCGTTCCTCCAATGAAGTTGTGATGGATCTCCAGGAAAAGCTGAAAGGTATTGCTGGACCTGAAATCAAGGTAAGCGCACCATCTGGTATGACTACGGGTTCCCCAATCCAACTAAAGGTTAGTGGGGATGATCTGGCCGTATTGAAAGACATTAGTGGTATCATTAAAGGTGAAATTGAGAAGGTACCAGGTACAAGTAACGTAACAACCAGCTTGGAAGAATCAAGACAAGAGCTGGAAGTGAAGATCGATGCAGAGAAAGCGAGCCTATACGGATTGACGACAGGACAAATTCTCTCCAGTGTTCGCACTTCCTTCCAAGGTCAAACGGTAACGTATTATCGTACAGGTGATGACGAGATTGACGTCAACCTCAAGCTGCCGAAAGAGTTTCAGGAAGATATCAACTTCTTGAACAATATGCGTATTTCCGCTCCAGGTGGAGCACAGATCGCGCTGACCTCAGTTGCGACTATCAGTAAGGTAGATGTGCCGGTTTCGATTAACCGTGCCAACTCCAGCCGTGAAGTTCAAGTAACGAGTGATTTGGCAGGGCGTGACCTGAGCTCTGTCACACGGGAAGTGCAAGAGAAAATCTCGAAGCTGAATCTCCCGGACGGCTACACAGTCGATTTTGGCGGGCAAAGCGAAGAAATGATGGAATCATTCACTAGCCTTGCTCTCGCGATTGTACTGTCAGTTGTGCTTCTCTATATGGTAATGGCAGCGCAGTTTGAATCGCTCTATACCCCATTTATCATCATGTTCTCTGTGCCACCGACCGTTACAGGCGTTCTGCTTGGACTATTGGCGACAGGCACAACGATCAGCGTTGGGGTTTTGATCGGGTACATTTTGTTGATTGGTCTGGTCGTGAATAACGCGATTGTATTGATCGACTACGTGAACCAATTGCGTGCAAAAGGTATGGAACTGTATGATGCGATCCTGCATGCAGGACCGATTCGTCTACGTCCGATTTTGATGACAACACTCACCACGATTCTGGCGATTGGACCGCTTGCATTCTCTGGCGGTGCCGGATCTGAGACAAATGCACCAATGGCCGTGACAGTTATTTTCGGTCTTGGATTCTCTACACTGATTACGCTGGTTCTGGTTCCTGTCGTTGCTTCTTGGTTTGACGATTTAGGGAAAAAGAGACGCTTGAAGCGCCAGTTAAAGCTAGAAAAGAAACTAGAAAAGAAACAAAAGAAAATTAATCCCGCTTTGGAATCGTAATACGTTTGTGGGAAGAGGAGGGACATACATGAAACTAAATAAAAAACCCGTCATTTTGGCATTGCTGGCTATCACGCTAGTGGCAGGATGCTCCAGCCCGCAAGCGGTAACGCCGCCTACGGAAACGGTGGAAGCGACAACCCCTGTACAGGTGGAAACTGTTGCAACGGGCACAGTTGTATCAGATTCTGGTCTCACGGCAAAGCTGGCACCGAGTGAGGAAGTGCAAGTCTCCCCGAAAATGGGTGGGAAAATTTCTTCCCTGCCAGTGAAACTGGGACAATACGTGACAAAAGGTCAAGTATTGTTTACGCTCGATGAAAAAGATCTGGTGAACAGTGTTAAACAAGCAGAAGCAGCCTACAACGTATCAAAAGCGAGCTTAAACCAGGCAGGCAGCAGCTCGGATCAAGGCTTAGTCCAAGCGAAAAATAGCCTGAAGCAGGCAGAAACTGCACTTCAGGATGCAAAAGTAAACCAACAGCGGATGCAACAGCTCTTTTCACAAGGAGCGATTTCCGCTCAGCAGATGGAACAAGCAAATTCCCAACTGACAACGGCACAGACCTCTTATGATAACGCACAGCAGGGAGTGCAATCTGCTGGACAAAAAACAAGTGTGCAAGTTTCCGAAGCATCTGTACAGCAAGCGCAAGTAAGCCTGCAAAATGCGCGTGAGCAATTAGCGAATGCGACAGTAACGTCTCCGATCAACGGATATATTTCCAGCGTAAATGGCGCAGTTGGTCAAATGGCAGGTCAGCAGCCGGTTGTGGTTGTCGTTAACACGAACCCACTTCTGGTAAAAGCGAATCTGTCAGAAGCAGACATCACAAAAGTAAAAGTAGGAACTACCGTAAAAGTAAACGTACAATCGACAGGAAAAACGATTGATGCCAAAGTAACGGCGATGAGCCCGGTAATGGATACGCAGCTCAAGGCATATCCAGTGGAGATTACGATTCCAAACCCATCCAATGAGCTGAAGTCCGATATGGTAGTGAATGTAACCTTCCCATTGGCTGGGGAAAGTGGAGCAAAATCGATCGTTGTAACGCGCGGTGCAGTCTTTGATCGCGATGGTAAACAGTATGTATTCAAGCTGGAAGGTGACATTGCAAAACTAGTAGAGGTCACTACAGGCAAATCCTCCAGTGATCAGATCGAAATTTTGACAGGCTTGTCTGCCGGCGATAAGATCGTGGTAAAAGGGCAAACACTGCTTCAAGATGGTGGCAAAGTCACTATTCAGTAAAAAAGTATAGCCGGGAAGGGGCGGAGTACATCCGCCTCTTTTTTGTGTACAATGGAAGTATTCGTCTCACTATTCCAAAAGGGAGGTGTCGCACCTGAAGGGAATCTGAATGAGTTGCTTTGCGCTCAGGAGGAAGAAATACTTGCATGCTTTCGATTATGCGCGGAAGAACAGAGCGTGTTCCGTTAAAAAGAAGATAAATGGAGGGTAAAGGAAGTTCTCGGCCATATTATGGATACAGAGCGAATCATGAGCTATCATTTGCTGTGTGCTTCCCGTGGAGACAAGACACCCTTGCCAAGGCATGTCAGTCTTACGAATTTTGACCGCTGATCACTTGTCGATTTACTTGAGGAGTATCGGATTGTGCGCGCATCTACTCGAGCACTGGTAAAAGGGCTTACGGAAGAAGAGTTGAGTCGGTCGGGTGTGATTATTCAGGACAAGACAACTGCAGCTGCATTCGTCTATTTTATCCTTGGGCATGCTGCTCTCTACATGTCTTCCGAGAAAAGTACATGTCACATTTGTCACAAATCTGAACTTTTTTCTAAAGTGGACCAGATTTATCCATCCAATTGTTACGTTTTGTGCCGAGTTTTAAGACATAATGAATATTATGTAAAGTAAAATGTCACGGATTTAAGGCAAAGTGTGATTGCTACTGTTGAAGGGGGAAAAGATTCGATACAATGAGAAGATAGTGGATAAAATACCCACCGGAGGTACATATGACTGGCGATATTACTGTGTTTTTGGCTTTTGCAGCAGGTTTCCTCTCGTTTATTTCTCCTTGCTGCCTGCCGCTTTATCCGTCCTTTTTGTCTTACATAACTGGGGTTACGGTTGATGAAGTGAAGAAAGGGAGAGCTGTTTTTCGCAAGCAAGCCTTCTTGCATACCTTTTTCTTCATAGTCGGGTTTTCGATCATTTTCGTTGCGCTCGGGCTGTCTACATCTTGGATCGGAAGCTTGTTCACCGACCAACAGGACTTGATTCGTCAACTGGGCGGTATTTTACTTGCTGTCATTGGTTTGGTTATGCTTGGCGTGTTTAAAATGGACTGGATGATGCGTTCTTTTAAAATCGATTTAAAATCGAGGCCATTGGGGTATACTGGGTCCATACTGGTGGGAATGACGTATGCAGCTGGATGGACACCTTGTGTGGGACCAATTCTTTCTGGGATTATCGTCATGGGCGTTTCCAATCCTTCAAGTGCTTTGGCTTACACATTGGCGTATACGCTCGGATTCGCCATTCCGTTTTTTGTCATGACGTTCTTCATCAGTAAGGTGAACGCGATTGTGAAGTATTCCGACCTGTTTATGAAAATCGGAGGAGCCATTATGATTTTGTTTGGTATTCTTCTGTATACAGATAAACTGACGGATATTACACGTGTTCTCATTCAAATGTACGGAGGCTTTACGGGATTCTAACTCAGTAGGGCAGAGGTGACAAAATGAAAAAGCTGTTGCTCGCGGTGCTCGTATTATTGGGGGTCGGACTTGCTGTTTGGGAAAAGCCTCAAGAAACGGCCGCAATCGTAGCAGAGGTTCAAAAACCGGAAGTTGGCTTTGCTGCTCCTCATTTTACACTGACAGGATTGGACCAGCAGACGTACAAGGTAGAAGGAAAAAGAACGAAACCACTAGTCTTGAACTTTTGGGCTTCTTGGTGTGGACCATGTAAGCTGGAGGCGCCGGATTTACAAAAAGTCTATGAAAAATACGGCGGACAGGTTGATCTGTATGGCGTGAACGTCACGAGCAATGACAGCCCGGAAGCAGCTATGGCCTTCGTCACCAACTACAAGCTGACATTTCCGATACCGATGGACGTAGCTGGTACTGTGTCGAACCGTTACAAGGTGATGGCATTCCCAACTACTTACTTGATTGACGCGGATGGGATCGTACGAAAGAAGATAATCGGAATGGTTGATGCGCCTACACTGGAGCTAGAACTGCGCCAGTTGTTAAGTCCAAAGCCATAGGGAAGGTTCATAAGTCGCTTGGAGAGAATTCTCCAGCGGCTTTTTCTATTTGTTGACAAGTATGACAAGGCCCATTTTGCAGGTGCATATCTTGATTTTGTATGCTTGCCTAAAGAGCGAGGGTGTTCTCCTTCATAGACTGGAGTGATCCAGGGCAAAGGGAGGAAAACGGATGGCCAAGGGCAAAAAGATCAAGAAGAAGAATTCGCGACAGCACCCCAATCAAGTACAGCTGAAGATCGTAACGTCCCATACATGTCAAGTATGCAAGAAGCAATGTGCACGAGGGTTGGCATATCTGGAACAGATGTCCCAGCCCGGCGCGATCGGCTTTGGTGTACCATGCATCCTTACTAAGCAAAAGCCATAGTTCGTCCTTTTCCATGTGCGGAATATGTGTTTTCGAGAGAGAGTCCCTTCGCGTGCGGATAGAAGGGATCCACAGCCTGCCTCCAATTTGGAGCTGCCTACGGGTGGCTCTTTTTCATTTTTCATGAGGAGATAGGGGTGGATAAATGTGACTAAAGTGGTTCAGTAGAGGGGAAGGATACGTGATACTGGTGATGCTTATTTGGCAAATAGGCAAGAAAACGTTTTTTAAAAGGCTCCCGAGTGCCAAGCTTGTATGCTGGCAGGTTTAACGGCTGTGTATTATACTGAAGGGACTGATGAAAGCAAGGGAAAGGGGCAAAAATGACATGCGTCCATTACAAATATCACCAGAGACGGCAGTCAAGCTGGCGGAAGCGCTTCAGGTACCCTTGGAACGTCTGATGCACATGCCGCAGCACATCTTGTTGCAAAAAATGATGGAGCTGGCTAATCAAGAAAAGGAAGCAAACGAAGCAGCGAATAAAAACCAAGAATAGGCGAGCGATACAAAAGGAGGAGAAAAGATGGGGGCAAACGTAGCACATAAATTCCGTACGGGGCTCAAGCCACAAGCGTTTGTGGAAAGCATGACAAAAAATCAGGATACATACCAAAACTGGTCGGATGCATTTTCATGGGAGGATGAACAAGACCGTGCGTTTTTTGCTTCGCTCCAGCATCGTGATGACCTCAGATGCTTGATTTTGGCTGCGGAATGGTGTGGAGATGTCGTTCGCAACCTGCCAGTCGTCTTGCATGCCTTGAAAGAAACAGACATGCCAGTGGAAATCATGGTGATGGAAGAACACCTCGATCTCATGGATGAGTTTCTCACGATGGGCGGTCGGGCGATCCCTGTTGTTATTTTCGCGGACACGGGTGGACATGTTCTGGCAAAATGGGGACCGAGACCGAAGCATGTCCAAGCTGTCATGACGGCGTTTAAACAGCAAAATCCGGACCGAAACGCACCAGATTATGAAGACAAAATCAAAGTGGCACGTGCCGAAATGCTCGAGCAGTATGGTGAAGGCACTGGCTACCAGCAAGTGATTGTCAAAGAACTGAGAGAGCTGCTTTCCTCGATCTAATCTATCACATCAATAATAGGCGGAGTCACGGCTCCGTCCATTTTCATGCAGAAGGGCTGAATAACATGTATTACTACGGGAATGAAACCATTATGTCTTTGGAGCAGGTGCTTCGTTTAAAGGCATCAGAAGTTCGAATTCTGGAGTGGGTACGTACCTACGAGTTTTTAGAAAACAGCTATGGGATTGATGAAGCCGTTCCCTACTTCTTGGAGATAAAATGTGAACAAGAGCAAGTGAAGATTCGCAAAAACCGTATACTAGACTTCCCGGAATACTCCTGTGAGGGAGAAGCAACATTTCAAGAAGTAGACGAAGCACTGCGCGTCTTTCACGAGTGGGCACAGGAGATCTTAGCGAAAAAAGAGAGTTAATCAAAAAAAATATTGACGTAAAAGAAAGTTCATGGTAGATTAATAAATGTCGCTTCTGGTTGAAGAGAGTAGACTCAGAAGATAGACAGCACATATGTGGGGAGATAGTGAAGTGGCTAAACACGGCAGACTGTAAATCTGCTCCCTCCGGGTTCGGCGGTTCGAATCCGTCTCTCCCCACCATTGATTTTCTATCGATGATGTGCTATTTTATTCATAGTTTCACATGCCGGTGTGGCGGAATGGCAGACGCGCGCGACTCAAAATCGTGAGGGAAACCGTGGGGGTTCAAGTCCCTTCACCGGCACCATATTAAAAACGAATGCACACTAACCATGATGTTTAAAGACACATGGAGGGTGTGCTTTTTTATTATACGAGAAAACAATTCAAACAGCGGCGAGTCTAAGACTTGATTTTTAGGTCTTAGGTCGCCGCTGTTTCATTTTTGGGGAACGAAAATAGCTAGCAAGCTTAAAAGTTCAATTCTGCAATCGTTTCACCAAACAGAACCATGCCATTTTTTTGAAATCCGAGTGAAGCGTAAAGGTTTTCGGCAGCTACGTTTGCTGGGGCATAACCAATGACAATTTTTTGACAATCGTCTTTTGCTTTCAGTATATCAATGACTTGCGAAATTGCAGCACGTCCGTAGCCTTCCCGTTGATACTTGGCATCAACTAAGAGTCTGTAAATCCAGTAGTTTCCATCGTCGGGGTCCAGCCCATACATGACAAAGCCAACCATCGTGTCCTCGTGGTATATGGCCAAAGGGACAAATGTAGTTTGAAACTTTGCTTCGGCGATGGAGTAGAGGTTCGGGGCAACAAAATCACTCTGTTCAGGAGTAGGTTCCAGTTCAATACACTCTTCCCAGTTTTCCAAGGTTACTTCACGAAGTGTCACAGACATCTAATCACATTCATCCTTCCGGTAGTTTTCTACCAATATATTACATTTTATCCTACGTGAAAAGGCAGACAAAATCAATAGTGAGTACAAATTTTTTCCATTTTTTGCGGCGCTAGAATAAGGAAAAAAAGATGGAATTCATTCAATTTTCAGAAATAACATTTTATGGAAAATTCATTTGACACTATAGAAGAGTCATCTATATAGTTGGTATTGGAAGTATTTGTAACTAAAAAGATTTTTTACCATGTTCGAATTGTGATTACATCTGCACAATTTCGAAAGGGGGGATATGCATTGCGCCAGGATAAGAAGCAATCGAAGATGGGATATCCTTTAAGTCATCCACAAAAGCGTATCTGGTATACGGAAAAATTACATCCACAGCTTCCTATCCATACCTTAGGGGGGGTGGTGCGGGTTCAAGGAAAGGTGAAACTGGAAGTACTGGAAGCGGCCATTCACCTGTTCGTTCAAAAGAACGATGCTTTACGACTCAACTATCAGGAAGAAGAAACAGTCCTTCAGTTTGTTGGAGAGTATGAACCGCAGCCATTGCAGGTCTTTGATTTTAGACAGGAACCGAATGCCTCTGATCGGTGCAGACAATTCCTTCAAGCTTTGTTTGCAAAGCCGTTTTCGATCGGACAGGAGCCTCTATTCTACTTTTGTCTGATTCAACTGAGTGACGAAGAAGCGGGATATTTTGTAAAGTTTCACCATTTGATTGCTGATGGTTGGTCCATCTCCATTATGACTGAACAAATTGCTCACTATTATGACACGTTGTTGGCTGGCGGTACCGTTCACGTAGGAGATGAACACGCTTATCAAGCATTTGTCGACAGGGAGCATGCCTATTCTCAGTCTGAGAGATTTGAAAAGGACAAGCGATACTGGCGGGACAAGTTTCAGAGCTTGCCTGTGATCACGACATTACAAAAGGCAACAGATACGAGCGAAGGCAAGCGCAAAGTCTATGCATTCAACCGTGAAGATTCGACAAGAATACGCCAGTTTGCAGACCAGATGAAATGCTCGCTTAATTCCTTGTTTGTAGCTCTCGTCAGTCTTTACCTTCAGCGTTGTACGAGGCAAGAAGAAATCGTGATCGGTACGCCTCTGTTAAACCGTTCAGGTAAAGTGGAGCGCAAAATATTCGGGATGTTCACCAGCACCATGCCATTTCGTCTGGCAGTTCCGATGGAAATGGATGCCTTCGATTATGTTAAACATGTCAACAGGGAATTGACTTCCTGTTTTTTTCATCAGAAATATCCATACGATTTGCTGGCTCAAGAATTGGAATTGAAGAAACATGGCTATGACAGCCTGTTTCAGATTTGTGTAAATTATTACAGCACGCAGCTGCCCTTCACCATTGGCGGGTATTCCGTAACGAATGAGGAGTTTTACAACGGTCACCAGCTGTATTCGCTCCAAGTAATTATCAGGGAATGGGCTACAGATGAACGATTGACGCTGGAAATGGATTATAAGATCGCCGAGTACACGGAAAATGATGTTGATCGAATCGCGGATCATCTTGTAAGGCTGCTCAATCAAATGATCGCGAATCCAGAAGTACCACTGTCCAATCTGAACTTCCTTGCTGACGAAGAGTTGGCACTACAACTTAAAACGTGGAACGATACAGCTGCTTCTTATCCCAGCGAGAAGACAGTTGTCCAGTTGTTTGAAGAGCAAGTAAAACGCTCGCCACAGGGAGTTGCATTGGAGTCAGAGGGACGTATGCTGACATTTCAGGAATTGCATGATCAAGTGAATCGACTCGCTCAGTCGTTGCGAAACCGAGGAATTGGCCCTGGCGTTATTGTTGCGCTGCTGGCAGATCATTCGCCAGAGATGATCATCGGGCTGTTGGCAGTGCTAAAAGCTGGCGGGGCTTACATTCCGATTGATCCTCAACTCCCTTCTCAGCGCATCGAATACCTGCTGTCGGATTCTGGAGCGGACCTGTTGCTTCGTCACACCTCGCGAACAGACGTTATTTCGTGGTCCAAAGAAATCTTGGAGCTTGGTGATTCGTCCCTGTATCTAAATGATGGGGCAATCCTGGAATCGGTTAATCAGCCAGAGGATTTGGCCTATGTCATTTATACATCAGGCTCCACCGGAAATCCGAAGGGCGTCATGGTTACTCATCGAGGGTTAGTCAACTATATTTCGTGGGCGAAAGACAGATATCTCTCCTGTCCTGAAGAAGCGTTTGCTTTTTATTCTTCATTGGCATTTGATTTGACGGTAACGTCCATTTTTTGCCCGCTGGTAAAGGGAAATCGGATGGTTATCTATCCGAACTCCGATTCAGAGTTTGTGCTATCGCGCATCTTTCGTGATGGGCGCTCCCATGTTGTAAAGCTGACACCTGCTCATCTGTTTTTGCTGCAAGAAATCGATCTGCCTTCTACTACGGTAAAAAGAGTGATTGTGGGCGGCGAGGACTTGAAGGTGAGTTTGGCTGAGGCGATACATGCGAAATGGAACGGACAAATCGAAATTCTCAATGAGTATGGCCCTACCGAGACGGTAGTCGGGTGCATGATCTATCAATACGATCCAGAGACCGATGTCGAGGGATCTGTGCCGATTGGACATCCGATCAGTAACGTGCAGCTCTACATCTTGGATTCATATGGGAAGCCAATCCCGATTGGATCAACAGGAGAGCTATTCATTTCGGGAGATAGTATGGCACGGGGGTATCTTAACCGCGAGGAATTGACGCAAGAGCGTTTTCTACCCGATCCGTTTCAGCCAGGTAAAGTGATGTACAAGACGGGCGATCTGGTTCGCTATCTGCCAAATGGAGTCATGGAGTATCTGGGGCGGGCTGACTATCAAGTGAAGATTCATGGTTACCGCATTGAATTGGGGGAAATTGAACAGCAGCTACTTGGTCATTCTTCTGTGCGTGAGGCAGTGGTGATCGATCGCATGGATACGTGGGGGCGTAAGTACCTTTGTGCTTATTTGATCACGGAACCATCTTTCCGGGAAAAAGAGCTCCGCGAAGAACTGGCAAGTCGATTGCCCGCCTACATGATTCCTTCGCAAATCGTGCCGCTTGAACAGTTTCCGCTGACCTCAAATGGCAAGGTAGATCGAAAACAGCTTCCCGAACCTGTCATTGAAGGAAAAGGTGCGGAGGATGAAACCAGTCCTCGTGACGAGTTTGACAAGCTATTGGTTGAAGTGTATGAGGACGTGCTTGGTCGTTCACCATTTGGTCTACATGACCCGTTTTCCCAACTAGGGGGGGATTCGATCAAGGCGATTCAGGTTTCCTATCGATTGCATCAGCGAGGAATCAAGATTCCGGTAAGAGACATCTTGATTTATGACACGATTGCAGAACTAAAAGCGAGAAGTGACTGGAGCTGGGGAGTGGAACAGATCTCACAAGAGCCGTGTACTGGCGAGTTGCCGTCATCTCCAATCGTTTCTTGGTTTCTGTCACAACAGTTCCGCAATGCTGATCATTGGAACCAGTCGTTGCTCCTTGAAAGCAAAGAAAAAGTAACGCTGGAGGAGTTTGAAGCGAGTCTATCTGCTCTGGTTAACCATCACGATTGTTTGCGACTCAATTACTCTGCAAAAGAAGGGAAGCTCTTTTACAATGAGCGCCACCTTACCAACCGAGTGTCAGTGTCTTGTGTTGACCTTTCTTCCTTCCCGCAAGAAGAACAGGAGAGTAGGATGCTTGAGGCGATGGGAGCTTGCGCTGTGAGCTTCAAGCTGGAAGAATCCTTGCTGTTTACCGGTTGTTTATTTGAATTAGGTCCCGATCGACCTCAACGATTGTTTCTGACGGCTCATCATCTTGTTGTGGACGGTGTCTCCTGGAGGATTCTCCTGGAAGATTTGATCAGTGCCTTGGCCAGTCTAAAACGGAATGAGCCGATCGCCTTGCCTGATAAAACACATTCGATGCAAGCGTGGATAAAGGAAGTCTCCGCCTATTACCAGTCGGATCAGGCAATCAAAGAAAGAGCATATTGGGACATGTTTTCCATCCCGGAAGACAAACTTCCTACGGATTACGATTTTGGCGAAGACTTGGTAGAGTACAGCGCTACATCTACACGCACACTTTCAGCCGAGTTAACGTCGCGACTGTTGACAACGGCCAATCGAATGTTCAACACGGGTCCCCAAGACCTTTTGGTTGCCGCGCTTACCCGGACATTATGTGATGTGTTTGAGAGGGAGCGTCTCTTGCTGGTAATGGAGTCGCATGGGCGTGAGTCTGCTATTCATACGAAGAACGTAACCAGAACAGTAGGATGGTTTACCAGCATGTATCCTGTTCTGTTCGAGACGAATCCATCCAATCGGACTGATCACTTAAAAGCAGTAAAGGAGAAATTGCGTCAGATTCCAATGGGTGGGCTTGGGTTTGGTTGGCTAAAGCCTCATCTGCTCGCGGCAGAGGAAAAGTCCCATGTTCGATTCAATTATCTGGGAACCGTTGATAATCAACTGAATGATGATCTGGTTCTCATGGGAGGAAACTTGGCGGTTGATGCCGGAGTGGGTAATCATTTGACAGCACTGCTTGACGTGGCTGCTCTCATTCGTCAAGGAGAACTCCAGGTTTCTGTTACGTACAGCTTGCGAAAGTATCGCGAGGAGACCATGGAGAAGTTACTCGAGTTATTTTTCCGTGAATTGGAGCAGCTCATTGATCATTGCTGCAGTCAGGACGTCCCGGAATTTACTCCATCGGATTTCGAAGATGTGGAATTGACACAAAAAGAACTGGATTTGCTGTTTGGTTAACCGAGTGTTCGAGAAAGCAAAGATAACGAGTGTTTATGAATGAACGGGAGGGATTACATTGAGTGTTAAGGTATTAATGGGAAAAAAAGGATTTGAGGAGTTCGCAACAATTGTCGGCTTTACAGAAGCAGAGAAGGAAGAACGTGGTGCATTACTGGAGCAGTCTTACATGCCATTTAAGGTGACTCGCTATTATGCCGAGTTGATTGCGAGTCAATCAGAGCCTTATCGCACCCAGATGATCAATATCGTGCTTCCGCCACCGGGAGAGAAACCCTATAAAGGGCGCTTTGATCCGTATGGTAACAAGTCGTACCGTCAGGATGAAACAGCATTCCTGCAACATAAGTACAAAAAGACATTGTTGCTTCACATCGACGACTTTTGTATTGCCAACTGCCAGTTCTGCTATAAAGTGAACGAAATCCGCCATGAGGATATTGGATATACCAATATTATGGAAAAAGCAGAAAGAGCAGTGCAGTATTTGGAAGCTCATCCGTACATCGATAATGTCCTCTTTACTGGAGGAGATCCAGCTTCCTTCCGTAAAAGCTCTGACTTAATCAAGCTGATTAGCACTCTATTGAGTGTGAAGAGTATTCGACTCGTACGTTTTGCAACCAAGGCTTTGGCCTATGATCCGGCTCGCTTTCTTGATGGAGAGCTGCTTGCGTTTTTTGACCAAGTTAGACAGACACCCGGTAAGCAGGTAAGTGTGATTTCCCAGTTCAACCATCCCGGGGAAATTAGCGACGTTTCGATCCAAGCAACACAAGCGCTGCTATCTGTTGGTGTACAGATTCGCGGACAGCCTGCCATCATTCGCGGAGTAAACGATTCTGTCGAGACCTTGATCGACTTGCAACGCAAGTTTCTCGATAATCGAATCATTTCGTATTATTTGACAGTGTTTATGCCAGTCAGGGGAGTCGAGCAGTATGCCATTCCACTGGATGAGGCGTTCCGGAATGTGGCCGAGTCCAAACGTAATCTGGGTGGCTTGGAGAAAAAAGGGGTACTTCTTACTTCACACGACTTTGGAAAATTAGAGATTTGTGGTTTTTATCCGACAGCTGAGCGCCCTGAAAAAATTGTTTTGAAATGGCATCAAGCAGTCGGGCCAGACTATCTTCCAGAGCGGTTGAAGGAATTAATTCCAACTCGTTCAGAAGACCTGATGATTTTGGACTACAAGCAGGGAGAGATGTATTGTCTCGACCATGTGTTCAAACACAATGGCTTGCCGTACGTGGATGCAGATGGGGAGATCGTGGAAAACCTGCCGAGTGAAGCTGTTCGGTAAGGGAGTCAGGAGAGAAAAATTGTGATGAACAAGATCGACAAAAACAATATAGCTGACATTTTGCCGTTAAGTCCAACGCAGGAAGGCATGCTGTTTTACTACCGACTCCAAAAGGATTCCAATTTGTATTTCGAACAGCATCGGCTAACCCTTCGTGGCAAGTTTCAGCTGGAGTTGTTTACGCAGGCTGTTACGATGGCGTTTGAGGCTAATGAAATGCTTCGTACGGTTTTTCGCTGGGAGGGGCTTCAAGCCCCTGTCCAGCTGATTCTCAAGCAAAAGACATTGGAGATCCCTTATTTCGATTGGTGCGAGTTACCATCTGGAGCGCGGGAAAGAAAACTGTCTGTCTTGTTATCGCATGACAAGCAAACACCCTTCTCGCTTGAGTTGGGCAATACCATTCGCATTCAAGTAGTAAGGATGGAGTTGTATCGTTATGAAGTCATATGGTCATTTCATCACATTCTCATGGACGGATGGAGTTCCGGCATTCTCCTAAGAGAGATATTTACAGCCTATGGACAATTGTGCTCGGGGCTGTCCCCTGCGATCAAACAGAAGGCGAAATACAAGGAGTATCTGCGTTTTCTCAAAGAAGCATCGAAAGAACAATCGTTATCGTATTGGAAAGATTCCTTACAAGGAATTAGCTCTCCTACACCGCTTCCCTATATGCGGGATCGTAACGAAGAGAGGCGGTATTCTTCTTATCATCTTCGGCTCAGTCAAACGCTTACGGAGACATTGGAGGAAACATCCAAGCGTTACCGTGTGACAATCAGCACAGTGCTGCAAGCTGCATGGGGTATTTTGCTGCAAAATACAGCGATACGCGGGATGCTCTTTTTGAAGTGGCGTACGCCGGACGCCCTGCCCATCTCACCGGAGTAGAGGAAATCGTCGGCCTCTTCATCAAGACGTATCCGCTCCGAGTCAATCGGACAGAAACGACAACAGTCAAAGATCTGCTGGGTGTCATGATGGAAGAACAGCACCAGATGGCCCCGCATTTGTACGTACCAGCAGTTGAGTTGAAAAACTGCTCAGAGATGGACGCACAAACCCCTTTGGCGCACAGTTTGTTCGTTTTCCAAAACTATCCGATCGACAAGACGCTGGCCGGATTGGAACTTGACTTCGAGTTGGAGAACATCACTTCACATGAAACAACCGATTATCCAATGGTGCTGGAAGTAACACCAGGTGATGAATGGACAGTCCATGTTAACTATCAGGCATGGAAGTTTCAAGCGAAGGAAATCGAAAGCCTGGCGCTTCACTATCTGAGCCTTCTTGAGCAGATTGCCGCTGATCCGGATCAAGAGATTCGTGATCTTACCTTGCTCAGTGATCGTGAGCGGCACGAGATGATTGAGGAACAGATGAAAGTCGTGCCAGTTCCGAGTAACTACTGCGTGCACGAGTTGATTGATCAAGTGGCAGAAAAAACACCGGATGCAGTTGCGCTTGTACAAGGAAAGCAGACTGTGACCTACAAGGAGTTACAAGAGCAAGCAAATCGCCTGTCTTGGGCTCTGCAAAAGGAGGTGACAGATGCAGGCCGACCGATAGTTATCATGTGTGATCGTTCCCCTGAAATGATTACTGCACTGCTGGCTATCCTCAAAACTGGGTGTTACTATGTCCCGCTTGATCCAGACTTGCCGAAAGCGCGAATCGAACAGATCGTAAGCCAGATTCAGCCTAGTCTGATTGTGACAGAGGGCAGCTATCTGGAACTCGTCGCTGACTTGCAAACAAGGGTGTTTCTTCTGGATGAACCAGCATGCTGGGCACAGGAGTTAACTCAAACACCACAGCGAAAAGCGGCACCTTCGAGTACTGCGTATGCCATTTTTACTTCTGGTTCGACAGGTACGCCAAAAGGTGTGCGTGTAAAGCATGATCAATTAATCAATGCTCTGTGGTGGCACATTGAATTTGTCGGGTTCGGAGAGCAGACGAGAACGTTGCAGATCGCCACGTTGACTTTTGACGCATCGGTTGTCGAGATTTTCTGCACGCTGATCAGCGGCGGTACCCTTTGCTTGTTGCAGCGACATGAAAACAAGTCCCCGCAAAAGCTCGCGGCTGCCATCGATAGCCAACAGGCAAACTTGATACTCGTCGTCCCTACGATGTATCACGCTTTGCTTGACCACGTGCTGATGGCTCGATGAATTCGATTCAAAAAGTGTTGTGTACAGGAGAGATGTTGTCTTCTTCGTTAGTGGAACGACATGCAGCCATGCTACCTCAAGCGCAGATGTACAACTTGTATGGCCCAACGGAAAATAGTATTTCGGCATCTGGTTATTGTGTACCGAGACAAGGGCCTTTTGAAAACCCGCTTCCGATTGGACATCCGAGTTACAACGTTCGTGTCTTTCTTCTAGACCAAGATTTTCATCTGTTGCCCAAAGGGGTAATAGGGGAAATGTACGTAGGCGGGATGGGAGTAACGGAGGGTTACATCGCTGATGAGGAAAGAACCAGAGCGTCCTATATCCTGACCCCGTATGGCAGGCTTTATCGTACAGGAGACTTGGCTTGCTGGACGGATGAAGGGCATCTGCAATATTTTGGTCGCAAGGATTTTCAGATCAAGATTCGTGGCAACCGCGTTGAGTTGGAGGAAATAGAAGCTGTCCTGCGCCGTCAGCCTGGTGTCCGGGAAGCAGCGGTAGTGGCCATTCAGGAGTCAAAGCGTGATCCTTATTTGGTTGCATGTCTGGTTTCGATGCATCCGATTGAGGAACACGTTCTGCGAGAAGCAGTGCTGACTTATCTGCCTGACTACATGCTACCTGCCTTTTTTGTCCATCTTGATGCGTTGCCTCGGACGCAGAGTGGAAAAGTAGACAAGACTGCCTTGCAACGTCTGGATTACACGCAGTATCGCACGGGAAAGCAAGAGGCCCCGGCAGATGAACTTGAGCAACAATTGGCACAAATATGGCGAGAACTTTTGGCAGTTGAAAAGATAAGCGTGCACGATCATTTTTTCTCGCTAGGAGGCCACTCGCTGAAGGCCGCTCAACTCGTGACCAGATTGCAAAAAGAGAGTAAAACAGACATCACGATCAGGGATGTATTCCAGAACCCGACCATTCGACAATTAGCTGACCGCATCAGGGGTAGACAGCCGATATCCTACGCGCCGATTGATCAGGTAAGTAAAGCCGAGAGATACAGGGCTTCTTCATCACAGAAACGAATTTTCGTGATGCATGGGATAGAAGGGGAAAGCACCAGTTATAACATGTCCGGTGTAATCGCGGTGAACGGTCATCTGGATCTAAGTCGAGTGAAAAGTGTGTTTACGGAAATCATCCAAAGGCATGAAGCATTTCGTACTTCGTTTGCGGTACAGGATGGAGAAGTGTATCAATACATCAGCGACAATGTGCCATTTGAGATCAAAACCATTCATAGCGACGACAAGACATTGGACGAACTGATGGAAGACTTCCGGCAATCTTTTGATTTGACGAAAGCACCTCTCCTACAGGTTTGCCTAGTCGAGGTCACAGCCACTCAGCATTATCTGCTGTTCAACTCTCATCATATTATTTTGGATGGCATTTCCCTGAACGTGTTAATGGAAGACTTTGCTAGATTGTATGTGGGTGAAGAGTTGCCTGCACTGCCAATTCAGTACAAGGACTACGCCGCTTGGCAGTGGCAAAAGCGGGGGAGCGAGCAGTGGAATCAGCAGGAAAAATACTGGGTGGATACTTTCAGCGACCGAGTCCCGCTCATGTCTTTTCCGCAAGATTACCCGCGTCCTTCTGTGAAGACATTCCAGGGGGATCACCATACGTTCTTCCTTACTGATTCTACGTACGGTGATTTGCATGCATTTGCTAAGCAGAACGAAGTGACTGTCCATGCTGTTTTGATGTCAGCTTATTACGTGTTGTTGATGAAATACACGTCTCAGGAAGATTTCGTTGTCGGTTCACTGGTAGCTGGACGAAACCATCCCGATTTGGAGCGAATCGTCGGTGTCTTTATCAACTTCCTTCCGATACGCAATCGTCCTCGTGCCGATCTTGTGTATACCGATTTTGTACAAGAGGTTCAGCGCAGTCTGTTACTGGCCTACGAACATCAGGAGTATCCGTTTGAAGAGATCGTTGCTCGTAGCGCCGCCGGCATCCAGCAAACGCAAAATCCATTGTTTGATACGATGCTGATCTTCCATAACCAGCGGGAGCAAGAAGTGAAGTTTACAGTGGGTGACGTGCAATTTGAAGAGGTTCCGCATGAATCGAAGACGTCGAAGCTTGACTTTAAGCTGGATATTACACCACTCGCTGATCAATTCAGGTGCGTGCTTGAATACGATACCCAGTTGTTTAAAGCGCAGACAATGGAAGGCTTCGCGGACAACTATTTGCTTGTACTCGCAGCGCTTCTGAAGCATCCGAAACAGCGGTTGGATGATGTTGAGATCATACATCACCAAACAGAAAAAGAGGGCGTGATGAACTGCCTTCATCATGTCGGAGTTGCAGTTCCAGAACTAGGTCCGGCTCAAATCATGTATGGTACTCTCGGATTTGATGCAAGCGATTCCCTGCATGATCCAGAACAAAACGTGTATCTTTCGATGTGCATGAAACCGGGATGTGTGCCAATCGAGCTAATCGCGCCTGTCGATGAAACGTCACCTTGCGTTCGTTTGTTGGAAGAGAAGGGGACGGGTCCGTACCATCTATGTTTTTCTGTTTCCAATATTGATCATTTTTTGAAAATGTTAGTTAATTGTGGCTTCAAATACGATTTGGTCAGCGCACCAAAGCCAGCGGTACTTTTCAATCATAGACTCGTTGCCTTTCTCTTTCTGGAATCGGTTGGCTTGATTGAACTTGTAGAGAGCGAGAACATGACGCATGACAAATGGCAAAGCAGCGATCAGCGATCTGTTGTCCGGTTGCTTACATCAGATGCTGAAAAGGCACTGTCGTTCTTTACGTTCATGGGCTACCGTGTTCACGAGAAATATCTGGATCGGCAATCGCAAGCCAGCATCATCACACTTGGTAAAGCGAGAGAGAGTAGCATCCAGTTAGTTGAGCCTCGGATGGAGAACTCGCTAGAACAACGCGAGCTCATGAAAAATGGTTCTGGCGTTTACCAAATCGAGGATTGGGTAGCGAACCTGACCGAACGGATCGACACCTTGATAGCGTGCGGCATACCCGTTTCTTTTGCAGACCGGGCAGGAAGTAATCTGCAACTGACAGATGCCCCGTACCTACTTTTAACAAACGGGAAATCAGCTGTAGAAAGACCTAAGCCGATTTTAGGCGAGTTTCATTCGGAAACAACGCCCAGCTATTCCTTCGTTCAGGAACGTTTGCTCAAGCAGGAACAAGAAGATGGGATTGTGGCTGTCAGATGCTTTGACATCGAGCTTCGGAGCAGAATCGAACTGTCGTATATGCAGCAAGCATGGCAAGCTCTCGTGCGACGATTCCCTCTGCTGTCGCCTCAAGGCTTTTCCGAACCGATTCCGCTTGCGCTATGTGATTTACAGGATAAAAGCGAGGCAGAGGCAACGATATGGTTGCGAGAACGATTGGCTGCCGAGCAGAAGAGGCCGTTTAAGGACAAAGCAGGAAGTTTGGCACGTTTTGAACTGATAAAGCTGGCTCAAGATCGCTATCGGTTGATTGGAAGTCTACACAGCTCCTTTAGTGATTGGCGAGGTCTTGGGCTTCTCCTAGAAGAATGGGAGGCTCTGTATCAGGCGATTGCAGAAGGGTATGAGCCGGCTGTGGAAGAACAGCCTCGCTACGAAGCATTCGCTGTTTGGCAGAAAAAAATGCTTTATTACGGACATCTCGAGGCCCAGCGTCACGAGTGGTTGACAGTAGCAAATCCACATTCTGCTCAACCATTTGGTGCGGGTGGGGTAGCGACGCGACATGTCGAGCAATATATCGACCCGATAGATCACGCTGATTTGCTGCATGTAGCTACTCATTCCAATCAGGAGATGGGAGATATCTTGCTTGCCTCCTATCTGTTGTTACTTCGACAGGTCACCCAATTGCCGAGTTTGACTCTTGGGGTAGTGACGACGAATCGGACGCAAGATGTGCTGGAACGAACGCTAGGCAACTTTGACAACATCGTACCGCTCACCATCGATATGCAGACGATCAGTTCGTTTTCACAATTATTGGATCAAACGAAGCAAGTCCGTGCCCAGATGCAAACGCTCGCGTTGTATCCGTCAGAGCACTGGCAAGCGACGACACACATGGAATGGCCGACACTTTTTGTCAACCAGACGATTCCGTTCAAAGCTCAGTCAGCTGCTTGGAAACGTGAAGTCAAACGTTCGGTTGAGCCAGAAATGGCCGGAAGTCCGTTAGTTCTTCAGGTAGCAGAAACTTCGGAAGGTATCCATGTCGTTTTTACCTATGATCCCTCTATGCTTCAGACGGCATATGTTGAATCGCTTTCGGATCGCTATGTGAAAATCCTAAAAATGTTAGCAGATAAATCCAAAATAAAGTAAAAGGGGTAGGAAAATATGGAAATCAGATCCTCTATTAATTTTCACGATGAACGCTTTTTGATGTTTGTACTGGACCAGATGGCAAATGAGCTTGAGAGAAATGGTGGAGAAGCAATCCGCATGACTCTTGGGAAGTCAGAAATGCCGCTGCATCCCGAAATTATCAATTCCATGCAACAGGCATTGGACAGCTTTGAAAAATATTCGCTCGTATATCCAGGTGGGCTGCCAGAGCTGAAAGATAAGCTCGCGACCCACTATAAAACAAAATACGATGTGTCAATCAAACCGGAGAATTTCGTGATCAGTGTCGGTACCAGCACACTCTTCCGTAACCTGTTCTACCTCCTGCTTAAAGAGGGCGATGAAGTGTTGTTGCCACTTCCGTACTACTCGCTCTACCATTTCTGCGCGCTCTTAGTCGGTGCGAAAGTTCGTTACTACAAAATTGATATGGATACATTGAGACTAGATGTGGAGTCGTTTAAAGAGAATTTTACAGACAAGACGAAAGTGGTCGTGATCAACACGCCAGGAAACCCGTTGGGAAATATTCTTACAAAAGACGAATTGTATACAATCGACAGCATCGTAGACGGTCGTGCGGCTATCATCAATGACGAAATTTATGCGAATACCTATTTCGATGACGAGTGCGAATCCGTGATGCAGCTGAAAAATACCAAGTCTACGTTCATCACAACGGATGCGTTCTCCAAAGCGTATCGGATGTATAGCAGACGTGTCGGATATGCGATCGTACCGGATGAGCTGGTGCAGCCACTGACGGTCATTCAGCACCATACACTGCTCACAGCTGACCCGGTTGTACAGTTCGGAGCAATGGCTGCGCTTGATTACCAGCATGAGGTTGATCATTTGGTCCAACTGTACAAAGGTCGTCGGGACTACACGATCGATGCTTTCCAAAATGTAGAGGATGTCCGTGCTCTGCCAGCGAGAGGCAGCTTCTACTTCACGCTTGATTGCGAAGCATTTATGAAGAGAAAAGGCATCAGTACCTCTCTTGAGTTGGCTACGCAAATTTTCGAAGCTACACATGTGGCAACCGTACCGGGTTCTGACTTTGGCATCCCGAACACACTGCGCCTCTCATACTCTGCCGCCAAGTATAACGAGGGAATTAACCGTTTGCGGGATTTTTTCACCACCACCTAAAAAGGGGAAGAATCGCAATGAATGGACGTATGCATCTCGATCTGGATCTGAACGAGTTTAACCTGCTCACTGATGATGAAGCGAACTTGTTAACCCGAGTCAATCAGACAGACAAACCGTATCGCAACAAAGTAACAATCGCTGAACTGTTCGCCCGGCAAGCGGGAAAAACGCCTGATAGAGTCGCTGTGGTAGAGGTGGATCGAGAAAGAACATACGCAGAACTACACGCGGAAGCAAACCAGCTAGCCCGTATCCTAAAAGATGCGGGTGTAGTTCCTTCGCAACTCGTAGGAATTCTCGCAGACCGGAGCTCCCGTATGGTAGCGGCAGTTCTTGCAATCCTCCAAGCAGGTGGGGGATACGTCCCGGTTGATCCGCATTATCCCCGAGCTAGAATTCGGTATCTTTTGCAGGATAGTCGCTGCAAGGTGCTTGTAACAGAATCCATTTATCTGGATGAAATCATACCGGATCTACCTGACAGCATCGAAACGATCATTTGTTTGGACGAGACTTCCTTCCAGCACGAAGGATACAAGGTCTATACAGCGTCAGACATTCGCGGTCAAAAGGATGAGGCGGTAGCTTCGGCAGGTTCAGAGGATGATGTTGCTTACGTCATCTACACATCTGGTTCGACCGGTGCACCAAAGGGCGTCATGATTACGCACAAACAGGTCCTGAATACGTTGTTTTGGCTAGAGGAGACTTTTCCACTAAGCGAGACAGACGTTGTTGCCCAAAAAACCTCGATTTCTTTTACAGACTCGGTGTGGGAATTGTTTTGGCCGCTGATGGTTGGATCAAAGCTGTCTATTTTGAAAGAGGAAGACGGCAAAGATCCGGGAGCGTTGTATGACTGGCTGCGAGAGCAGCGTATTACAGTCACCCAGTTCGTTCCAGCGATGATGAATGTGTTTCTGGCTCATGTGCATTCTCGTAATGAACCAGACCCGTTGCCCCATTTGAAGTGGGTATTTAATGGAGGAGAAGCACTGACAGCTAACCTGGTTCGCGAATGGAATCGACTGTTCCGTACTGCACGAATCGCCAATATTTACGGGATGACCGAATCAGCGATATACGCTTCTGTCTATCTTTGCACAGAGCAGCCTGCTGAAGAAACACTCAGAATTCCTATTGGTGTTCCCATTGCCAATACTCATATGTTCATCCTTGGACAGACGGGGGAAATTTGTCCCCCAGATGTCAAGGGCGAGATTTGCATCGGAGGAATTGGCATCACCGACGGATATTTGGGCAAGCCTGAGCTGACCGAGAAAGCTTTTACCAATCATCCCATTACCGGCGAGCGCCTTTACCGTACGGGAGATGTCGGATTACTCAGCGAAACGGGCGTATTTGAATATCTAGGGCGGATGGACGATCAGGTTCAAGTGCGCGGCTATCGTGTGGAACTGAAAGAAGTGGAACGCGCCGTCCTTCAGCATCCAGCTGTGAATCAGGTAGCTGTATTGGCTATAACTGATCAAATGGGCATGACCGAACTGGCTTGCTACTATGTAGGGCAAAAGGGTGGCGTTCAGTCAGATGGGCTTCGTGCGCACCTGCTAGAGTGGCTCCCCGGATATATGATCCCGAGTTACTTTATGGAACTGCCCGAGATGCCGCTTACCCCGCATGGAAAGATCGATCGCAAAGCTTTACCTGCTGTAAAGCCCGGCGTCAGTAGTGATTACGTGCCTCCGGCAAATCCTATTGAACAAAAGCTGGCTGAGTTGTGGTCGGATGTTTTACAGATTCCATCCCCTGGTGTACTTGATCACTTTGTCGGACAGGGAGGACATTCGCTGAAAGCCATTCAGCTTTTATCTCGGATTGAAAGTGACTTTCAAGTGAAGCTTTCCATGCGCGACCTGTTTGATGCGCCGACGATTCGAGGTTTGGCGACAAGACTCACAGGCAGTCTCCAAGAGATGGAGCAAAAACCGATCGTTTTGCTCTCAGATCAGGAATATTACCCTGTTACGCGAGCACAAGAGCGGCTTTACCTGCTGTGGCAGTTGGAAGAAGATGCTACCAGCTATCATACACCGGGAGTTATGCAGATCAACGGTTCTCTTGATACAGGGCGTCTTCAAGACGTTGCGGATAAACTCGTCGCACGACATGAGGCGTTGCGCACCTCGTTTCATTTGATTGAAGGTCAGGTGAAACAAAAAGTACACAGTGACCTGTCTGTGCAGATCGAGACATGGAAAGCAGATGAAGAAGCTGTGGAAAAGGCAATCGAAGGCTTTTTCCGGCCATTCGATTTAAAGCAAGCTCCTTTACTTCGTATCGGTTTCATTGAGCTTTCATCAGAGGAGCATCTGTTGATTTTCGACATGCACCATATCATTTCAGATGGCATATCGAAGTCCATCTTGCTTGAGGAGTTTTGTAACCTTTACCAAGGACAGGTGTTGCCAGAATTGTCGGTCCAGGCCAAGGAATTCGTTTGGTGGCAAGCGGAACAATCTTCCGAGATCGGCTGGGCCGAGCATGAAGCCTACTGGCTGGATGCATTTTCCGAGCAGCCGCAACCGTTGACAATCCCGACAGATTTTCCTCGCCCCCAAACCATGACATTTGATGGCGACGAGTTGTTGACAGAGCTGTCTGGAGAGTGGTTGGAAAAACTTGACTCGTTCACCCGTCAGAGTTCTACGACGCTGTACATGCTTCTTTTGGCCGTCTATTCTGCTTTGTTATCCAAATACAGTAATCAGGAAGACATCGTCATCGGCTGCGACATGGATGGTAGACAACGTGCGGAGTTTGCCCCTGTTGTAGGAATGTTTGTTAACACCTTGGCCTTGCGAAATTGGCCGAAGAAAGAATTGACCGTCCAAGAGTATATCGGGCAGGTACGGCAAAACGTGCTAAGCGGTTTTGAGCATGGAGACTATCCATTCGATCAACTCGTAAGCCAGATTCAATTGACTCGCGATCCAGCAAGAAACCCGTTGTTTGACGCCATGCTGACCCTGCATCATGCAGCAGAGCAGCAAAAGGTCCGTCTCGATCAAATCGAGTTTGCTCCGTACGAGTTCAGACGCAAAGCTGCCATGCTCGATTTGGCTTTGGAAGTGGTTAAGGCTGAGGATCACATATGCATGCATTGGCAATATAACACGAACTTGTATCACAGAAGAACAATCGAGAAGATGGCCCAAGACTTTGTCATTCTTCTGGAGCAAATGGTAACCCACCCGAACCGAACCATCGGACAACTTCAGATCGGTCATGGAGTAGTACAAGTAGCGCAGGGACAAGTGGACGACGATGACTTTGCTTTTTAAGAAATACATGACGGACAGAAAAGAGGGATTGGCTTGACAACGATAACTGCACAAAACATCTTGCTGGCCAGTGGGCAGTTTGATCGCGAAAAAGACTATTGGATGGAGAACCTCTCTCGAGAATTTCATTCACTCGACCTTCCAACAGACTCTCGGGCCTCGTTTCAGCGTCAGTCTGAACTTCGTGAGTTGACCATCGTGTTTCCGGACGAGCTGAGCAAGGCACTGATTCATTTGAGCAATGGCTCGGATCAGCGTCTGTTCATGGCTTTGCTGAGTGGATTTGGCATCTTGTTGTCCAAATATACGGGACATCAGGACATATGCGTTGGAACGGCCATCTTTCGTCAAACAGAGCCGGGTGAGTTTTTGAACAACCTATTGCCCTTGCGCCATCAGGTACTCCCGGAATGGAGCATCAAGGAGCTGCTACAAGAAGTTCGGCAGACCTTAAATGCCGCTGTGGAACATCAGAACTACCCAATCTTGCGGGTGATCGAGGAACTGCAAGTACCGCAGCAGGGGAACAGCACACCGTTCTTTGAGGCGACTTGCTTATTGGACGTCCTTCATGATCAGGACAGCCTGGAACAGGTTTCGAGCGAGTTGCAGTTCCTCTTTTTTAAAAAGGGAAACTCGCTCGAATTACTCGTGCGTTACGTGGGGCAAAGATACCAACTACCTATGATGGAACGGATGATGGAGCATTTGGTCCGTATCTATCAGGTTATCGTAACGCAACCGAATCAGAAGATCGCTGAGATAGCGTGCTTATCTGAGGAAGAGGTTCGCGAGTTAGTGCTTTCATTCAACGACAACAGGGTTGATTTTCCGCGCGATCATAGCTTTGATCGCCTCTTTGAGGAGCAAGTAAAAAAGACTCCTCATCGCAAAGCGGTGACAGACGGAAAAACAACCTTAACCTTTCAAGAATTAAACGAACGATCCAATCGACTCGCGCGCCACTTTATCAAGCAAGGATTACGACCTGGCACGAAGATCGGTATCTATATGAAGCGTAACGTGGATACGCTTATTGCGATTCTTGCTGTGTTCAAGGCGGGGGGAGCCTACATACCGATTGATCCAGACTATCCGCAGCATCGGATCTTGTACATCGTGCAGAAGAGTGAGATTGCAGGGATAATAACTCAGCCCGACTTGCTAGATGGACTGGAGTCGATTCAAGCATCCTCACCTGAGCTGAAGTATCTCTATGTCTTTGGTCAATCCGATCAATCAGTTGAGTCACTTTCGGGAGAGGACATCGATCGGGAGAGTGCGGGAACAGACTTGGCTTACATCATCTTCACATCTGGCACGACTGGACAACCGAAAGGCGTTATGGTGCACCATCGTGGAATGATTAACCACATTTTTGCGAAAATCAACGATCTATCCCTCTGCGAGGATGATCTTGTCGCGCAAACAGCTTCTCTTTGCTTTGATATTTCTGTTTGGCAGTATCTGGCTGTATTACTGGTGGGTGGCTCTGTGCAAGTGGTCGATACAGAGACGGTTATGGATACGCAGGCCCTTCATAACGTACTGCGATCCAATCGCGTCACGGTAGCGGAAGTGGTACCATCTCTGCTCTCCGTGCTGCTTGATCTCGTTCAAGAATGGCCCGAATCAGAACGCAGCTTCCCAGATCTGCGGTGGATGGCAGTGACGGGAGAAGAGTTGCCTGCTCCTCTGGTGCGGCGCTGGTTTACCTGCTATTCGGAAATCCCATTGGTGAATATGTACGGGCCAACGGAAGCATCCGATGATATTACTCACCACATTATCCGTGAAATGCCCAGCGATCAGCAGATTGTCGTTCCCATTGGCATCCCGATCCAGAACACTCATATTTACATACTCGATCAAAATCAGTGTATCTGCCCGAGAGGCGTAAAAGGAGAAATAGGTGTGGCCGGTCCGGGAGTTGGGTACGGCTACTACAAAGATGAGGAACGGACGCAAAAGGTTTTCGTAGCAAATCCGTATGCCAGCTGGGTAGAAGACCCTGACTATCAAGTCCTCTACCGAACGGGTGATGTAGGCCGGATCACGGAGGACGGATATATTGAGTACTTCGGAAGAATGGACAATCAAGTCAAGATTCGAGGTTACCGAATCGAATTGAGTGAGATTGAACAGGTTATGCGCAGACATCCTGCCGTCAAGGATGCAGTCGTCTTGGCGCTTTCAGAGGAAACGGGTGCAAAGTACTTATGTGCCTATGTCGTTCCGTTGGAGGAATTTTCTGCCCGAGATGTGCGTGATTATTTGTTTACTGTGCTTCCGGAATACATGGTGCCGATGCACTATGTAAAACAAAACGTATTGCCACTTACCCCTAATGGAAAAGTGGACAGAGGGGCTTTACCGAAGCCTGGCATACAGGATCGGGTAGACACATCTATTTTTGTGTCAGCTACAACCGAGACCCAGAAAGCTCTCACCCACATCTGGGCGCATGTGTTACAGCTCGATCCAAACACAATCAGCGCTCGGGACAATTTCTTCGCTCTAGGGGGACACTCGTTAAAAATCAACGCCGTGGCTACGCAGGTTGCACAGCAGTTTGGCGTACACCTTCCACTGCGAACCATGTTTAATCACCCAACTATTCAGGAGCTTGGCAAGGTGATTGATGGAGCAGATAAGACGATTATGAAAACACGATTCCTAGTCGAAACCAGATCGTACTATCCTGTTACGGCTGCCCAGCGCAAGTTCTTTATTCTTCAGCAGTTGAATCCAGCTGACACAAGTCTTCACATTACGGCTGCCCGTTTCATCGAGGGTGATTTGAGCCGTGAGAAGGTAGAACATGCTTTTCAAGGATTGGTTGACCGCCATGAATCTCTTCGTACCTCGTTTGATTATATAGATGGGCAAGTGGTTCAAATTGTACATGATTCGCTAGTGTTCCGTTTGGAAGTGAGCGAAGCAAGTGCAGAGCAGTTGGATGCCAGCCTAGCAACATTTGTACGGCCATTCGACTTGCGTCAAGCGCCCTTGCTGCGTGCAGGGCTAATCAGGATTGCACCGGAAAAGCATCTCTTGTTGTTCGACATGCACCATATCGTTTCAGACGGTGTATCCATGGATATTCTCGTAGAGGACTTCGTTCGTCTCTATGCAGGCGTGACACTTCCTCCATTGGAAGTTCAGCAAAAAGAGTTTGCTGTTTGGCAGGAAGCTGCACTTGAGTCAGGCGAGCTACAAGCTGACTATTGGGCAGACTTGTTTACCAGCCCGGCTCCACTTCTATCGATTCCGACTGATTACGAAAGGCCAGAATCTCTTACGTTTCCTGGTGAGACGATTGAGTTCGAGATATCGGTAGAGGAGCAGCAACGGTTGCAGGACCTGGCAACAAAGGAACATGCGACACTTTACATGGTGCTGTTGTCGGTTTACAACATGTTGCTTGCCAAATACAGCGGCCAAGAGGATGTCGTTGTCGGAACTCCAGTAGCTGGGCGTAATTTTGCAGAGTTTGATGAAGTAATAGGGATGTTTATCAACACCATTCCCCTACGCACTTATCCAAAAGGCGAGAAAACGTATCGCGAGTTTCTTGCGGAGGTCCGAGAGCATACGCTAGCCTCTTTTGAACAAGCGGATTACCCGATTGATCTATTTGTCCAGACTCTTGGTCTTGAGCCAAATACAGGTCGTCAGCCCCTTTTTGATACGATCTTCGTCCTGCAAAACATGGACAATCCGGAAGGGGAACTGGAGCTTGAGGACATGATCGTCAAAAACTATCCACTGCAAAACAACACGGCTAAGCTTGACCTTCATCTGTCGGCTTACCCTGTTTTCGACAGACTTACATGTAAGCTAGATTACCGCAGCGACCTGTTTAGAAGAGAAACGATGGAACAGTTTGTGAATGACTTCAAGAGCTTGTTGCAGCAGGTGATGGAAGATCCCCAGCGCCTCCTGCATGACTTTGAATTGACCCGTGAGGTAGCCCTTATTCAAGCACAGGGCGTCGATTGGGATTTTGAATTTTAGAGCAAGCGGTGAGTAAGAGGGGGAGGGCATATGGAGACTACTATTTCGCAAAACATTCTGCTAACCAGTCGAAAATTTAGCCGGGAGGAGCACTACTGGCACGAGAAGTTACAGGGGGAGTGGACGCTCTCCCTCCTTCCAACCGAAGGGACGGAGAAAAAAGGCGATGGGGAGGAGACAAAAGAAATATCTTTTGTATTTCCAGATGATTTGAACGCTGCCGTTGCGGCCCATTGCGATCATCATCCGATGAAGCTCTACCTGTTCCTTCTGTCGACGTTTCAAATCATGCTAAATCGGTATAAGCAGACAGACGACATGATCATTCTCACGCCCGTCTTTCAGAATCCGCTTCCCCCTAATGCTTGGAATCGGGTACTGCCGCTGCGTGTACGGATGCATCAAGAAGCTACTTTTGCAGATGTGGCGAAAGAGGGTAAGCAGCTGGTCAAAGAGGCAATTGAGCATCAGAACTATCCGTTTTCGCAAATGATGCAATGGCTTGATCTATCCGACACCGATCTGATGACACTGCTGGATACAGCTTTCGTACTAGAAAACATGCAAGATATTGCTGCTTTAGAAGGCCTGTCCCTGCAAGTGGTATTTGCATTGAAGCAAACAGAAGATGGAATGACAGGTCGCGTACGGTATGCGGGCGAGCAGTTCCAAGAGGCTGTCATCGAACACATGATCAGCCATTATCTACAAATTCTTCGTGAAGTGGTCGCCGATCCCAAGCGGTTGGTTCACACAATCGATATGTTGACAGAAGCAGAGCGGACTGATCTGTTGTATACCCGCAATCAAACGGACGTTTCTCATTTTGCTCCAAAGCCGATTCATCAACTGATCGAGGAACAGGCAGCGCGTACTCCTCATCTAACAGCAGCTGTGTTTGGTAACCAAACCCTTACCTATGCTCAACTAAATGGCAAAGCCAATTGCCTTGCACGCATGTTGAAGGACAGCGGCATTGGAAGAGGAAGTTATGTTCCGGTCTTGATGAATCGTAGCTTGAATTTGGTCATTTCTCTGCTAGCCGTGATGAAAACAGGTGCGGCATTTGTCCCGTTGGACGTGCAAAGTCCGAACGAACGGAAAAAGCAGCTACTGGATGAATTGGATTGTCCAGTGACGCTGATCGGACCAGAAATACGTCAGGAACCATCATTCGTACAATGGACACGTGCTGTAATCGTCGATGCGGATGATATCCGGGAAGAAGGGGACTTACATGTCCAGGTTGATGTGGACGATCCGATTTATGTGATCTATACATCTGGTTCCACCGGCAAACCAAAAGGAGCTGTCATTCCTCATATCGGTATTTTCAATCGGTTTCGCTGGATGGATGAACATTACGGTTGTTCGGAGCAGGATGCCATTTTCCAGACGACTCCCCATCACTACGACAGTTCGGTCTGGCAACTTTTCTGGCCGCTCTTGCATGGGGGCCGTACGGTATTGCCGATTCCTGAATTTGAGATGACACTCGATCAAGTGTTGCACGCCATTTCAACTTATCAGATTACGATCACGGACTTTGTGCCGTCGGTCTTCAACCTGCTGGTGGATCAAATGGAAACACGGCAGGACATACACGATTCACTTTCTTCGATTCGTCACCTGATCTTGGGGGGAGAGGAAATTACGGCTCACACCGTGTATCTGTTTCTTCAGCGGTTTCCCCACGTACGTATCACGAATCTGTACGGTCCGACGGAGACGTCTATTGGTGTCATCTACTTTGAGATCGACCATACCCATCAGGGACCGATACCGATCGGAAAGCCGATAGCCAATACGAAAATTCTGCTGCTGGATTCAAATCGCAAACTAGTTCCGGATGGACAACAAGGGGAGATTTATATAACGGGCTTGTGCTTGGGGCACGGATACTTGCACGATCCTGAGAAAACAGCTGCCAGCTTTGTTGACAATCCTTATCCGGAAATTGGTTATCAAAAGCTTTACCGGACAGGCGACCTTGGGCGTTATCTGCCGAATGGCAATATCAAGTTCTGCGGACGCATCGATCATCAAGTAAAAGTACGCGGGCACCGAATTGAGCTGGGCGAGATTGATGAGGTGCTATTGTCCCATCCGCTAGTAAAAGAGTGTGCCGTGCTATTTCAAGAAGAGAAGGCTCGATTGTGCGCTTACTACGTATCAAATTCTCAGGAATTGACCGCAAGTGACTTGCGTGGTTATCTCAGCGAACGGCTTCCTGATCACATGATCCCTTCCTTTTTTGTCAGCATTGAAAAAATGCCTTTGACAGCAGGGGGCAAGATCAATCGCAAGCAACTGCCTGAAGTGGATGAGCAACAGGCGTCCGATGCTGAATATGTAGCCCCACGAAATGAGAAGGAAGCACAGCTGGTTACCATCTGGAAAGAAATCTTGGGAATCGAAAAAGTGGGGGTACACGACAGCTTTTTCCAGCTGGGAGGGAATTCCCTGCTGTTGCTCAAAATGCATGCGCAAATTGTAAAACAAGTGGATAGCGAGATTAGCGTCGCACATTTGTTTTCCTACTATACGATTGCCATGTTTGTAGATTTTCTCGAACAAAGAAAACAGGATCAGTTTGCATCTATGGAAGAAAGCGATGATGATGAATCCCTTCTGGAATTACTGAGGGAGGTCAAGGAGGGAGTTCTCTCCGTAGACAAGGGTGCCGAACTGATCGACAAAAGGAAGGGGAAATAGGATGAGTTTGCTAAAAAAATACATCTTGGAGCAAGTGGCTGCTCATCGACTGCAAGAAAAGGAAGCACTTCCTTTGCTGAAAGAACTGTCCTCAGCCAACGTAAACACTCGCCAAGATATCGCGATCATCGGTATGGCTTGTCGGTTTCCCGGAGCCAGCAGCCTCGAAGAATACTGGAACAATTTACAACAGGGGCACGATTCAATCAGTGATATCCCTGCTGCAAGGCGTCCAGATGTCGAGAGGGTAGCGAGAGAATTTTTTAACGACACAGATTTTACGTATGAGCGGATGGGTTATCTCGATCACGTGGATTTATTTGATCATGCGTTTTTCGAGATATCACCTGCAGAGGCTCGAACCATGGATCCGTATCAGCGGATGTTTCTCGAGTTGGCATGGGAAACATTTGAACATGCCGGGTATAGCGAGAAGATGATCAGCGGTTCTCCTACAGGCATATTTCTGGGATATTGTGACAATGAATCACAATACCAGCGTGTGCTGAAGAACGTGGATTCGTCCTCGCTGGCTGGCAACGTTGCAGCAATTATCGCTTCACGAATTTCCTATTTGCTGAATCTGTCAGGTCCGAGCCAACTGATTAATACATCTTGCTCTTCCTCCTTGGTCGCTCTGCACCAAGCATGTCAGGCCATTGGAAATAACGATTGTCGAATGGCTCTCGTAGGTGGAGTTAACCTTTCCCTGTTTCCGATTCAACAAGATAATGACTTTGGCATCGTTTCTGTAGAACGAAAAACCAAAGCATTTGATGACTTTGCTGATGGAACAGTATGGGGAGAAGGTCTAGGCGCTGTTCTTTTGAAGTCATACGATCAAGCAGTCAAGGACAACGACTATATCCATGCCGTGATCAAAAGCACAGCGGTCAATTGTGATGGCCGTTCTACCAGTATTACAGCGCCCAATGCGATTTCGCAGTCTGCTTTGTTGCGAACAACGTGGGAACGGGCGCGAATCAATCCGGAGAGCATCTCCTACATTGAGGCACATGGGACCGGGACAAGATTAGGCGACCCTGTCGAGATTGAGGGGATCATGCATGCCTTTCAGAAAGTTTCAAAACGTAAGCAATTTTGCGCAATAGGCTCGGTCAAAACCAATATCGGGCATACGATAGCGGCATCCGGTGTAGCTGGGATCATTAAGACGGCTTTGATGATGAAGCATCGTCAGATTCCGCCGACGCTGCATGTGAAACGGCCGAATACTTTAATTCCTTTTATTGATTCGCCTGTTTATGTAAATGATGTGCTAAAGGCTTGGGATGTTGAGGCTGACCAACCTGTGAGGAGAGCCGGAGTAAGCGCATTCGGCCTGAGCGGGACAAACGCCCACGTCATATTGGAAGAGCCGCTTAAGCGCGAGGCAACAGCAGTTTCAGAATCTGGCAATTACCTATTGACGTTATCTGCGAAGACAAGTGAGTCGCTATGGGATTTGCTCGAGAAATATCAAGCATTTTTAGCAGCGTCTTCTGAGCATTCCCTTCTTGATATGTGCGCTACTGCCAATACTGGGCGCGGACACTATCGGTATCGCCTTGCCTTCATTATCAACAGCAAAGAAGACTTTTTGCAGAAGATCCATCGCCTGTGCGCGGGAGAACGGATGGGGGACGGTGCTCCGCTTGTTGATGGGAATCAGGTGTTCTACGGGGTACTGAATACCCGTGGGGAAAGTTCATTGCCGATCAGCATGCTAATAGACAGCTCTAACCCAGTAGAAATGGCAAAACTGTACGTGACAGGGGTACCTATCAATTGGTTTGAATACTACCGTCCAGTTAAGTGGAAAAAGGTGCCTTTGCCAACCTATTCCTTTGCAAAAACCCGTCACTGGGTGCAATCGGATCAACCCGTAAACGACACAGTTGAGCGGTCCGCTGCTGTAGCATCTGTGGCAGCACATGACAACGAAACTATTGATGTTCATAAAATTGCTTCCACCTTCTTTACTTTTGGAGAAACTTTACTGAATCAGTTGAATGTCCAAAAGCAAACAGGTTTGGAAGAGGATGAAACTTTTTATTCTGGCTTGTCATCGCTTGAATGCTTCAAGCAACTGGGCGTTTTCCACAAGCAGAGTCAAACGTATACGGTGGAAGAATTGCGTGAAGCTGTAATAAAAGATGGAAGTAATGAACATCTCTTCCAACTCATGCTTGGGCTCGTCGTTCAAGCGGCCCTTGTTGAACAAGTTGAAGGAACATATCGACTTGCTGCTCAAGCAGAGGGGCTTGAAGCGGAAACGTTTTATCAGGATTGTCTGGATCGTTATCCGAATGAGCGCGAGACGTTTACCCAATTAAAAGCGTGTTTTGCCCATTACTCAACCATCATGACAGGGCAGACCGTACTTACGTCCGACGCTACTTCTGACTTTTTCAAGTCGTATGCGGATCGTATTACTCTTGGAAACCCTTCTGGACTTATGGCAGTGGAAACAATTGCCCAATACATCCAATCGTTTAGTCGACCTGTTCGAATTCTGGAGCTTGGAGGCGGTTCAAGCAGATTTACACGCCTCTTGCTGCCAAAGATTGAAAATCAAGCAGTTACTTATCTGTTTACGGATTGTGTCCAAGGGACTCTCGATGAGACAGAAAAAGAGTGCAAAGAAGTGTATCCATTTGTGGAGTTCCGCCTGTTCAACATGGAGAAGGCCCCAGCCGAACAAGGATTCGATCTACACGCATACGATGTGATTATCGCTAATAATGCAATACACAGGACGAAGGATGTTCGAGCATCCTTATCGATTTTGCATCAGTTACTTGCAGAGCAGGGCGTGCTGTTTGCGATTGAGCTCGTGAAAAATCGTTCAACGGCAAATGTGATCGGGGGGCTTGCCGCAGACTGGTGGCAGCACGAAGACACTGATCTGCGACAGCAAGCTAGACTGATGGATGCCTCACGTTGGGAAAAGGCGCTGCGGGATACGAACTATCAATCGGTTGCCATTTATCCATCGTCAACAGCGCTGGGTGATCTGTCTGATTCAGCGTTATTGGTCGGACACTCTGCGTATACGCCACAAGAGTATCGAGAGTGGCTCTACCAGATCAATTGGCAAACAAAAGAGCTAAGAACCGCTCATCAGTCTCAGCGTCCAGGGATCTGGATGGTGTTTCAAGATGAAGGCGGTGTGGGAGAAACTCTTGCTGACGCGATGTCATCGGAAGGGCATGAAGTGTTTAAACTTCGCAGTGGTGAGGCTTTTGCCTCCGTCTCTTCCCACGAGTTTATCCTAGATCCCAGTCAGCCGGCAGATCTGCGACGTGTGTTTGAGAGACTCGGGGACAAAAAGGAAAAGCTGACTGGGATTATCCACTTATGGAGCTTGACCTCGGGCGCCCAGCAGCCAATTGGTCTCGGAGAGCTTGAAGCTCTGGAGTCAGCGCAAGATCTGGGCGTTTACAGTCTGTTTCATTTAACACAAGCGTTGCTTGAGCTGGATCTGAAGCAGGTGCTAGATTTACGGATCGTTTCGAACTACGCACAAGCAGTAGATGACACCGGCCCTGTTTTTCCAGAAAAAGCTCCCTTGTTCGGTCTAGCAAAGGTTATCTCGCAGGAAAATCCAAAACTGCAGTGCTTTAGCCTGGATCTCGCAACAGAGGGGCGTTCAACATCGCAGTTGGCTGGTCAGCTTCTAGCGGAAATTCGCTGCAATCGGGATGACACATTGGTGGCCTATAGAGGAAATCGCATCGTACCAGAAATGAATCGCTGCGACATCGATCAAATTCCGAAGCGGCCTGTAGAGATACGTGAAAACGGCGTTTACTTGATAGCCGGAGGTACAGGGAAACTTGGACTGGCATTTAGTAAGCATCTGGCAGCACAAAAAAATGTGACGCTCGTGCTGATTAATCGTTCTCCACTTCCACCTAACCACGAGTGGAAAGAGCGTTTACAGCAACCAGACTGCAGTGCTGCTGAGGCACGAAAGCTAAAAGCGCTGATTGAGCTAGAGGAAATGGGGGCGCAGGTAGTCTGCTACGCGGCTGACGTGTCCGACCGTCAGCAGATGGAGAATATTTCTGAGCAAGTTCGTGCCCGTTACGGACCGATCAACGGCATTATCCAATCAGCGGCGCATATCACCTTCGAGACGATTCAGACGAAGTTGTTTTCCCATTTTCAAAATGGCTTGAAAGCGAAGATGGCGGGCACAGTCATACTCGATCAGATAGCTGAACCGGAGCATTTGGATTTCTTTGTGATCTTCTCATCACTTGCTTCGATTTGGGGTGGAGCGACTGGCAGTGACTACGTCTCGTCCAACTGCTTCTTGGATGCCTATAGTGCAGCACGCAATCGAACGGGAAAACCAACGATCGCTTTGAACTGGTATGCGTTTGAAGGGATAACAGGTCCTGGTTTTATCGGATACATGCCAATGGATGGGGCGATACAGGCCTTTGATGCATCGCTGTCTTGCCAAACTGAGCATCTGATCATTGGACAATTTGATTTGCAAGTGCTGAAGGAATGGGCACCGTCTTTGAAAGTAAAGCTCGGAGACTCGATCTTTGCAAGCGTGAAATCTCATAAAGAACGCGAAGTACCTTCCACAGCGACCTTGCAAAACCGTGTTGTTTTGTCTGGTAGGGAGGAAGGCGATCACTACACTGTGTTGGAGCAAGCCTTGGGTCAGATTTGGTCCGATGTGCTGGGTTACTCCGAATTGAGCATCGACGACGATTTTTTCAGGCTGGGTGGCGATTCGCTTTTGGCAATCGGTATCGTTTCCCGTGTCACCAAGCAGTTACACAAAGAGATGACAATCACCGACCTGTTTCAGACTCCGACAATCCGTCAATTGGCTGTGTTGATGGCTCCGAATGAAGAAACAGCTGTGTCAGCAATTCCTGTAGCAGAGTATCGGGAAGCTTATCCCGCGACCTCGTCTCAGCAGAGAATTTATGTACTGGAACAAATGCAGGAAGGGGCAGTTGCCTACAACATCCCTACAGTTATGATGCTGGAAGGCGAGCTGGACAGAGAGGCATTCGAACGTGCATTTGTCACGCTGGTGCAGCGTCATGAGTCGTTGCGCACCTCATTTTCCATCGTGGATGGAGTTTTGATGCAAGCCATTCAAACGAGCGTAGATTTTACGTTGGCGTATTGTGAAGTCGACGAAAATGAGGCCAAGAGAACAGTCGAACAATTCATTCGACCATTTGACTTGTCAAAAGCTCCGCTTGTTCGCGGTATGCTCATTCGTATTGATGTCAACAAACACTTGTTGCTGTTCGACATGCATCACATTATCTCCGATGGAGTATCCATCAACATTTTGATCCGCGAGTTCTTCCAGTTGTATCAGGGACTCGAGTTGCCTGAGCTGCGGATTCAATATAAAGACTACAGCGTGTGGCAAACAGAGCAGCTGGGCAATGGGGTATTGGCCACTCAGGAGAAGTTCTGGCTAAAAGAGCTGGATGGAGAACTTCCTGTGCTTAATCTGCCTACGGACTACCCTCGACCGTCCGTCCAGAGCTTTGAGGGAGATGTCCTGACCTTTGAGATTCCACAAGAGATGACAGAGAAGATACTGGCACTGGCAAAAAACAATGGTTCAACCTTGTACATGACGCTACTGGGAGCGCTCACCATTATGATGTCGAAATACGCTGGCGAAGAAGACATTATCATTGGATCGCCAGTGGCTGGCCGTCATCATGCAGACCTGGAAAATATCGTTGGTGTCTTTCTGAACACGCTGGCGATGAGAAACTTCCCGCGAAGCGATCGCACCGTGGCAGATTTCCTTCAGGAAGTAAAAAAACGGGCCCTGGCGGCGCTCTCTCATGCCGATTATTCGTTCGAAATGCTGGTGGATCGTCTGACGCTGCCAAAAGATACGGCGCGCAACCCGTTGTTTGATGTGATGTTCATTTTGCAAAATACCGGCGATGCGAAGGGAAGCATGAGTGCAAATGGGCTGACTCTCTCTCCGTATCCATTTGAACAGCGTTCTGCCCAGTTTGATCTGACCTTTGACATCATTGAGCGAGAACAGCGCCTGATTGTCGATATCGAATACAGCAACAAGCTGTTCAGCAAAGAGACGATCACGTCGATGTCCACACACTTCCAGAAGATTCTGGAGCAGATGGTGGAAGATCCTGAACAGTTGATCGGCAAGATGTCCATGCTGGCAGCAGAAGAACGCTTGCTGCTGATAGAGCAATGGAATGACACGAGTTTGGAATACTCTCGTGAAAAAACAGTCGTTCAGCTCTTTGAAGAAGTAGCGGCAACACAGCCGAACGCGTTAGCAGTAACATGCGGAGATGTGAGAGTCACCTATGCGGAATTAAATAAGCGAGCAAACCAAGTAGCTCGTTTGATCAAGCAACATGGCGTCACTGCTGATACTTGCGTGGGCCTTCTGACGAATCGCTCTGTGGAAATGATGGTCGGATTACTGGCGATCTTGAAAGCGGGGGCTGCGTTTGTTCCGATTGATCCGCAATATCCAGAAGAACGTATCTCTTACGTTTTGGAAAATAGTATGACTCGCCTCGTCTTAACCCACGATTCTCTGGTAGAGAAGCAGTGGGGTAGTATTATCCGAGTGGACGTAAATGATTCCCGAATGGAGACGCTAGAAGACGCCAATCTTCCGACACAGGCTGCACCTGGCGATCTCGCCTATGTCATTTACACATCGGGTTCTACAGGCAAGCCTAAAGGCGTTATGGTTGAGCACGGTAATTTAATGAACTTCTGCTCGGGGATCGGGGAACACATCGATTTTGCCAGCGCAGACAAAATGCTGGCTGTGACAACGATTTCGTTTGATATTTTTCTGCTTGAAACGATTGTACCGCTGACGAAAGGGATGACGGTAGTCATCGCAACCGAACAGCAGCAAGCAGACCCGCAGGTGCTCAAGGAGTTGATTTTGCAGGAAGAAATCACTTTCCTTCAACTGACTCCCTCCCGCCTACAGCTCATGCTGGAAGAGAAGAGCAACTTGCACGCACTTGACTGCTTGAAAGCGATCCTACTTGGGGGAGAAGCCCTTTCAGCGTCTTTGTTCCAACGGCTTCGCACACAAACCAAGGCGAGACTTTACAACCTGTACGGTCCAACTGAAACAACGATTTGGTCTACGGTGCAGGACTTGACCGAAGCAGGGGAAGTAACGATTGGCGCACCTTTGCCCAATACTCAAGTCTACATCCTCGATGAGCATCTACAAGTGCAGCCGATGAAGATCACTGGCGATCTTTACATTGCAGGGGATGGGGTAACGAGAGGCTATTTCGGTCAGCCAACACTAACGGCTGAGCGCTATATCCCTAATCCGTTTAAACCCGGTCAACGCATGTACAAAACAGGTGATCTCGCGAGATGGTTACCGGATGGACGTATTGAATACGTGGGACGATCCGACTTTCAGTGCAAAGTACGCGGTTATCGAATCGAATTAGGTGAGATTGAAAGTGCTCTTTGCCAGCATCCGGATATTACGGAAGCGGTAGTCAGCGTGCGAGATACCGCCAGCAATCCTTACCTGGCTGCGTACTATATGGCAACTCGAACATTGGACAGCGATGAATTGCGAGCGATGCTGAGCAAAAGTTTACCGGATTACATGATTCCACATTTCTATACACATATGAGTATGTGGCCGCTGACACCAAACGGAAAACTGGATCGCAAATCATTGCCAGAGCCTGATGCACGCCAAGACAAGCACACCGAATATCAAGCCCCGGCTACCCGACTGGAAGAACAGGTGGCTGACATTTGGAGGGAAGTGCTTAAGCGTGAAACGGTCGGTATGCAGGATAACTTCTTCCACATAGGCGGGACTTCGCTTTTACTGGTGCAAGTTCATGCCAAGCTTGAACAACTTTACCCTGGCCGGGTTCGAATTGCCGATTTATTCGCCCATCCTACACTGTTTGGCCTAACTAACTTTTTAAAGAACGCCGCTTTAGATGTAGCAGATGAACATGAGGAAACAGATACGACCACGTATTGGTTGAAGGAGTTGGATCGTGTCTCGCTGATAGAGTTGCCGTCTCAGTATTGGGCTAGTGGAGAAGCGAATGCGGACACAAACTGGGTCCAATTCTCACTTTCGGATGATCTGTTTGAAAATGTGCAGCAGGTAAGTCAAATGGAGGCTGTTGAGGTTAGAGATATACTGCTTTCGATGTATCTATACCTTATGGCCGAATTGACAGGACAGCAGGATCTTTACATGGAAGTGGCTGTCGCCAAGGATCTGCAGATGAGTGCCTATCCATTCCGAGTGAACATGTCAGAGGTCAACACCTTCTTCGATCTATTCAAGCAGGTACAGCAGAAGAGACAGTTCATCGAGAAAATGACGGGGGAAGCCTCGTTGTGGCTAAAAAAATTGCGGACGAATCGCAACGACGGAACCATTATTCCATTCTTCGGCAGTGTCAATGAATTTACCGATGCATCGTTTATACACCACGAACATGAGCTTACCTTCTGGATCAAGGAAGGAAAAGACGTGATTGATATCGTGTGTGAGTTTGACCCTGATTGCCTCCGGGCAGAAAAAGTCACGGAGATGACTCAGGATTACCAGCAATTGCTCAGGATGCTAGTGAATGAATACATGAGGTAGAGAAGGGTGATCAAAAATGGACAAAATCGCACTCTTATTCCCGGGACAAGGTTCGCAATATGTTGGAATGGGCCAAGCATTATGTGAGGCCCATCCCATTGCCGCTCGTACCTTTGAAGAAGCAAGTGATGCGCTTGGATTTAACCTGCAAACCCTTTGTTTTGCAGGGGATGTTCAAGAACTGACCAAAACAGAGCACGCACAGCCAGCAATTCTGACGGCAAGTGTCGCAGCCTTCCGCGTTTATTCACAGGAAATGAACATCGAACCGAAGTGGGTGGCTGGTCACAGTCTGGGCGAGTTTACAGCCCTGACTTGTGCTGGTGCCATCCAGTTTGCAGATGCCGTCCACCTAGTCTATCGCCGAGGTCAATTCATGCAGGCGGCCACGCCGCAGGGTGTCGGAGCCATGTCAGCAATCTTTGGGTTGAATGCTCAACTTGTCGAGGAGATTTGTCGGGAACATTCTCGTGACGGTGCGATCGTCGTGGTCGCCAACCATAACTCCGCCGATCAGATCGTCATCTCTGGACATGCACATGCGGTGCGGCAAGTAGAAGAAGCGTGCAAGCAGCATGGCTCGACTTCCGTAGTCAGCCTCAAGGTGAGTGCGCCTTTCCATTCGCCACTCATGGTACAAGCAGCTGAACAATTACATGAAGAACTGAAGCGATACACGTACTGCGATCCCAAATGGCCTGTGATTTCCAATGTGACAGCACAGCCTTATGTTCATGCAGATCAACTTGTCGATTTGCTAACAGCCCAAACAACCAGCCCTGTTCGCTGGAAATCCACGATGGATTACTTGGTAAAACAAGGAGCGAATACAGTGATTGAGCTTGGCCCCAAAAATGTACTGACCAATTTGGCCAAAGGATATCCCCTTCGCGCCTTTGCCTTTGACAAGCAGGGGGAGATCAATCGTTATCAGCAAGAGCTTCAGGATGCCAAAGCGCATAAGCAAGCAGTAATTGCCCAACTGGTCGATTCTTGCATTGCGGTTGCTGTTTGCACGAAAAACCGCGGTCTTGATGAAGAAGCGTACCAGCAAGGGGTCATCGCTCCCTATCAAGCACTGCAACAACTGAGGCAGCAGCTGGAGCAAGGAGAAAAAGAGGGGGGCTATGGAGATGTACGCGAAGCTTTTTCTCTGCTTCGATTGATCTTGCAAACAAAAAAAGCTCCTGATGTGGAACAAACCATGCGTTTTGAACAGTTGACTAGCAAACCGGACTTGCAACAGCGATTTCCTGAGATCGGCAACGAATGGCAAGCTAGCTAAGCCGAACCAGGTGAGCAGAGGAACCAAGGAGGAAGAATGCAGTGAGCAAGCCATTAGGACTTAACCGAGTCAAACTGAATAAACAGCAGACGGATGCTCATTCACCAGACAGCAAACCCAATCCACACGATATTGCGGTGATTGGTGCTGCTTGCCGATTCGGAAGCGCAGAAAACCCGGCAGACTTTTGGCGTCTGTTGCAAGCTGGTCAAGATTGTGTGCGAGAGCTTCCCAAAGAGCGCCAGAACGATTTGATTCCTTTGTTACTTGCCAAAGGTTTGACGATGGAACAAATTCAATTTCGAGAAGCTGCCTACCTGAATGAAATTGATAAATTCGATCCGCAATTCTTCGGTCTTTCTCCGAAGGAAGCCAGCCAGATGGACCCGAACCAGCGCTTATTCTTGCTGACATGCTGGGAGGCAATTGAGGACGCTGGGTATGGTGGAACGATGCTCGCGGGCAGCCGAACAGGTGTATATCTGGGGTTTAGCAGTGATTTTGGTGAAGAGTATAGACGAATGATTCGAGAGCTGGAACCAGATGCGCTGTCCACCTCAATCATTGGCAATATGAAATCGGTCATCGCTTCTCGCATCTCCTACCTGTTGGATCTCAAAGGTCCGAGCATGCTTGTGGATACTTCCTGCTCTTCATCGCTGATGGCTGTTCACCTCGCATGCCAAGCGATTCGTCGAGGAGAATGTGAGATGGCGCTGGCTGGCGGTGTCAAGCTTATCTTGCTGTCGTTACAAGATGGAAGCAATGATTTGGGAATATTATCGCAATCTGGACGTACTCGCCCTTTTGACAATGATTCAGACGGTACGGGTGTCGGTGAAGGCGTTGGCGCCGTTTTACTGAAACCGTTGACAAAGGCTCTTGCAGACGGGGATTCGATTTATGCCGTGATCAAGGGAAGCGCCGCCAATCAAGACGGCCATTCTTTCGGGCTTACGGCGCCCAATTCATTGGCACAAGCCGAAGTGATTCAGCAAGCATGGAAAGACGCGCAGATTGACCCCGAAACCCTTTCCTATATCGAGGTGCACAGCATAGGCACCAAGCTGGGTGATCCTATGGAGATGGACGGGTTGGAGAGAGCGTTTCGCCCATACACAAATCGTCGCCAATTTTGCGGGATCGGTTCGGTAAAGACGAACATCGGTCACACCGACCACGTAGCAGGTATGGCTGGTCTTTTTAAGGTGATTCTGTCTCTTAAACAAAAGCAGATACCTCCGCATTTGCACTTTCAGCGTGCGAACCGGATGATTCCTTTCGAACAATCTCCCATTTACATCCACGACACATTGACAGAGTGGGAACCAGAGCAAAGCGTGCGACGGGCTGGAATCAGTTCGTTTGGGATGAGTGGAACAAATGTGCACCTCGTAGTAGAGGAAGCACCCTTCATTCAGCCTCCCAAGCAAGACGAAGGGTTTGAGGCAATCGCTTTATCCGCTAAAAGCAAGGAGAGCTTGCTCAACCTGTTGCTTCGCTTTCAGAAGTGGACCAGCAAGCCTGTGGAGGAACTGCCGACATTGGAAAGTCTCAGCTTTACGGCAAATACGGGACGTAGTCACCACGGCTACCGTTTGCTGCTGATTTGCAGGGACATGGATGATTTCTCCGCAAAAATCTCCAAGTTGTGCGCGAGCGACTGGACAACACTGTCTGAACCAGATATTTACTTTGGCTGGCACAAGGTTATCTCGCAGGAAAAAGCGGATAGAGAGCCAGGGATACTGACTGAGACAGAACAACAAGCGATGAATAAGGCAGCCAATGCACTTTTGCAAAAGCTTTTATTGACGCAAAGCAAAGAGTTATCTGATCTGAAAGAGCTCGGCGAATTGTATGTGAGTGGGGCAGATGTACGCTGGAGTGCCATGTATACGTTTAAAAAGCCGCGACGCGTGCACCTTCCTGTTTATCCGTTTGAGCGTAAGCGTTGTTGGCTGGACATCTCTTCACTTCATTCTCTTGACAAGGATGCCGGGAGAGTAAAAGACAATGTTGCACCACAAAAATATGGAGAAGCAAAGCTACCAAACGTGGTGATACGTGGGAGAAAACAGGATACCTACACCGTTTTAGAGCAAGAGCTGGCTCACATTTGGGGATATGTTCTGGGGCTTGAGGAAGTAGATGTCCATGACAATTTCTACGAGCTGGGCGGGGACTCGATCATCGCGATTAGAATGATTAGCGAAATCTCAAAGCGGATGAACCGAGAAGTAGAAGTACAAGACCTGCTTATCCATTTGACGATTTCCGATTTTGCTGCCTATCTTGATGCGACTGGGCATGAAGAAGAACAGGTTGCGAAAGCAGAGGCAGCTGCTACAGCAGTCCAAACGGTTCAACAACGAAACACAAAATCATGGCACGGTACGCAAATCAAGCGCAGCTCGTATGCCGATGTCAGTCAATTATCCTGGCGTCAATGGAATTGTTATGATCGCGGTCTCGCTTTATTAATGGAGGAGCAGGATGCCCATCTGATTCCGTATTTTAAGCTTTTTCTCGGGTTGAAGCGCGGCTTTCAGCTTGATGCTGAGGGGTACCCCTATTCATATCGGGAGCATGCTGAGGTTATGGGATATTTGTCGGATGAGGAGATGCTTTACAAATTTGGCTATCGGGTCAAACTCCTGCCTGTCGCTCGTCTGGATGAATTGCATGAGTCGATCATTCACCAGTTGGATCAAGGCAAGCCAGTAATGGTTGCGTTTGACGAGTACTACACCTTTTACACACCGCAATACCAGAAGGAACATACCGATCATCTCACCGTCATCACTGGATATGACCCTGACAAGCAGGTTTATACGATCATCAATCACAATCATTTGACTCGAGGGCAAGCTCAACGAATCCAGTACGATAAATTTTCCACAACGTATCAAACGCTTGAGGAGATTTATGCAAATTTAGAGCCGCATTCCCGGCTGATCATGGTGCTCGATCGCGTTACAGATGATGAAGCAATCTTGCGTACCAGCGCGGAACAGGAGTTGCTCCGTTTACTAAAAGCGGTCGAGAGTAAACAGCAAGTTGGTCGTGAGCTTACGCTGTTGCTGTCACTTACGGAGCAGCCAGACACCTATTTTCATGAAGCCAATTTAAACGAGCTCTACGTTCAATTAGGTGGGAAAGAACTGTGGATGGAAACATTATTGGATTGGCACATTCCACAGGCGGATCAGACTGTACGCAAACTGGCGGAAGAGATTTTGCAGACATCCAATCACGTAGTGAATCGCTATGCTCTTAGCTTATACAAAGAAAAAATGTTGAAGCAATCCGATATGGAAGCTGCTGTAGATAAGTTGAGATTTCTCACTAGTCAATTTTTGCAACAAGTATTTGCCTTGCGAGAACGTGATTCGGAAATCTGATAGTCGCATGTGTTTACCATTACGATTGACAGGAAGGAGAGTGCTCATGTCACTCACCGAGATTCAACCGAGCAAGCATCCGAACCTGGACTGCATCGGCGCTTCTATCTACACGGTTCTGAAATACTTGAACTTTTCCGCCTTGGAAACAGCATGGAAGCAGTGCGGCGCCATCTATCTTAAAACGCAGGATTCTCCTTATGGAGATATCAACGGTCAATACATGAGAACCGTCTCCGAGCTCGAGTGGATTCACAATATCCACGTAGAAGGACGGGCTGAACCGGAAGATGACCTGTTTTTGGCAAATATACAAGAACGTTTGGAACGGGAGGTACCGACAATCGTCCTCTGCAATATGGCAGAACTCCCGTACAACCCTTATTATCAGGACCTGCCTGAGATGCATAGCATCATTGTCACAGGAATAGAAGGTAACCAGCTTCTAATCGTCGATGATTACTACCGTTACAAAGGTCTGTTGCCCGTCGAGCAATTCTTACAGGCTAGTAACTCTTCCTATCGGGATGCAGGTACAGGTGAATGGTATCCACTCCACAATCGCTCATTTGAATTGGTACTTTCCGATTCCCTGCATCCGACGCCCGATCAGTTGCTGGAAGCAGTCAGGAGTAATCTCAGCGTACTAGAGGGCCGCTGCGACATAAGTCAAATCAAGCGGGAGTTGGATGTACCAGACGATGTCAACGTCGAGGTAGGGCTGAAATCCCTTGATCCTTTTCTCAAAGACGTAGAGGCTTTTCTCGCTAGCGGAGTGGAGATTACAGACGATCATCTCGATATCCTTAACCACAGCTTGATCAGTATGGCACAAACACGAGCGATGTACGCCAATGTCCTGCAGGTGATCAGTGAGAAGTACCAAGACTTCGAAGAACTTGCCGAGCAGTATCGCAGTATCGGGCATCAATGGAAAATTACGACCAATATGATTCTTAAGGCTTTCGACAGTAATCGCAGTGACATGGTTCATCGCGTTCTGCAAAAAATCAGTAGCATACAAACGCAGGAATTTGAGGCGGTCGCCAAAACAAGAGAAGCACTGGAACGGATTGGCGTTGTTGTGTAAGCATCTACCACTTGGAGGGACTCCTATGGAAAAGGAAAACGAAGTATACGAGACGCTCCTCCGGTTGTTTTCTGAGTATGTGAACGAAAGCGGAGAACTAACGGAGTACATTGAGTCATTGACCTTTATCAAGTCGGTCGTAAAGGTTGAAAAAGAGTTTGGCATTGAATTCGATGATGACATGCTCCATTTGGAAAACTTTCAAGATATGAAAACATTGGCAGGTTACATCCAGCAAAAAATGGATGAAAAATCTGCCTGATCGAAGGGCCAAGATGTATGCGGTAGATTGGACGAAGACGGGAAAAATCGGGAGTGAGGGCTCAACATGCTAACGAAAATGATGGCCATAAGTCACATGATTGGCAATACGCCTTTAAACAAACTTGAGCATGAGCACATCAATTTGTTTTGCAAGCTGGAATACAACAACCTCATGGGAAGTGTAAAAGTGAGGCCAGCCTTTTACATATTACAGGAGGCGATCAAAAGAGGAGAGATCACGCAGGAAACGACTGTAATCGAATCCTCTTCGGGGAATTTTGCTATTGCTTTGGCGACGTTGTGCAAGCGACTCGGAATTAAATTTATTCCAGTCATCGATCCAAACATCAATCCCGTCTATGAGAACTTGCTGAGGGTAATTTCCCATGAGGTCGTAAAAGTAACGGACCGTGACGAGACAGGAGGATTTCTCCTAACGCGCATCCAAACGGTCAATCGCCTGCTGAATGAGACGAGTAACTCGTTTTGGACCAATCAATACGGAAATCCGGATAGCGCTCGAGCCCATTACTTCGGACTGGGAGCTGAGATCGCGGAAAGCTTCGAGTCATTGGACTATGCTTTTATCGGCGTTAGCTCTGGCGGCACCATTACTGGAATCTCGCAGCGATTGAAGGAACGTTTTCCTGACATAAAAATCATTGCTGTGGATACGGTAGGTTCGGTGATTTTTGGACAAGAACCGCAAAAGCGATACATCCCGGGAATTGGATCGAGTATGCGTCCTGACATACTCAAGGGCGCGATTATTGATGAGGTCGTTCATGTTTCGGAGGAGGACACAGTCAAGGCTTGCTATCAGCTGTACGCTGAGCATGGCATTTTTGCTGGAGGATCTTCTGGAACTTCCTACTGGGCGATTGAAAACTATTTCAAAGATCAAAAGCATGTAGTCAAGCCAAATGTGGTCTTTTTATGTCCAGACGGTGGTATGCCCTATGTCAATACCATTTACAACCAGGAATGGGTTCAGTGGTTGCACCAGCAAAAGCATTCTTTCGTTGGCAATTAAGTAGTGTCCAATCAAATCTACTACGATAAGCAGGGTGGGCTGCATGATGTTATATCTAAACACGAGTGATATTGAAAAGATCGGCAAGAATTGGAAGGAAACCATTGATGTAATTGAACATGCTGTGCATGCCTTACAAAAGGAAGATTATGCACAGCCGATTAAACCTTACTTGCGATATCATGACATGTCAAACCGCATTATTGCCATGCCAGCATTTGTAGGCGGAGATACCTACATGGCGGGAATCAAGTGGATTGCCAGTTTCCCGAAAAACCTCCAAGAGGGTATCCAACGCGCGCATTCGATTACCATTCTGAACGAAGCCAGAACGGGTAAGCCTGTGGCAACGATAAATACGGCTCTGGTCAGCGGCATTCGAACTGCTTCTGTTTCCGGTCTTCTCCTCAAGCATTACGAACAAGTACGTCCCCTGCAAAATGTAACGGTCGGAATTATCGGATTTGGTCCGATTGGCAGACTTCATCTGCAAATGGTAACGGCCTTGTTAGGAGAGAAGATCGCCAAAGTGGTTCTGTATGACATTGCGGGTATCCAACAGGAGTATATTCCGGCTGAGATCAAAGAGAAAACGGTTATCGCGCAAACGTGGGAAGAAGCATACTGCGAGGCAGATGTGTTCATTACGTGCACGGTATCACCGAATGGTTTTATTGACAAGCAACCAAAACGTCATTCCTTGTTGTTAAATGTGTCGTTACGCGATTTTACACCAAAAATTCTCGACTATACCCGATCCATTATCGTAGACGACTGGATCGAAGTTTGCCGTGAGAACACGGACATCGAGATTATGCATCTGGAGAGAGGATTGCAAAAAGAGGATACCAAATCCATCACAGACATCGTCTGCCTTGACCAGATGAAAGAATTTCCACAAGATGAGCCCATCATGTTTAATCCGATGGGGATGGCGATTTTTGATATCGCCATTGCTGGCTACTATTACAAACAAGCACTCTCGCAGGGGATCGGAACTCACTTGCAAGACTAACTGGAGGTTACCATTTTGTACGATGTGCTGGCAAATCTAAAACTGGTAGAGTCATCTCGTATTTGTTTGCACGAGTCACATGAAAACAAGCGACTACACAAGACCAGACAGATCATTGAGGAGGAAGGGATTTTGCGCCATCCTCCACTGGCGATTCACATGCAAAACGGCCAGTATTTGATCATTGATGGTGCACATCGGACCTTTGCTCTTCAATCGCTTGGGTGCAAACATATCCCTCTTCAGGTAGTGGAGCATGAGGATTTTCACTTGGATATGTGGGATCATATTGTGCCAGTCGCAGCATGGTTGCAATCAGTGGAGCAAGATTCTGTGTTTCGATGGGAAACAGAGCGCTTACGAGAAACGCCTGTGGCAGAAATAAAGATAGGGAACAAGGAGCGCTTCTATCTGTATCCAAATGAGAATCGGCAGGATGATGAGTGGCGAATGACACTATGGCGTCAATTAGTGGACAGTTATAACTATAGCCACCAGGTGCATCGTCTGCCCACAGGAATGCTTGAATGGCCGGAAACAGGAGCCGCCTTGATACAGTTCCCGCCAATTAGTTTGTTGGAATTGGAGCGTATCGTATCGGAAGGGCATGTTTTGCCTGCGGGTGTTACCCGTTTTGAAATAGATGGGCGTCTATTAAACCTATGCATTCCGATTAGCCTATTGAAACAGGAACAAATCGAGCTAGAACAGTGGGAGCGATTGGTTAAAAAATGGAGAGAAACCTTGCGCCTCTATTCGAAACCCGTGTATATGTGCGATGCGTAATAGGAAACCGTGGCGAGTGTGATTCGCCACGGTTTCTATCCAATCCCAATTACATCACGTACTGGTTGCGGTCTTTCCCACAGACGCAGTGCCTAAAAAGGAGTGGATCATTCTGCAAAAGATCATAGATGAGTCGAGACGAAGACTAGCATTCTTGCTGATATGTCTGGTTCTCGTACTTTCCGGTAGTGTGTCCGTGTACGCCGAAACGAGCGTTCGACAGGATACGGAAATCACAACGGCAATCGAACAGCTGGTCAATAAAACCATGGAGTCGGAAAAAATCCCGGGTGCAGCCGTTGTGGTCGTCAAAGAGGGGAAAACGATTTACAAGCAATCGTTTGGTATCTCTGACACCCAGAAGCAAGAGCCGGTTACTGCTGACACATTGTTTGAAATCGGATCGAACTCCAAAGCCTTTACGGCGTTAGCCGTTCACCAGCTTGTCGAGCAAAAACGACTTTCGCTGGATGATCCTGTTCAGAGCTTTATGCCGTGGTTTACCGTTACATATAAAGGACAACAGCAAACGATCCTGATTAAGCATTTACTGTACCATACCAGCGGGATTCCTTTTGAAAGTATTGGCTCGATCCCTATTTCTTCCAGTGAGAATGCGATCGAAGAAACCGTGCGAGCGATCAATCATGCTGAACTGGTACGCAAGCCGGGGACCGAGTATGAATACGCCACCATTAACTACGATATCCTGGGCTATGTGGTCGAGAAAGTTACCGGACAGTCCTATGAACAGTATGTGCAGCAACAAGTCATTGCCAAATTGGGACTAACCCATACCTTTTTGAAGGCACAGGCACCCGTGGCGGAGATGGCAAGAGGGCACAAAATCGAACTATTTTCCCCACGCGTGTATGATGCACCGGAATATCGTGGAAATACGCCAGCCGGTTATGTCGTTTCTAATTTAAACGATATGGAACGATGGTTGCAGATTCAGTTGGGGTTGGAGGCATCTGCATTTCGACCTGAGCTGGTACGTGCTTCCCATCTTCCTGATCGTTCGGTAGCTCCTGCTGGAGACGGTTTCTCGTATGCATCAGGCTGGATGATTTATCAGGATGGTGGAGGGCAAATTTCGCACGGCGGCAATAACCCTGCATTTTCTTCGTATATGGTATTTCGTCCAGAGGAAAAGCTGGGCGCCGTCGTTTTGACCAATATCAACTCGCTGAACGCATCAGTTATCGCAGAAGGTGCCGTCAATCTCGTACTAGGAAAAGAAGCTCCCGTAGTCGTGTCTGACACTAATCTTCAAGCGGATCGTATGGCAAGCATTTCTCTCGTGATCCTTGGTATCCTTTTGGTGGTACTTGGTGGGGCGATCGTGCAGATTTTCGTGCAAGTCTATCGAGGCGAACGAAAACTCGCCACGAATGCAGGGCGAATCTGTCTGGCATCGCTCGTTGCATTTGTTGTCATGGGAATTGTTTTGACAGCCGCCTTATACTACATGCCAGATGTTTTTTTTATGGGTTTACCATGGGCGTTCATCGAGGTTTGGCTTCCGATCACCATTTTTTACGCCATGTACGCATTGGTAGCAGGACTCGCTCTGTTTAATGTCTACATTACACTCATCCGCTTGTTCCCGAAATCGCAAGAAACATCCATGACGTCTATTGTCATACAGGGGCTAATCAGCGGATTTGGGAATGCGTTGATTATTTTTATGATCAATCTGGCGCTCACTTCTACAAACAAGTTTCATGCATCCATTTTCCTGTATTTTCTCCTGGGTATCTTGTTGTATATCGTCGGGGAGAAAATGATGCGTAGTCGATTGATTGTGATCACAAATGAAATCGTATACGAGAAAAGAATGGAACTGATCCGCAGGATTTTTCGGACCCCTTATCAAAAGTACGAGACACTTGATAACGGTGAAATATATGCGGGGTTAAATAACGATACGGAAACGATCAGTACGTTCGCCAATAGTGTCGTTGTGGCACTGACTAGTGCGGTTACACTCGTGTTTTGCTTCATTTATCTGGGCTCGCTGGATCTGTACGGATTTTTGTTTTGTCTGGCTGTCATTTTTGTGGCTGTAGGCTTGTATACGCTGGCAGGTCGCTTTGCAAACAAAGTATGGGAGGAAACCAGAGACATCCAAAATGTGTTTTTCGCCTATATTACCGATATGATCGGGGGCTTCAAGGAGCTGTATCTGACGCAGGCGCAACGAAAAGAATTTGAAGATGACATGGAAAGAAGCTGCTCTGACTATCGACATAAGAAATCAGCGGGCCAATTTAAATTTGTGAACGTGTATTTGATTGGGGAATTGCTATTCGTCGTGGTAATCGGCACGGTTGCCTTTTTATTCCCGGTTCTTTTCCCTTCGCTTCAAAAAGAGATGCTGATTAGTTATGTGTTTGTCTTTTTGTATATGACAGGGCCCGTTCACGGTATTTTGAATGCGGTACCGGAGCTGATTCGGATCAAGATCAGCTGGCAGCGACTGAATGCGTTGCTTGATTCATTATCAGTGGAAACGAGAAGAGAAGAGGAAAGCGTGGCTCGGCGGAACACGCAAGACTTTGAGACGTTTTCAACTGAACAGGTGCGGTTCCGATACAAAAACAAGGAGGGCGAAGAGTTTTCCGTAGGCCCGCTGGACTTCTCCTGCCGAAAAGGGGAAATCGTCTTCATTGTTGGTGGGAACGGCAGCGGGAAGTCAACATTTGCGAAGCTGATTACTGGCTTGTACGAGCAGGATGAGGGCGAGTTTTTCATGAACGGCCAAAACGTGAATGCTGATCAACGCTGCGAATTCTTCTCCGCGATCTTCAGTGATTTCTACTTGTTTGAGAAGATGTACGGAATCGATTACCAAGCGAATCAAGAAGAAGTGCGCAAATATTTAGAGGTGCTTCGTATCGCTGACAAAGTAGATGTGGATGAGACGGGAACGTTTAGCACGACGAAGCTGTCTACGGGTCAGCGTAAGCGTCTTGCCTTGATGCTCAGTCTAGTCAGAGATCGCCCCATTTTCCTCTTTGATGAGTGGGCAGCTGACCAAGATCCAGAATATCGTCAATTCTTTTACGAATCCTTGTTGCCAGAAATGAAAAGACAGGGCAAATGTGTAATTGCGATCACACACGACGATCGCTACTTCCATCTTGCTGATCAAGTAGTGAAAATGGAGAGTGGGCGAATTATTTCGCAGCAAACACTTGCGCATGCCTGATGGCAAAGAAAGCAGAGAAGACCGAACGGGGATGATGCCCGGCGGTCTTTTCTTGCATGATTGGCAAGGTTCCATTCGATGGGCTGTACTAGACAAATAATTCAGACAGCTATATAATTGGAAGCAGTTGGAATGGATTGCGATAACATCATGCGGGTGTAGTTCAATGGTAGAACTCCGGCTTCCCAAGCCTGCGGCGTGGGTTCGATTCCCATCACCCGCTCCATATGAAATGGTCGAAAGCCTTTGATATCAAAGGTTTTTCTTTTTTGAAGGCGAAAACAAAAAAACAAATCATCAACGATTGGGCGAAATATTACTACCGAAAATAGAAGAATCACGGGGGTACAGGGAAGTTACACCAACCAAAGAGTCCTTCCATGGTAATTGGGGAAGGCTCTTTGCTTTTGCAAAATCAGTATTCGCTCAATGGGGATTGAAACGGTTGTCAAGGAATGACACAATGAAAAAATGGCATCTTTGCTCGATCGCATGACCCACTTTTTAGAATCGGAGGTTTTGACATGAGAACCATACCACTCGGCACGAGCAAGTTAGAAGTACCAGTCATCGCAATTGGGTGCATGAGGATTGGGTCACTAGACGGGCTGCAAGCGGAGCGCTTCGTACAAACGGCGCTTGAAGAAGGGGCGAACTTCTTCGACCATGCAGATATTTATGGAAAAGGCAGATGTGAGGAAGTATTTGCAGAAGCGATTCAGATGAGTCCTAGCGTTCGAGAGCGTATCCTTTTGCAATCGAAATGTGGCATTCGGCCTGGCATGTTCGACTTTTCCAAAGAGTATATTTTGAATGCAGTGGATGGCATTCTAAAACGATTAAAAACGGAATATTTGGATGTATTGTTGCTGCACCGTCCAGACACTCTTGTCGAGCCGGAAGAAGTAGCGGAAGCATTCGATCTTCTGGAAAGCGCGGGTAAAGTCCGTCACTTTGGCGTCTCCAATCAAAATCCGATGCAGATCCAGCTCTTAAACAAATATGTGAAGCAACCAATCGTCGCTAACCAGTTGCAGCTCAGCATTATGAACGCGACGATGATCTCACAAGGCTTCAACGTCAATATGGAGAACAACTTGGCAGTGAACCGCGACGGCAGTGTACTCGACTTCTGCAGGCTGCATGATATTACGATTCAGCCTTGGTCTCCGTTCCAGTATGGATTTTTCGAAGGATCTTTCCTTGGGAACGAGAAATTTCCTGAGTTGAACAAAAAAATCGATGAAATTGCAGCTAGATATGAAGTATCCAACACGACAATCGCCATCGCTTGGCTACTACGCCATCCGGCGAACATGCAACCTGTCATTGGCACGACGAATATCGACCGAATGAAGGAGTGCGTGAAAGCAACCCATATTCGCTTGACGCGAGAAGAGTGGTATGACATCTATCGCTCTGCCGGAAATGTGTTGCCGTAATTAATTCCATTTACAAAAATACCTGATCGATCTTGGCTCTGTCATAGTCTAATATCCAATGATGATAGCTGTCATATATCCCTCTGATTGTTTCAGGAGAAGTGGCTAATAAATCACAGCCTCGATCGTCATAGATGTGAAAGATGGTATGTTTACTCGTATTGATGAAGTAGACCCGATGAAAAATACGTGGTTTTAATCCCATATCCTGACGGCAGATTGCTTTTATCATGGGTACATAGGCAAAGTCCGATGTCTTACACTCCAAGAAGAACCGATGCGTTCGATAGACGTGTTTCTCATCGTCTTCTGGAAAAACATAAGGAATAGTATGCTGCCTAAGCTTATACAAAAGTGATTTGTTTTTCACATACTTGGAAAAGGCGTTCAATTTACGCTTAAAAGCCCCACCGTCTCCAAAATCGTTTACATCCACTACGATATAGATGTCATCGTTAGGTGCATATAAAGATTTAAATAAAGTAATAGCTCGCGTATTAACAGCCTGTAAATAGGGGCAATTTTCATAAACGTTATGGTAATCGTAGTTCACACCCAGCTCAAAACGGATTCCAATATCCCAGCTATAAAACAAAGGTGGCCTAAGCATTAACGTTGGAAATGTTTGATGCAAATACTTGTCTAACGTCATCAAAGTACCTCACTCTACTAGAATTGTTCGGATAAAATAAATAGGAGAGAACAGAGACTCTCCTACTACCCATTGAATGAATTTTTCCTATTCCTGTAAAAAATCTTTTTGTTTCCACTCTTTGTACAGAGTAAGGTCGCTGCTCACTTGTCGAAACACCAATCCAATGATTGTCGCGTCATCTAGTAAACCAACAACAGGAATAAAATCTGTGATGGCGTCTATGGGTGAAACAAAGTACAAAATCCCGCCAATAATCATTAATATGGATTTAACAGGGATTGTTCGATATTTTCCACTCGTCCAATCACCGAAAATATGAAAAAGTAGCTGTAAATTCTCCCAAGCACCTCCGATCGCTTTTTTATCTGCTTTTTTCATTGCTTTTTTTAGGAGATTAGATGCTTTTTCTTTATCGTTCAGATATTTAGAGGCTTTTGATTCATAATTTTTAAGAAACATCTTTTCATGTTTAGCCATAGGACCCCCTATGTTTCGTCGAAGCCAAAAAGGGCGAGAAAACGCTCATTTTTGGCTTCATGTTATGTAAACCACTTGCACATCCCTAAAGAACGAGGAGCATAGCAACCAATTACACCAAGATGATTTTCCCCGTACGCTGACGGTTCTCCGCAAATTGCACTGCTTCTTTAACATCATGCAAAGCAAATTTCTCTCCAGGCGCTGCTAAAAGGAGCTTCCCATTCTGAACGAGATCGATGACTTTCTCAAACGTTTCGTGCCAGGTAGACACGGAAACTCGTTGATTCCAGTGGCGTAATAAAAATAGTTGAGGGAGAACGCCAAGCTCTTTCGAAATGATCGACCAATCCACTTGAACTCCCGATAAAAGACCTAACGACAAGAAAATCCCGCCAGCACGTGTAGACTTCGCCAGCTCTAAACCGTCTGGACCGCCAATGGAATCAATAGACGCATGAGCACCTTGTCCGTTCGTTACGCTCATGATGGCATCATAAATAGATACACGTGAACTGTCGACGACATGCCACGCCCCAAGTTGCATTAACTCCTCGGTATATCTTGCGTTTCGGACGATGGCGATCACCCTAAAACCGAAAAGAGCGGATAGCTGAATAAATAATCGGCCAATGGCTGAATTGGCTGCATTGACTATCAAAACCTGATGAGAAGACAGTTTAAGCGTCTCATTGCAGATGACCCACGTAGTGATGGGGTTGATGTACATCCGACAGGCGATATCATCTGGGATCGAATTGGGAACCGCAATGGCTAGCTCGGCTGGCGTTTTTACGTATTCTTGCCACGTACCCTCACCACGCAAAGGCAGAACACGTTTACCGATAAGAGAGCGGGGAGCAAAAGGACCTGTATCCATAACGGTACCAACCCCCTCATACCCAGGAATGGCGGGAAGGTTGATGCGATGCTTGTAGGCACCACGAATCGGAATGACGTCAGAAGGATTAATAGGACGTGCGCTCATTTTCACCAAAATTTCATCTTGCTTCAGAGGTTCAATCAGCCGCTGTTCAACCTTCAATACTTCATGGGGTTCGCCAAATTGATCGTAACGTACTGTTTGTGCATACATGGTTGCGCACTCCTAACTTTGTCAGCCATAACCGAACGAAGGATGGCTCTTAGTCATTGCCTATGGGATCGGAATGTCATTATTGTAGGTATAAAAAATAAACGACGTCAATCAAAACGAGAACGTGGCTTGCGGAATGTTAGAGATTCTGGACAATCCACCTTTCCAATAATACTCTTCAAAATTATACCAATATTTCAATGAGGAAACAATTTTTCATCATAAGCGCTCGATAAGTGAAAAAAGAGCGCATCTGCGCTCTTTCCAATCATGCTTTTGCCCGTGGTGCACTTTCAAAACCTACATTTTTATGCGTACCATCACAAAACGGTTTCTTCTCGGATTGACCGCATCTACAGAGTGAAAAAGATGAACCGACTTCATACTTGTCACCTGTTCCATCCAGCAATTCAACTGCACCAGTAACACGAATTGATCCATTGTCGTTAATCTTGATGGTTACTTTTTCTTGATCCACATGTCATCCCTCCTTTTTTACTATCTTTACCTACTATGATTTCGAGTAGAAGGGTATGTGGTAAATAATTGCTTATTCGTGTTAAAATCAGGACAAGGTACGGTTATTTTTAGCAGGGAAAGGGTTTTGTCTCATGACGATTTCAATGGATGACTTAGAGCAATCCTGCTGGGAATGCGAAGGTAAGGGAGCGATTCTTACCGCACAAGGTCAGACCCTCTTACACTTTATAAAAAAGCATTTGTAAACGACGAGCTTGAAGAAAAAGCGAGAGGCCGTCAGATCCTCACCTGGCTACGGGTGGGAACTGACGGCCTTTTTTGCTACCACTCTGGCGACCGATAAGCAAGAAAACAAGGAGTAAGACAAATGGAATCGCTACAGTAGTCGTGTCCCCGTGTAAAAGAAGAGTGATTGTAGCACCAAGCATAATCACTGCGAGCGTATAGGCGGCGTAACGCGTATACTTTTTCATCAGTAAGCCCAGTCCGCCGAGCACTTCGCCTAAACCGATCACACCTTGGAACCAATGGGGAAACCCGAATGCTTGGAAAGTGAGTGTTGTCTCTGGATGTCCAATCAGCTTGTAAATACCAGCTGAAAGGAACATCAAGCACAACCCTACGATCATTACCCATTTTGCGAAAATACGAAGACCTATCATACTGAAATCCTCCAATCGTTTCGTTGATGGATTCAGTATAAACCGCCCATTATGACATCTTTTGTCATATAGCAATGACTGAACGTTCTGCAAAGGATCGTATAGTTGCTTCTCTTGCTCACATCACTTGTATTTTTCAGTGTACTCGGCATAGTTTACTACTTCAATGACACTTGACCAACGGAGAACGGTTCCTACAAACTGTTTAATGTCTAATCCTTGCATGCTGTATGATTCGGCGGTATTGGTTGTTCCAGTGGCGTCCTTAATGAACGTCACTTTATATCCGCGATCATAGGCAGCGATCGCGGTAAACATACAACAAAATTCCGTCTCAAAACCAATGATAAAAAGATGATCGACCCCTAACTTTTCTAAAGTCTGTGTGAGTTCAGTTTGGAAGAAGGAACTAGGGGTTTGTTTCACGATAAAGAAATCGGAATAGTCTTTTAATGGAGGGTGTATTTCAGAACCGAAAGAACCTCTTTTCAGGGGACTTTCTTCTGCATCATCCATATGCTGGATAAAAATTACAGGGAGATTGATCTCTTTAAAATCTTTGATCACCTGTTCCATCAAAAAAAGTTCCTCTTTGTAATCCCCACAACTCACAATCCCGTTTTGCACATCAATCACTAAGAGTGCGTTCATTGCTTCACCTTCCTTCTACCATGTAGAGAGATAATTCGGAAGGAAAGAGTGTACTTCCTGCAAGGGAAGTACCATGAGATAATGAGGGGAAGGAAATAATAGGAAAGGTTGAGTGAGATGAGAATTTCATTTTCTTATGCATTCATTTTTGTCGCATTTATTCTCGTTACAGGATGTGGTTCAACGAAATCAAGTACATCATCCGTGTTTTCCAATTTAGCCACGCAAGGCTCTTCTACCAAGAGTGAAGGTACAGAGGTAGCTGCAGAATCAGAAAAAAAGAATGTCGCTACGTACCTTTCGACGGCTGTAATCGCCTTACATGAAGTGAATGGCTTTGAAGCTGGAGAAGAATTTCCACCGGAATCCAAAGCGTTTTTGGCAAAGCATGCGCATCTGTTTCCGGCAACTGGGGATAAAGTGAAGGAAGCTCAGCAATTAGTCGATCAAAATGTGCAACCGAAACATATCAATAAAAACATTTCCAAGTATCGTGCCGCGATGATTCAAGATAGAGGAACGGTATTGAGCATCGAAGAGGAAGAAATACCGGAAGTCGGAACGATTTCCGTCTTGCATGTCGCCAATGACGAGGAGGATAGCTACCAAATTGTTTACCTAGGCGGATTAGATGTCTATGAAGATGATACAGTTGAATTTGTGGGGGTCCCAACCTTGCTCTCGGGTTTCGATAATGTAAGTGGTGGATACACGAATTCGATCATCATTGCAGGGAGCTATGTAGGAAAAAGTGCGAATTAAGCTAGGGAAGTATGGATTCTCGAAGAAAACAAGCTGTTGACCAACAGATTCGCCACGGTGATCCAGATGCCACTCCTCTAAAAAATCTTTCACAGCCTCGAATGATACAGTTCGAGGCTTTTTGTATGCAGGTTGGCCTTCTGTTTTTGATATGATAGAAAGGTGTTAGTTTGTACGAATACTTGATCAGTAAAGATATATGGAGGTCACCATGCGCTATCAACTCATATTATTCGATGTAGATGATACACTTCTCGACTTCAAAACGACAGAAGAAAATGCACTGCAAAAAACGTTTTCCCAGTTTGGAATCACTACGGGATCGTCTGATTATGGAGCGACTTACAAAGAGATCAGTAAAGGATTGTGGGAGGATTTAGAAAAGGGGAGGATCACTCTAGCAGAGCTGGGTGTAGAGAGATTTCAAAGACTTTTTAAAGCTGTTCAGCTAGACGTCGATGCTGAGGCGTTCAGCAGCGCGTATCTCGAATCCTTGGGCAAAGAAGTGCATTTGATACCGGGAGCGGTTGAGTTGTGCAACAGTTTGGAGGATTGCCGCTTGGTAATCATTACGAATGGATTCGCCTCTGTGCAAACGGCAAGAATTGCTGCTTCACCGCTTTGCAACTCTTTTGAGCACCTGATTATCTCCGAAGAGGTCGGCTATAAGAAGCCGGATCGGGAAATTTTTGAATACGCGTTTGCCAAACTGCAATGGACGGAGAAGGCGAACGTATTGATGGTGGGAGATTCGTTGACCTCTGATATACAAGGGGGTGCCCATTACGGGATCGATACGTGCTGGTTCAACCCTCTGGGTAAGGAAAATCATACGGGCATTCAGCCAACCTACGAAATCAGAGAACTGAGCGAGCTTCAAGAAATTGTGCGGAAGGGTAACGTGAATTTGTAGGATCTTTCCTGTATGATGAGAAGGTATTGATCTACAGGTAAATCTAGAATCTAGTGATTGGAGCCCTATAGATATGTATCAGAATTTAGAAGAGTGCATCCTTGACTTGGAAAAGCACGGACATTTGGTCCGTATTCGCGAAGAAGTAGATCCCTATCTAGAAATGGCCGCGATTCACTTGAAGGTGTACGAAGCTGGCGGGCCAGCCTTACTGTTTGAAAATGTAAAAGGCTCAAAATTTCGTGCGGTATCCAATCTTTTTGGCACAATCGAGCGCAGCAAGTTTATTTTCAGAAGCACCTGGCAAGCCGCTGAAAATATAATCGCTATGCGCAATGATCCGATGAAAGCGCTAAAGCAGCCTTTTAAAAATATCGAGAACGGTTTTGCTGCTCTGAAGGCTTTGCCTGCAAAAAAATCGACTAGCATGCCGGTAACTGCACAGGAAATCAGCATAACAGACCTGCCACTTATCCAGAGCTGGCCGATGGATGGCGGAGCTTTTGTCACGTTACCCCAAATCTATTCGGAAGATCCGGACAAACCTGGAATCATGAATTCCAATTTGGGTATGTACCGTGTGCAGTTGACTGGTAATGAGTATGAAGTAAACAAAGAAATTGGCTTGCATTATCAAATCCATCGTGGAATCGGTGTCCACCAAGCCAAAGCGACCAAAATGGGGATGCCGCTGAAAGTAAGTTGTTTCGTTGGCGGGCCGCCTGCCCATACTTTATCAGCTGTAATGCCGTTGCCAGAAGGCTTGAGCGAAATTACTTTTGCCGGTTTGCTTTCTGGGCGTCGTTTTCACTACAGCTATATCGATGGTTACTGTATTAGTAATGATGCGGATTTTGTAATCACGGGAGATATTTATCCGGGAGATACGAAGCCAGAAGGACCATTCGGCGACCATCTGGGCTATTACAGTCTGATTCATCCATTCCCTGTGATGAAGGTAAAGAAAGTGTACGCCAAGCCGAATGCAATCTGGCCATTCACGGTTGTGGGCCGTCCGCCACAAGAAGATACGTCATTCGGTCAATTGATTCACGAGTTAACGGGCGATGCGATCAAGCAAGAAATCCCAGGTGTTAAAGAAGTCCATGCTGTAGATGCTGCCGGTGTGCATCCGCTGTTATTTGCCATCGGAAGTGAGCGATATACACCTTATCAGCAAGTCAAACAGCCGACAGAGATGCTCACCATTGCCAACCGCATTTTAGGGACTGGCCAATTGAGCTTGGCCAAATATTTATTCATTACCGCAGAAGAAAATCGACCATTGACGACGCATGATGAAGTTGATTTTATGACCTATATTTTGGAGAGAATCGATCTTCATCGAGATGTTCATTTTTATACGAACACGACCATTGATACGCTGGATTATTCGGGAACAGGCTTAAACAGCGGCAGCAAGGTTGTCCTCGCTGCTTATGGCGATCAAAAGCGAGAGCTGTGCAAAGAGGTGCCGGATGAGCTGAAGGATTTACGAGAGTTTGAGAATGCCAGCTTGATTATGCCAGGTGTGGTGTCGATCCAAGGTCCTGCATTTACCGATTACGCGAGCGCCCAGCAGCAGTTACAGAATCTGTGTGACGCGATTCAAGCGAGAGGGCCGATCACATCTTGTCCGATGATCATCCTTTGTGATGACAGTACATTCATGAGCGCGTCTCTTCAAAACTTCATGTGGGCAACCTTCACACGCAGTAATCCATCCCACGACATTTACGGCGTGAACAGCTACTACGAGAACAAGCATTGGGGTTGCGATAATCTGATTATTGATGCACGTACCAAGCCCCATCAAGCACCGCCATTGGTACCAGATCCAACTGTCGAGAAAAATATCGAACGACTGTTTGTCAAAGGTGCGAGCTTGGGTGGAATCCTGTAAATGAGCTCTTTTTAAAAGTAGAGGTCCGTAACCTTTCGTTGCGGGCTTTTTTTATGTAATGGTACTATTTGGATGAAGGTATGAAGATTGAAGGTGGCTCCTAGCTTTAATCCGGGGTCATCTTTTTCAATGCTGTCGAATTGAACTGATAATTGCAAAAATTGCACGATTGATGGGGAAAGGAATCGTTCTTTACCACCGAGAAAGCGTTTTCTATAATGAATCTCAAGCAAGGACACAGCTTTTTATGGAAAGGAGAAAGGAATGGTCTTTTTAACCACACGTTCCCATGCATTACTGAAGGTGATACTCGACAGCTACTATCCGCTGAAAATCAAGGATGTCGCGCGAGATTTCCAGGTAAGCGAACGCACCGTCAAGTATGATCTGGATAACGTCAGGCAATGGCTAAAGGAACGAAATGTCATCCTCCATTCTCAACCGAATAAAGGGCTGTGGATCACGGAAGAACAAGAGCATCGAAATGCTTTGAAGGAAAATTTGCAAAGTGATGACAGCAAGACACTCATTCTGCCGCAAAAGGATCGGGTCAAGCATTTTTTGTTCATTCTTCTGCTGTCAGATGGGTATCAGCGGATGAACGATTTGGCCGACCATATGGGAGTCAGTCGCAATACCGTCGTGGCCGATGTCAAGGACGCGGAAAAGCTGCTCGATGGCTGGCGTCTCGAGCTCGTCACGAAGCAAAGGTACGGTGTACGTGTGGATGGGAGTGAGCGTCACAAGCGGTATGCTCTCGAAAACTTGATTCACGATCTGTTGGATGGAATCGACATGTATCGGATGGTACAAGGGATGTTTTTAGAGTATGGACAAGAAGCGAGAACAGGTCCGTTATTGGAGAAATGGCTAATCAGCCGGACTGAGTTAGGGGAGATCATTCACAGCATCAAAGCATGGATGAATGCTGCTGCGGAGACGCTGACAGACCGCGTGCTGATTAGTTTACTGATTCGCTTATGCATTGTCGTCCATCGTGTACAACGGGGGCAAGTGGTCACTGCGGATGATGCCGAGATGGGAGAAGCAAGGCATTGGAGCGGGTATGACCTGTTTTCACACGAGGTTCGAGCATTCTGTCAGCGATTGAACGTCGATATTCCCGAACACGAGATTGCGTATGCGTGCCTCCCACTGCTAGGGACCGAACAGGTGCCAAGAGAGGCGCGTGCAGGTAGGATTGTTTTGGATGTTTTCCAGGCAACCAAGGAGCTGACGGAAGTGGTTAGCAGCCGGATGCTGGCACCGTTGTACGAGGATCAGGAGCTGGTCAGACTGCTTTTTGCTCACTTGGATGATAGTTTGAACCGTTATCGTCAGGGAGTTCTTTTTGCGAATCCACTGACGGAGGAGATTCGCCGTTCATACGCACGCATGTTTGATGCAGTTAAACGTTCTTGCGAAGAAGTGTTTTGGCATCGTGGGGTCTATTGGCTCGATGCAGACATTGCTTACTTTGTATTACATTTCCAAGCAGGTTATGATCGCTGGCTGGAGCAGAAAAAGGCAGATGCTCTCGTCGTTTGCGGAACAGGCAGAGGAACTTCGCGGTTTTTGAAAACGTACCTGGAAAGCGAATTGCGTTCACTTCGGGTCGTAGGTCTGTGTTCCAGTACAGAGGTAGAGAAGTATTTGGCGAGTCGTCGCGTGGATGTCATCATCAGTGTCCTGCCGATCAAAGCCGAGGTGCCTGTTGTGATTGTCAGTCCTCTTCCCACACGCCAAGATATCAACCAGATTCAAAACTGTCTGGAAGCCTTGCAAGTGGCGGAAGGAAATCGACAGCAGGCTGTGAATGCTCGCAAGGAAGCTTGGTTCCCAACACTGACTGCTGATCTCAATCCGTCAGATTTGCCAGTGGTGGAGAGACTGTCTCAGGATGTCATCTGCAAGGGGTATGAGATCAGTCAAAAAATCGTGACTGCTTTTCGGGAGTACGTAACGGAACAAACGGCAAGCGGACTGACGCTGCACCTGCTGCTGATGGTGAATCGACTGGCTTTTGGCTCACCCTATCAGGAGGAGTGGGAATCGTCGGTTGAAGCAGAATCGAAAGAATGGAAGGCATGGCGTGAAAAGCTGAACCAATTGATGGCTGAGGCAAACCTTCAAGTTCCGCCAAGTGAAGTGTCGGCCATTATGCGCTATTTCTCAGGAAAGGGGACGGTAGAAAGTGAAAGTGGATCTACTCATACGCAACGGAAGAGTCATTGATCCTTCCCAGAATCTGAACGGGCACTATGATCTTGCTATTCGGGAAGGGCGGATCGTTGGGTTGTATGAGAAAGGGAAGACAACCGATGATCAAGAGATGAATATGGAAAGCAAGGAGACGATCGATGCAGAGGGATATGTGGTGACACCCGGTCTGATCGATCTGCACGCTCACGTTTTTCCGACAAAGACGAGTTTGGGTGTAGCCGCGGATCGGGTCGGCGTCGAACAAGGGGTGACAACCGTAGTAGATGCTGGCAGTGTCGGGCTATGGTCGTTTGATGCTTTTCTTGAAGAAGCTGTGCATCCTTCTATCACTCGTGTTCTGGCATTTCTGAATATTTCAGGGGATGGCTTGTGCACAGGCGGCGGGGAGCTCGCAGACATGTCGCGGTTAACCCCGAGAGAAGCGGCAGCCCTCATAAGGAAACAACCGATATTACGAGGGATAAAAGCCCGCATGAGCGGTTCTGTCGTCAAGCAAAACGGAATCCATCCCTTGCTCGTAGCCAAGGAAGCGGCGAGGGAAGCGGGTGTACCCTTGATGGTGCACATCGGAAACGCTCCGCCAAAACTCACGGAATTATTACCTCTGCTAGAACGAGGAGACGTGGTGACACATGCGTTTCACGGAAAAAAAGGAGGGATGTTCGACGAACGAGGCGAGTTGATTCCAGAGGCGCAAGACGCATTGGAGCGGGGAGTCTTACTCGACATTGGGCACGGAGAAGCGAGCTTCAGCTTCCAAACACTGCGTCATGCACAGGCCCAAGGTATTATGCCACATGTTATTAGCACGGATGTTCACCAGCGCAACATCGATGGTCCTGTGCACAGCTTGACGCACACACTTACGAAGTTTCTCGCTATGGGCTACTCGCTCGACGATGTGATTGCGGCGAGTACGCTTGGTCCAGCACGAATTCTCGGGCTGGAAAACGAGATCGGAACATTGAAAGTAGGGGCATGCGCGGACGTATCCCTTTTGCAGATCAAAAAAGAGCCGACAATTTTGACGGACAGTGAACAAGAAACGTTGGAGACAAAGGAAAGAGTAGTGGCTTATCAAGCGATTACTTCGGGAAAGGTACTGACATGCAAATGATTGATGACATTCTCAAGGAACTGGCAGAGACAAAATCAGATTATTTATCTGAAATTTCTGAATCAAAACAGATTCTCCAAAAAATAGAGGAAGAGTTTCGCCTCATGGAGATTCATATACCGCGTGATCGCTGGTTAGCTATCGGAGCTCATGTACTGGCATTTGTACGACGGATGATAAACGGTGAAAAGCTGCCCGTGATTGAAGCGGAGTTATTCGCGGAAATTCATCCCGATATGGTTACACTCTCGCACAAAGTCCTATCGGAAGAAAAGAGTGCGTGGCAGGCAGATGATACAGAAGCGTTTCTGTTGGCTGTCCATTTTGAAGCCATCCGTGCCATGCAGATGGGGCCTTCGTAAAACTCGCTGTGAATAAAAGGAGGGTATGTATATGTCTAAGGTAAAAATCGTGATTGGTGATCGTCTCGGAAAAGGACACAACATCGCAAAAGGAATCGAAGCTGCTGGCGGGACTGCGATCGTCATTCCAGGTGTTGGCGCGGATATGAAGGTAGGAGATGTCATGGTCAGTGAGAGTGCAGATCTCGGGCTGTCCTTTTGTGGAAGTGGTGGGGCTGGGGCACTGACTGCCAAGACCAAGTATGGTTTTCCGGTCGAGTATGGCTTGCGCTCAGTAGATGCTGGGATTACTGCCTTGCGTAGCGGCAAAAAAGTGATTGGCTTTGGCTTCATGGATACAGAAGAGCTGGGCAGACGCATGGCGGAAGAATACATCAAGCTGGGAGGGAAGTAATCCATGTACACGGAGACGACGCAGACCTTGCGATTATCCGGCAGTGGCGATACGAAAGAAGCAGCCTTCAACAAGATTTTTTCCCAAATCAAGCATGTAGTGGCGAGACAGACGAGTGATTTGGTTGTGCGAATCGAACCTGTGGGCGTTTCCATTGTGTCTGCGACAGAAACAGTGAAGCATGAGCGATTTTTTGGATTGTTCTTCCCGCGCAAACGAACGCGGTATGACATCACCGTAGATATTCAAGTGAGGCTGGGACTGGTCCAGGTAGAAAGCATAACGTTTCAGCAGCAGACGGAGCAGACTGCGGGTATGGGGCAGTTGGTTCGTCAGCGATAGAAGTAGACAGGGGGTAGGTTCATGGTTACTTTGATGATTGTGTTGAAGTCGATCGTTATCGGGGCATTGGTCGGCTTCGGTGTTGGTGCGGGGGCGGCGAGAATGTTCCATGCACCCAATGTCCAAGGGATGGGAGCATTCCGGACTTTTGGAGAGCTGAACGCATGTGCGGGCGATCCCATTTCCCACTTTTCATTTGGTCTTGGCTTTTTGTTCAACTCATGGGCGTCTGTTGTCGGTGCCGGTGCGTTGACGCAGGATGTGGATCATCGCGTCATCCCGAACTGGGCGGCAGCCGTGTTGCTCTGGCGCAACAAGAATGTGGCAGAGACGTTGCACAATCCAAAGCAAATGGCGATTGCCGGAGCAACAGTCGGTGTCGTTGTGGTCACACTGTTGAATTCTACAGCAACAGCGATTCCCGAATCGATGCAGCTCGTCGCGACGAAGGTACTGGTTCCTGCTGCGAACTGGTTGATCAACCCGATCATGCCGATTGTGTTCTGGATGGCGGCGATGGATGCAGGTAAACGGACAGGGATTTGGGGAACGGTCTTGGGCGGTTTGTCGCACTTGGTCATGGGTAATGCGGTGCCTGGAATCGTCTTGGGTATTTTGATCGGGAAAGGCCTGGATGACAGTGGTTGGAACAAAATTACGAAATCCATGTTTATTGCAGTCATTCTCTTGTTTGTATTCAGTGGCTTCTTCCGTGGTTTTGATGTCGCGCTCTTGAAGAGTATGTACGTGGAAATTCCACAGTGGTTGATAGAGCTTCACGAAACATTTGGATCGGTGGTGAAAAAGTAATGGGTGAATTGCAGGCAAAAGGATTTTGGTATTCAGAATGGGCATTTCCCCTCTTTGTGGCGTGCTTGTCTTCAGGAATCTTTGCGGGTACTCATCTTTACTATGTGTATCATGTCGGTGCCTTTAACGATATCGCCATTGTTGCGATGCTGGAGGCAGGGATCAAGGGTGGCGGATACGGTGCGGCTGCTGCGTTTGGTGCGAGCTTTTTGTTCGCCCGCGTTTTGGAGGGACCGCTGGTTGGGATTCTCGATATTGGCGGCTCATTGCAAACAGGTATCGGGATTGGCGTTCCAGCGTTGATGTTGGGAGCAGGCTTTACAGCACCGTTGACTTCTTTTCCTTTGGCGCTGGCGACAGGTGCACTCTTGGGCTTCATCATTGGTACCGTGATTATTTTGATTCGGAAGTATACGATCAACGCATCGAACTCCACCTTTGGTGCGGATGTCATGATGGGAGCCGGAAACGCAGCAGGTCGTTACTTAGGTCCATTGATTGTCATTTCTGCGATTATGGCTTCGATTCCAGTTGGACTCGGCGCAACAGCAGGTGCAGCGATTTTCTACTATTACAACAAACCGATTGCGGGTGGAGCGATTATCGGAGCCATGATCCTCGGAGCCATTTTCCCGATCCCGACACAATGATGACGGAAGAGCGAAGGCTTTTCACAGGAAGGATGGGCAAACCATGGGAATCTATCAGCAGCTAGGGTTGAAGCAAGTCATTAACGCAAGCGGTAAGATGACGGCACTGGGTGCAAGTGCCGTCCATCCTTCTATCGCACAGGCCATGGGAGAAGCCGCCATGGATTATGTAGAAATCAGCGAGCTGATGATTGTGGCAGGTCGTCATATCGCAGAGGCGACCGGAGCAGAAGACGGTTGTCCTACCTCGGGAGCAGCCGCAGGCCTTGCCATTAGTGTAGCGGCAGTTATAGCTGGTTGCCATCTTAGTTTGATCGAGCGGCTTCCTCTTTCCGATGGGTTGAATAACAAGATCATCATCCAAAAAGGACACGCGGTGCACTTCGGCGCTTCCGTTCAACAGATGATTGCACTCGGCGGTGGGAAAGTCGTAGAGGTCGGGCATGCCAATCACGTAGAAGAAAACCATTTGCGAGAAGCCATTGATGATCAGACCGCTGCGCTACTCTATGTCAAATCTCACCATGCGATTCAAAAAGGGATGCAGTCCCTAGACGTGATGCTTCAACTCGGTAGGGAGTTTGGAATTCCTGTAATTGTGGACGCAGCGGCGGAGGAGGATCTGTGGGGCTATGTAACAATGGGTGCCGATCTGGTCATCTACAGTGGCGGAAAAGCAATCGGCGGACCTACGTCTGGGTTTATCACAGGTCGTGCAGATCTGGTTGCTGCATGTCGAGCGCAATATAAAGGCGTCGGTCGTGCCATGAAGGTAGGAAAGGAAGCCATTGCGGGTTTACTTGCAGCGCTTGGACAGTACGATCCCGAAAAGCAAAATGTTCCCGAGCAGCGTAGGCGAGTGGAGTGGCTGGCAGGAGAACTGAACAGCTTGCCTGGTGTGAAAGCGGTGATCGCACAGGATGAGGCAGGCCGGGCGATCTATCGTGTGCAAGTTCAGCTTGACGAACGAGTGACGGGCATGACGGCTCGGGAGCTTACACGCCAACTGGAGCAAGGAAATCCAGCTATTTTTACCCGCAACCATTATGTGAATACGGGGATGATTGCCTTTGATCCACGACCGTTTCACGAGGGGCAAGAGCATATCATTGCAGCGCGAATGAAGGAACTGCTGCAAAAACAGGGAGAAGGAGAATAACAAAAGTGGGCACACCGAAAATTCGTTTAAACGTTTTGGCAAGGGATGTAGAAAACGCAAAACAAATATGTTCAGTGGCTGATGGCCGCGCTCTTATCGGAATTTTAGTCAAAGGATTTGCGTCCGTAGAAGCAGCAATAACCGCCGTTGAACAATATCAACAAGCAGGTGTACCAGTGTCTGTAGGGCTGGGCGCAGGTGATCCAACTCAATGGAAAAAGGTCGCTGAAGTCGCGGTGCAGACACAACCAGATCACGTTAATCAGGTATTTCCGGCAGCAGGCTATACACTCGGGGGGCTACAGGCAGTCGGCAACTCGCATACCATCGTGAATGCATTGATTGCCCCCAGCGGACAACCAGGAAAGGTTCAAGTCACCACGGGACCAATAAGCAACAAAGTGTCTGAATTGCTCTCTTGCGATGCAGCCGCCGCGATGCTGGCGGAGATTGGCGTACACTCGGTCAAATTTTATCCAGTAGACGGACTGGAAAGACTGAATGAAATCAAGGCGATGGCAGAAGCAGCCGTACGTTACGGGATTCCCGTTTTTGAGCCGACTGGCGGGATCGATGCAGCTTCGATTCGTCCGATTGTGGAGGTATGCCTTGCCGCAGGTGCAAAGCAGGTCATTCCGCACATTTATACATCAATCGTTGACAAGGAAACGGGATTGACTCGTTTGGACCAGGTAGAAGAACTGCTGACTGCCATAGAAGGTCTATAGCTATTTTACGAGAAAGGGATAGGAGTGAATCAGATGAGTGAGAGACAGGTCATCGTCGGGTTGGCACAGGGATTACATGCGCGTCCGGCTACTTTGTTTGTGAAAGTGGCAGCTTCCTTTTCCAGTGAAATCGGATTGAACAAGGATGAGAAGAAGGTGAATGCCAAGAGTATTATCGGCGTCATGTCCCTTGCTGTTTCGAAAGGTCAGTCGGTCGTCTTGATTGCGGATGGTGCAGACGCGGAACAGGCGTTGGATGCGTTGGAGCGCGTTTTGGTAAGTGTGGAGTAAAAGGATGCGTGAATGCGTGTAAAAGAAAAAGGGATGTCTCCAGCGAAAAGTCAGGAGACATCCCTTTCTCAATCCTGTTCCGTTGGGTTGAATCCTTTCATGAGTAACCATATAGCCAAAACCAATTGTTGAAAGGCTATCGGAATGTTCAATGTCATGTAGGTTGTATCCAGACCGATGAAGCGAATCATAAAGAATAAGCTTGCCAAAATGGACAATGTTGAACCAATAAGACCCCAAACTGACAACCAAAGTGGAACTAATCTTGTTTGGTAAAATATGCAGGTAAACAAGAACATAGCCAAAACAAATGCCAGTGTTGTTGCTACATGGTTTACCAAATCACGTCCTTCCCGTAACAAGCCACCTAGGGTCTGAAAATACGATACATGTAAAGTTCCAGCTTTTGCGAATTCGTGGCTTACTGTCAATAGCAACAGAAGAATGATTACACCAATAATGATGAACACACCCGCAATGATCCCAAAAGCAACAGAGCCAAGAGCTAAACTTTTATGATGCTTACTTAAAATCGGATACAACAAAATAGGTATACCAACATAGGCAACAATCATTAACAACTGAAAAAACGCACCTATTCGTACCTGGTTTTCATTTGTAGAAGCCTCGACAAGGTAGTTTGCTCCATCTATAACCGGAACAACACTAAATATGCCTGTAACCAACCCGACTATTAATAATACCCCAGTCAATACGGCAGACCTTCTACCTGCATTTGTACTCTTCCTCAGCATAATTAGCCTCCTTCTAATACACTACCTTATTCAGTTGAGATCCATAATTTGCTTCATTTCTCCGAGCCCCGTCTCTTTAAAAATGCTGCCAAGTAAAATCAATACTCAAATACCCAATCTGTTTCTCCTTGAAGGTCAGGGCTTCTTTTGTTGCCAATTCCGGTTTGCGAAAACAGACAAGCTCTTTGTAATACCCAAAAGCGCGACACACTTCCGGTCGAGCGCTATGGATGCCACACTGATCTTTTTGCATGTCGTAGAAGATACAAGTTCCAAACATTCTCGGTTGATTTTTCAGATCGTCATGGAGCTTTTTTGGAAGCGCTTTCAATTTCTTGTTTATCATTTTATATTCCTTCTCTGTTATGGGAACAGGACCACAGCACAATCCTTTACAGCCTTGGCAAGGCAATGCTTTCATATCATCTACAACCTTTCGTCATGTGATGTTTGCTAGAAAGAACAAAAAAGATGATCCTCGTTGATTCAGGAGATCATCTTAAGAACTACGCATTCAATTGTGTTGGTTATTCAAAAATTCGGTAAGAAGAGAATACTGTACTCTTATTATAACACATGTAGGAAGATTTTGACGAATGCTTTCGAGAGAAGGGCGTGTTGATCGTTGGAAAACTGCTTATGGCATAATCTACCTGCCAATTAGGTCCACAAGTAGACTGGAAAGAGAGGGAGTAACTCCGCAGTCGAGCGGACGCGACAATGTAGCTACTATGTCGCTCTGTGACCGAATCTTACATGTTCAAAATGGGGAGTGAAGGGGCTGTCATACTGCAGTCCTCATCGTCCCCATTCAGACCATCTAAGACGCGTTCAAACGAGAAGCCGAGTTTCTCAATGATGCGCAACGATGCTTTATTGTCTGGGTGTGCTTTTGCATACAATCGATCCAATCCTATTACATCAAATGCGTACGTAGTAAGAGCGGAGGCAGCTTCAAAAGCGTAGCCGTTCCCCCAATAATCCCGTCCGATTAAATAATAGAGCTCTTTTTCCGGAGCCAGAAAATCGAGAACGCCAACACCACACCAGCCAATGAACCTGCCAGTAGTCTTTTCGCGTATGGCCACAGAATATTTAAAAGGCTTATCAAAAGGGGTTTCATAACTGCTTCGTAGCCAGCGAAATAAGCGCTTGTAGTTTTCCAGAGGCATTACGTCCATGAGCAAGTAGGTAAAAAATTCTGGGTTTTGCATGAGTTCGAAAGATTCCATCAAATCATCCTCTGCGTAAGGACGGATGATGAGGCGTTCTGTTTCTAAGTGCATGGAAGATACCGTTACTTGCATGTAGAATGTCCCTTTCGATTTAGAAATGATTGCTGCATAAAAAAGGAGAAGCGCTCATGGTAAGCGCTTCTGACCTTACGTGTGTTTGATCAAAATGAGTTCTTCCACTTCTTCGCCTCGTGCTTCCGAAAATGCCCGATCGACACCGAAAGGCTGAAAACCGTTTTTTTCTAACACGCGAATGGATGCGATGTTGTCATGGGCGACACGCGCATATACAGGACGTGTTCGGAGTTCCTCTAAAAAGAGAGTGAGTGCATTTGTCGCAATTCCTTTGCCCCAACAGCTTTTGTCAATCCAGTATCCAATCGTAGGCAAGCCAAACAGTTCAAAGCACAAAACATTACCGACAATCTGCCCATTCAAGACAATCGCTTTTTTCACAATCGAATCATTGTTCAAAATCCTTGTCCAATGAGCGGTGAATCCGTCTCTATCTTCAGGGTCCTTGACAGTAAAGGCCGCCATCTCATTAGCAGATTTGTCCAATTGCTGAGCGAAAAATATCGGGAGATCTGCCTCTGTTACTTCACGTAAATCAAGGGACCGATCACGCAATGGCTCCAAGGAAAAGCACCTCCAAAAAACATCAGCTATTCTCTCTTCACCAACACTTTGATAATCAACGATAGTACCGCGAGAACCAAAATGAGATTAGCGATGAGCATAAAGCTAGGTAAACCAAGCCTAAACAAGATGTACACACTCCTACTCGTTACAACCTTTGAAAGTGAAAAAGACTAGTTCTCCCCGGTGACAAGCATGATCGCAAAGCCATCATAGCCCTTGCTACCAACTGTCTGTACAACAGTTCCACTGACACCTTGTTCTTGCGCTACCATATCGGTGAATTGACGTACACCGACAATATTGGGGTCCGTGCTTGTTTCATCCACGACTTGACCACTTCGTACAACATTATCCGTGATAATCACAGTACCTTTGCGAGAGAGCTTCAATGCCCATTGGAAATAGTCGGGGTTACCTTTTTTATCTGCATCGATAAAAATCAAATCAAAAGGACCCTGATTTTCTTTGTGAAGTTGGATGAGAGAATCAAGGGCAAGTCCGACCTTCACTTCTACGATCTGGTCCAGTCCTGCGCGGGTAATGTTCGATTGTGCAACTTCTGCATGCTTCGGATCATATTCGAGAGTAATGAGACGACCGTCAGCAGGGAGTGCGCGGGCTAGCCAGATGGTACTGTATCCACCAAGAGTGCCAATTTCCAAGATCGAACGAGCGCCTTGAATCCGTGCTAATAGATGAAGAAACTTACCTTGATTGGGTGCTACATCAATAGCTGGAAGGCCTGCAGCGGCGTTCTCTTGAAGAACTGTGTCTAGAACGGAATCGGCTTCCAGTAGTTTATCCGTAAAATAGTGATCGACCGCGGTCCATTGCTCTCTATTCATGCTCTCATCTCCTCAAGAATTTACAGGGATATCATAACACGATTAGTAACTTCTGGCTGGTCTTTTTTGCACTTTGCGCAAACGAGAAGGTAAGATTTTCACCTATTACCATTATTTTCGCATAGCGAGGATGAACAATTTTCACGATAATAGAAAAGTAATCCAAGCTAGCTAGTATAATCCAACCTTGGGGATTCTATTCAACGCGTCCGACTAAATGATGCAGTCAAAGTCGGCGCAATTTTTTTATTCCACCTATAGGTAAATGTACCTATTGTTGTTTGTTGTCAACAGAAACGAAGTCCTATATGCTTATATCATTCACGTATGACATACGCGTACTACCCCGTACGCCCCCAACCACTTTTGCTGGTTGGGATTTTTTTTGTTCCATGCTATACCCAGTTATCTCCTATCGCGTTTCGATGCGATTTTTTATATCCTTGTACATAGGACTTGCAATGTTCTTGGGGTCCGCGGTGACTCAAATTATGCAGAGGAGTCACCGCTTTTTTTTTTACATACTTCCTCCGTTCCAGGTCAAGCTAGTAACAGGTGATTTTGGTCAGGAGGTGTTTTGTGTGCGGGCAACTTTCGTGGTGCTGACGCTGGCTTTTGCTTTGACCGTAACGGGGTGTACGAAGCAATCTGGTACAGAAACAAAGCAAAAAACACAAGCGGAGCCGTTGTGCATGCCTGTTCCCGTCAGACATTATCAATGGGAAGAGCGAGCGAGATCGATTACAGCTAACGTAAAGGGCATAGACAAGATGGTGGTTGTGCAAATCGATAAAGAGCTCGATGTGGCTATTCAAGTAACGAATTTTAATCGGTTCAAGCTGGAATCGATTCAAAAAGAAGTCGGAAAGAAACTAAAAGAGTCCTTTCCAGATGCCAATATTCATGTGACAGCTGATAAGCGATTGATAAAAGATTTGCAAAGACTAAGTGACGAACCGTGGCCAACCGATGTAAAAGCGGCATGCCAGAAGAAGAAATCCTTAAGAGAATTGGAAAAGAAAATGAAAGGCTAGCCTATTTTCAAAAACCTCACATACTACATGGGTAGAGTGAGGTTCTTGCTGTCTGTTTTGACAGAATGATCTAGGTGAAATGAATATTCTGTGATTACCTAACGAAGAAGAACTCCCTGGCTGGGAGTCTATATAGGCTAGTGGTGATCATGATCGTAATAATGCGGGCGCTCTCGCTCTCTATCTCTATCTCTATCTCGGTGGAGGTCGATGCCGCGTAATTCACCCTTGGCTTTTTCCACAAGTACTTGATAATCTCTTACCACTTCCGTCAAGGTCGTAACGGATTCCTTATAGTCGGGATCATTACAGATTCCATCTATCGCTCGATGGAGGTGATACATCTTATCTTCGGTTTTTCGGATAAATTCTACCCAATCCATTCCGTTCATAAAATACCTCCTTTCCGTCATAGGCTTTACTCCCATACACGAAAGTATGCAAGGTGAAATTGCGAATAAATGATTTGCATGTAATCTACTAATGAACTTTGGTCTTGTAACAATAATCTGTTCATGATAACATACCTCACATCAATAGCATCAAAGGACGAGACTTGAGGTGTATCAGATGAACGGGTTAGCCAGACTGAATCGATTGCTTGAGAAAATCATGCCCATACTAACGCCGAGCAGTGTTGCCATTGGTGTAATAGCCGGGACACATTTACAACCATTTGCTTTTTTGTCTCCCTGGGTGTTTGCCTTCATGACATTTGCCGGCAGTCTGGGTTCAGGATTTAAAGAATTTGCAAAGGTACTGACCAGACCGCTCCCTTTAATCGTCAATTTGTTCATTCTTCATGCACTTATGCCTCTTATTGCTTGGTCAATGGCAAGGTTGTTTTATCCAGATGATATCCATGTCATCACGGGCTTTTTGTTGGCTGCTTTAATTCCTACAGGGATCACGAGCTTTTTGTGGTCATCAATTTATTTCGGGAACATCGCACTGACGCTCTCTATTATTTTGTTGGATACGATGCTCTCCCCATTGATTGTTCCGTTGGGGATGTCCTTGTTTTTAGGGACAACAGTTGAGATGGAATTGGCTGATCTGATGAAGGGTTTATTTTATATGATCGTGTTGCCATCTCTTGTCGGTATGCTGCTCAATCATTTATCAAAAGGAAACGTCAAAAAAACGCTGGCACCAAAATTAGCGCCATTTTCTAAGATGGGAATGGGTGTTGTCGTCGCGATCAACAGCTCGATGGTCTCGTCTTACTTTCATATGATGGATGCCAAACTGGTGGGGATGGCAGTCCTCGTGCTGGTAGTAGCTATTTTGGGTTATTTGATGGGTTGGGGGATCGCAAGGCTGTTCGGATGGGAGCGTGATGTGATCGTCACGTTAACTTTCAACAGTGGAATGCGAAACATTAGTGCAGGGGCAGTTATGGCGATCACGTACTTTCCTGCACCTGTTGCTCTTCCCGTTGTTCTCGGTATGCTGTTTCAGCAAATACTCGCTTCTACTTTCGGAAAGTTTTTGGAGCTGGTCGAGAAAAGACCGCAGCATCAACAGCAGGAACTATCAAGATAAAAGCAAGAGCCGTTGTCCAATTGATTTTTTGGAAAACGGCTTTTTTCATACAGATTTTCACCAAAGAGCGCTGTTCATTTGGGGACACCTTGCAAGTACCTACCGTTTTCTCTCACTGTTCATGAGGAATTGAAAAAAGGGTTGCGAACTTATGTTCGTAATTACTATAATGGAAATACAATTTCTCACACATGATGAGGCGGGTGGAAAGCGTGGCTAACAGCGATCTTGAAGTAACAGACAAAGAAAGAAAGGCATTTATGTACATGCTGCGAGATTCAGGAAGAGAAAATTATTCATTGAATGTGAGCTGGTGTGTGTCCTTTGAGGGGGAGAGGGGGAGAGGGGGAATACGTGCAGCATGTGGGGTGTGGTCAAATGGGTAGACCCGAAGGCAAGGCGTGTTCAATTAGCAAACCAAACGAGTACTCAATGGATCGAGATGGAGAAAATTATCAATGTACATGTATAGCTGTGCATGTAGAAACCTTACATGAAATTCAATTCATGCAGGGTTTCTTTTTATCTACACAAAAACGTAAACCTATATGTAATGAAACCTAACATAAAAACTCAGAAAATTCAAAAGTTAAGTTGACATTCGTTCTATTCATGTTAGAATATGTTACATAGCATGCATTCTCTCCACTTCCTATTTTGACCCGATCATGGGGTCCTTTTTTTTGCCTATGTTTCATTCTTCGGATAGGGCTTCCCATCGGATTGAAATAACTTACTCACCATTCCATAAAGACGACCTGACATGTTAGGAAAAACGAAGGAGTATTCATTCGCTCCTTGATTCAGCAAAACGATCGGTGCTTCCACGATGTAGGGGATTTTCATTAGATCGAGCATCTTCTTATATTCCTCTACCTTGGAATGGTCGACCGTATAATAAAATGATTTGGAAAAATTCATGCGAGCACGCTCCTTTCCCTTATTGTAGCATATCCACAGTCAGGCGCATAAATGAACATAATAAATATTATGTAAACAATTTGGTTTCCTCTTTTTCTAGTATGAAGAGAGAAGATTCACAAAGACTTCTACCTATGATAGAATAAAAGACCAAAATTTTACCAATAGGAGAAAAATGATGATTATCAGCCAACAACTACTTTCTGTGAACGGGTTATCCTACACGATTCGCTCTGCAATGAATTCAGATGCACAACAGTTGTCGGAACTGCGATTGCAAATCGATGGGGAGACTGAAAATTTGGACAGAGAAAGAGGAGAGGCTTTCATCGATGTGCAAGGATTCGAACACATCATCAATACGGATGCAGAAAGTCCAAGAAACTTGTTTTTAGTTGCTGTTGTAGAGGATCGGATTGTCGGGTTTTCCAGATGTGCAGGTGTTTACTTAAATAGATTTAGCCACAAAGTAGAGTTTGGTGTATGCGTCTTACAAGAGTTCTGGGGTTATGGCATGGGGAAGAATCTCTTGCAAGAATCAGTTGCCTGGGCAGACGCCAACCTCATTACCAAAATGACGTTGAATGTGATGGAAACGAATGCGAAAGCCATTGAGCTGTACAAACGGTTTGGTTTTGAAATCGAAGGGGTACTCAGAGGCGACAAAGTTCTTTCCGATGGCAATTACTACAACACCATTATTATGGGAAGATTCAAAAATGACAGGAGAGTAACATGACGAGAAAACGAGCCAGAGAATGTGGGCGGAGGTACCGGGATGATCTGCTTCGAATTCAAGGGCGGAATCGGAACCTCCTCACGCATCGTCGAGACTGAATGTGGCACTTTTACTGTCGGGGCATTGGTGCAGACGAATTTTGGCAGAAGACAGGATTTGAAAGTGAATGGCATTCCTGTGGTCCAGATGATCTCCGAAAATGAAGTTCCTTTGCCGTGGGTAACACCTGAAAATGATGTTTCTTTCTTAGTCACGATTGCGACAGACGCGCCTCTCTTGCCGACACAATGCAAACGCATTTCCAAGCGAGCGTCACTCGCGATGGCACAGCTCGGCGCGATTGGCGAGGAGGACACTGTTTGAAGCAGCGATCGAAGCAGTCAAGGAAGCGATCCTGAACTCCATGTTGATGGCGGAAACGATGCAAGGCCAGAAAAACAGAACCGTACATGCATTACCACTAGCTCGTTTCGTAGAAATCATGTCTCGTTAAATGAAAAAACTCCGCTAGCATTTAGCGGAGTTTTGTTGTCTGATCATTTGTTAAACGGTTGTTTAACTGCTGAAGAAGCTACGGCTGGAGCGCTTTCTTTTATAATGAGAGCTGCCGTGATGGGAATGTCCGTACCGATTGCTCGAGCTGTATTTTCTGCGATGCTTGTAATCGCTGCTGCTGTATTTCCGGTACTTTTGCGAAGATGAGTGATTACCGAGTAAATTTTTCAAAAGCTTCTTGAGCATATCAATCACTCCTAGTTAGGTTGGAAGTCTATTCCGTATAAGTATATACGAATATGTTGGGGAATCGTTTCATTATTTTTCAACGTTTTCATGAAAGGCTGGACCGATCAGATCTATCCGGTTCGTCCATATGCCCCCTGTAAAGCTCACAGGCACTCGTTTTAAATCAGTCGGAACATCAAAGCCTTGCGACACATCTCCACTACCTGCGACTAGAATCACCCGGGTGTCTTTTGCTTCCATTCTTGCCATGAAACGATTCGGCCAACCCCAGAGCCATGGGGCAATCTGATCAGGAATATGTAGTTGAGTCTGTGAACAGGCATCGGGCACATACCCGGACCAACCTGTTGCTATGTATGGGATTAGGCAGCTTTTCATTGTCGCCATAGACATCACACGCAATTCTGGCAGTTGTTGTTTCAATATCTCGATTGGCTTGTCACCGCCATAAACAGAGAGCTGTCTCAATCGTTCAGTAGGTAATGCTGCCAATACATCCGCCAACGCTTTCCCCTCGAGTGGGTCATTGCTTTTGATATGGATAAGCAGGGAGCGATCAGGGAATGTTTGTAGCACATCATCTAGAGAGGGCATCATGCCAATCCCTTTTCCGCGGAAGGGAAAGGTTTTCCCTTCATCCGCTGTGTAATTGTAGCCAATGTCGAGCTGTTGTAATTCGGTTAAGGTATAATCCCTCGTGACACCGGTACCATTTGTCCGACAGTCGAGCGTCCAGTCATGAAACACGGCGAAGCGATTGTCTTTGGTCCATTGCACATCGAGCTCGACGACGTCTGCGCCTGCATCAAAAGCCGCTTTCATAGAAGGAATTGTATTTTCCAGGTACGGGTGCTCCGGTGGATAAATCCGTTCTGCCGTACAAGTTTCATTGGTGATGTTCTCCATATGAAAGGTTTGTGCCATCCCGCGGTGAGCAAGTAAAAAAGGCTCGCCTTCTGGCTCTTTTGCAAGATAAGAGTTGTTACCCAGAAACAGGAATGCGATGAAAAGAAGGGGAATCCAGATGCGTTTTCGCTGGAACCATCTCTTTTGTGGTTGATCTCGTTGTTTTAACATGTTGGGATACCGCCCCTTCCTTGTAATGCTCTGTTCATTGTAACAAAACGCAAGGGAGGAAGGTACATCCTTTGGGAGTAGTGTTAGGGGCTTGGCATCATTCGAAAAGACTGGCACAATAGACGGAAGATAAGATGTATCCATGCGAAAGCAAGGGGAGGTTCCATGAAAATCGCTTTACACCAAATCGCTTATCAGATCGGCATGCACCCAACCGAGATGGCGAAGCTTGTCTACGAGGGTGAAATAACAGGAGACGTACCTGACCGCAATCCGCAAGCGAAGGATGCTTGGGTGGATTTGCACTCTCTGCGTAACTTCATTCAATGGCGATATGATCAAGGACAGATGGACCAGATGTTCTATGATAAAGCTATGCGTCACATGAACAAAGCAATGCCAAAAAAATAATCAACTTTGGAGGAGAAACATGCAAGACTCTATCATTTATTGCATGGTACCAAAAGCATATTGGGAAAAGTGGATGGATAAGGATCACTACTTACCGCGCGATTACGAGCAGGAGGGCTTTATTCACGCGACAAAAGGGGACGAGCTACTTGAAAAGGTAGCAAACCGCGTCTACGCACAGTTTGACGAGGAGTTGTATGTACTCGTTGTCGATGAAACCAAAACGACTTCGGAAGTCAAATACGAGGCAGCGAAGGATGGATTGCTGTATCCGCACATATACGGACCGCTGAATCAAGATGCGATTGTGGATAGGAAGCAATTGAATCGGATAGACGGCCAGTGGCGTCTGGGAACGTCCATCCGCTAATCTTCTACCAGTTAAACCATTTGAGTAGCGCAAGTACTTCTTGACGCTTGGCCTCAGGTAGCTTGTCAAGTCTGCGCAAGAGAAGATCGATTCGCATGCGCTGTTCCACCTCGGATACAGGTACCTTTTGCCCCTTCACCCATTGTCGTTTCAGGCGGACGGGATCTGTATCAGAGATGATCCGAAGCAGCTTTCTTTCCAACAAATCTAAGGAAGCCATAGGTGAAACCCTCTTTTTCGTTTAATCCGTTTCTTCTATTATAGCACGGGTACATAAAGAAACCATGATTGGCGCACAATGGTAAAGGTGTTGAACATAACCCTTTGTAGGAGGCGTATCGATTATGGCGAAGCCGGATGACCGTTCTGACAACGCAGAAAAGCTGCAAAACATGATTTCTAATACGGAAGAGAACATTCGTGAGTCCGAAGCTTACCTGGCGTCTAATGCTGGCGAGATTTCCGAGGAGGAAAGAACAAGCCTCGAAGCGAAAAATCAGCGTCGTGAAGAAAGCATCGACGGATATCGCGCGGAAATCAAGGATGAATCTTCGCAGGCATAACCTTGCTACCAAACGTCTGGCGCCAACTAAGCGTCAGGCGTTTTTTTATTCTATCGGGCAAAAGTGCAACAAAACATGATTTGTTTAGCGAAACATGGTAATCTGTAATGGTACAAATTGAATAAGAGGAGAAAGACTTATGAAGCGACCAGAAGATACACGCGTCGTTGTCGGTATGTCCGGCGGAGTCGACTCCTCCGTGACGGCTTACCTGCTTAAGCAACAGGGATATGACGTCATCGGCATCTTCATGAAAAACTGGGATGATACCGATGAATTCGGCCACTGCACGGCGGAAGAAGACTTCCAGGATGTCCGGCGCGTCTGTGAACAGATCGGCATTCCATATTACACGGTAAACTTTGAAAAAGAATACATGGACAAGGTATTCCAGTATTTTTTGGATGAATATAAACGAGGCCGTACACCGAATCCGGATGTCATGTGCAACCGTGAAATCAAGTTCGGCGAGCTTCTTGCCAAGGTCATGGATCTGGGGGCGGATTATATTGCCACCGGTCATTACGCGCAGGTCAAGCACGTCGACGGCGAGTACAAGCTGATTCGTGGCGTTGACAACAACAAGGATCAGACTTACTTCTTGAATGTATTGGGCCAAGAACAGCTTTCCAAAACAATGTTCCCGATTGGTCATCTCCCGAAACCTCAGGTAAGGGAGATCGCAGAGAAAGCAGGACTCTATACAGCGAAAAAGAAGGACAGTACAGGGATCTGCTTTATTGGAGAGCGCAACTTCCGCGAGTTCCTGCAAAATTATTTGCCTGCCAAACCAGGAAACATCGAGACTGTAGATGGAGCAATCATCGGCACGCACGAAGGACTGATGTACTATACATTGGGTCAACGACAAGGCCTAGGAATAGGCGGAGGTCATGGCACTAGCGGACAGCCTTGGTTTGTTGTAGACAAAGATCTGGAGCGGAATGCCCTGATCGTAGGTGAAGGCTCTGATCATATTCGTCTGTACTCGAAGAGTCTCTTGGCAACCAACGTTAGCTGGGTGAGTGATAAGAAGCCTTCCGAAACGTTTACTTGTACAGCGAAATTCCGTTATCGCCAGCCGGATCAGGGAGTAACTGTTCACCTGCTGGAGGATGGGACAGTAGAAGTTGTATTTGATCAGCCGCAAAAAGCAGTGACACCTGGTCAGGCTGTCGTCTTCTACGATGGGGAAGTGTGCTTGGGTGGCGGTACGATTGACAAGGTACGCTTAGTCGATAAAGAGAACTAAGATAGACGGGGGAAGCACTCGGTGGATGCTACGAAAAAATCAAAAGTGATTATCGTTTCGTTTTTGGCGGGAGCGGTTCTCTTGGCGATCATCTCTTATTTCGGGATGGCCTCCATGGGTAAAGAGCATATGGCGACGATTCAAAACGTCATCAAGGAGAACGGCGGGGTTGTAGTCGCGGGTGGAGTGACAGCGGTTCCGAAGGAGGAAAGTCCTTTTACCAATAGCGGAAAAGGCAATACCATCTACCGAATCTACTATACGAAAGAGGGACAAACGTTGACGGCTTGGTATCGTGCTGATAACGAATCCTCCATCAAGAAAGAGCCGGAAGCTTGGATTCTGCCGTAAAAACAAGGATAAACCTGACTGGGAGAGTGAAGGCAACACATGACCCAATATGCTGGACTGCGTGAACTAGCTGAACTGATTCAAAGACTCGAGCCAGAGTTAGCGGGTGCTCAATTAAGTATTCTTGCTCATGAAAATAAAGCGGAAATCGCAACGCATTTAGTGGAAGGACTCGGGACGAAGGTTCCTGTCCAACACAGCTCCGGCGAATATGCGAATCATTTGGCGGTGTTGCGGGTAGGAGCGAACAAGTACACCATCGCGCAAGATTGGAGAGAAGTGTACATCAGTGAAATCAATTACTGCGCGTGTCGTATACCTCCAGGGGCTCATGGATTGTTGGTTCGCCATATCGATTATCCAGGCGTGATTTATGATGTCTCACGAAAACTGGCCGAACATCAAATCAATGTTTCCAAGTTGAATGTATCGCGCGAGCAAAAAGGGAAGAATGCCCTGCTTATCTCTGTGACGGATGAAGAGATTACACCGACGATTGTATCTGCCATCGAAGAGCTGCCCCAAATCACCAAAGTGTTATCTCTACAGTAAGCGAATCATGATAAACAAAAACTGCCCGTTTTTAGCGGGCAGTTTTTTTCGTAGCGAATTTGAGTCCTTGGCTAATTAAGACCGGCAAGACGGACGAATGATTTTCGTTAGCAAATTCTTTAAAGGAAGCCTTGATCTGACCTTTGCCTATGGAGGATAATCGTTCGATCATCGCCAGAGATCTTTCTTTGACCAAGAATCGCCCATCTTTTTCTAACTCCCCGATGGTGAGGAGCGCATGGACGTCGAGGTCATCTGTCAGCAGGCTGGGTAATCGACTCTCCTTCGCAAGCAGTACGCTCTCATTCCAGTGGATCGAAGGACTGCCAGCGATATAACGCTGAAAAGCGTGTGGCCTCGACAAAAGTACATGCAAGACAAACAAGCCGCCTAACGAATGTCCAAAAATCGCTTGTTGCGTCCGATCGATGGGGAAGTCGTTTTCGATACTCGGCTTGAGCTCCTCCTCCAAAAAGGTGAGGAACTGTTCCGCTCCCCCCATCTGAGGCCAGTCTGCTCCTTCTGGGTTCCTAGGAAGCTCTGAGGCGGGAATTTCATACGTGTAATCAAAGAAACGGGCAGGATGGAACGGACCGTCCGTTGGATACCCAATCCCGACGACGATAGCCGGATACACGCCAGTTCGTTCAGGGCCACGTGATTGTATCCGTATCGCTTCGGTCATGGTTGCAAAAACAGAGTTGCCATCTAGCATATATATGACGGGAAAGCCTGATTCCGGAGGGGGATCGGCAGGTATACTTACGAAAATGTGATAGTCACGCTCTTGATAAGTCATGATTTTACTGTAAGAACGAGGAATGACAACAGGTTGATAGTCGGTGCTTTTCATGAGGGCTACTCTCCAATCTATCCAAGGCTAACCAACGCACACAAAATCTATTATATGAACGAGAACCAGAGATTGGCAATAGCCGAAAAAGGAGAATAGTTAGTTTTCGAAAAGAGCGCATACTGAGCTTGACTCCTACGATATATTGAGGTAAAGTAAGTTTTACCAACTACATATTGATGCGGTAAGGTGTTTACCAGCCAGATTTGGTAGACTTAATAGGGAAGTCGGTGAGAATCCGACGCGGTCCCGCCACTGTAATGAGAGAGTTCCATTTGCGCAAGAATGCCACTGATCATGAAGGATCGGGAAGGTGAAAATGGAGCGATGATCCAGAGCCAGGAGACCTGCCTAACCGCTTGCACTGTTTAACCTACGGGAGATAGGGAAGTGTTCGAGCGCGCAATTCGTATTAGCGAATTGCTAGATGGAAGTCATCACGCGCATTCGGCATGTAAACGTCGGATGCGCTTTTACTTTGGCTAAATAACATACATACAGAGTAAAAATAGCAGGGGATAGGATGAGGGACATGCTAATCGCTTATGATTCAAAAACAGGAAACGTCCGACGATTCGTCAACAAAATTAATTTGCCACATGTGGAAATTAATCAAGATATGGTGTTGGACGAGCCATTCATTTTGATAACATACACGACGGGCTTCGGACAAGTGCCAGAGAAGGTGGCGACGTTCCTGAAGCGAAATCATGTCCATCTGCGCGGAGTATCCGCCAGCGGTAACCGCAACTGGGGAACCAGCTTTGCCAAAAGCGCGGATACGATCGCGAGCCAATATGGCGTTCCGGTGATATCTAAATTTGAACTGTCCGGTACCGGCCGTGACGTGGAACAATTTACGAGTGGGGTGGCAGCAATTGCGGCATATTGAATTGAACAACGAACTGATGCAGCGTGGCAACGACGGATTTTATCAACTGGAAAAGGATCGGGAAGCGGTTGCGGTCTTCATGGAAGAAGTGCAGTCCAATACGATGACTTTTGGCAGTGTCAAAGAACGCATGGACTATTTGATCGAGAATGACTTTTATGAAAACGTCTATGAAACATACACTGTGGAGCAAGTCGATGAAGTTTACCGTTTGGCCTATGACGCTGATTTTCAATTTGCTTCGTATATGGCTATCTCCAAATTTTATAAAGATTACGCCTTGAAAACGAACGATAAATCGATGTACCTAGAGCAGTATCCAGACCGGGTGGCCGTTGTGGCACTGTCCCTTGGACAAGGTGACTTTGAGCTCGCCAAGCGTTTAACAGTATCCATGATGGATCAACGCCTGCAACCAGCGACACCAACCTTCCTGAACGCAGGCAAAAGCCGCCGTGGAGAAATGGTCTCCTGCTTCTTGCTCGAAATGGATGATTCACTGAACTCCATCAACTTTATTTTGGGAACTTGTATGCAGCTATCTAAAATTGGCGGCGGTGTAGCTGTGAACCTGTCCAAGCTCCGCGGACGAGGAGAGCCGATCAAAGGTGTCGAGGGCGCAGCAAAAGGTGTCATGCCAGTTCTCAAGCTGTTGGAAGATGCGTTTTCCTACGCGGATCAAATGGGGCAACGCAAAGGATCAGGTGCAGCGTACTACAACATCTTCGGCTGGGATATCAACGAGTTTCTCGATTGCAAAAAGATCAATGCGGATGAAAAAGCACGCATCAAAACGTTGTCCATCGGCCTGATCGTACCAAACGTGTTCTACAAGCTGGCTGAAGAAAACAAGCCATTGAATGTGTTTGCTCCTTACTCCGTGTACAAAGAATACGGCGTGCATCTGGATGACATGGACCTCGATGACATGTACGAGGAGCTCTTGGCAAACGATCGCATCAAGAAAAAGACCGTGATGAGCGCACGCGAGATGTTGACCAAAATCGCAATGATTCAAATGGAATCGGGCTATCCTTACATCATGAACAAAACGAATGCGAACAACAATCATGCACTGAAAGATCTCGGTTCGGTGAAAATGTCCAACCTGTGCACGGAAATCTTCCAGCTGCAGGAGACTTCGACGATCACCAATTACGGCGAGATGGATATCATCCGGCGCGATATTAGCTGCAATCTGGCATCGCTCAATATCGTCAACGTGATGGAACGCAAAATGATCCGTGAATCCGTCCACGAAGGAATCGAAGCCATTACAGCTGTGAGTGACATGACGCGTGTAGAAAACGCTCCAGGCGTTCAAAAGGCAAACAGTGAGCTGCACTCAGTAGGGCTCGGTGCGATGAACCTGAACGGTTATCTGGCAAAGAACAGAATCGCTTACGAAAGTGAAGAAGCCAAGGATTTCGCTCGTACATTTTTCATGATGATGAACTTCTACTCCTTGGAAAAAAGCATGGAAATTGCCAAGGAAACAGGCTTGACCTTCTTGGGCTTTGAACAATCGGAATATGCAAAAGGCACTTATTTTAACAAGTACTTGACGAACGATTACAGCCCGCGGACGGAAAAAGCAAAGCTTCTCTTCGAAGGGATGCACATTCCGGCGCCAGAGGATTGGGCGGAACTACAGCAAAAGGTGCAAAAGCATGGCGTTTACCATGCGTACCGTTTGGCGATTGCACCGACACAGAGCATTTCCTACATTCAGAATGCGACTTCTAGCGTGATGCCAATCGTTGAGCATATCGAAACGAGAACGTATGCCAACTCTACGACGTATTACCCGATGCCGTACTTGTCGCAGGAAAACTATTTTTACTACAAATCGGCGTATGTGATCGATCAATTCAAAGTGATTGATTTGATTGCCGAAATTCAAGAGCACATCGACCAAGGAATTTCGACTGTGCTGCATGTGAACAGCAATATTTCAACCAGAGAACTGGCTCGCTATTACATTTACGCAGCGAAAAAAGGTCTGAAGTCACTCTACTATACGCGTACGAAGCATTTGACTGTAGAAGAGTGCATTAGCTGTGCGATTTAGTGAACTCGATTTATAAAGAAAAAGCATCAAGCAAAAAGAGAAGAGGAACGCCATATGAAAGCAGTCAATTGGAACAGGCCGGACGACGATTTTACGATGACGTTTTGGAATCAAAACATCATGCAGTTCTGGACAGATGATGAGATTCCGCTGTCAGATGACAAGATGTCCTGGATGGAGCTCAGTGCGACTGAACGGGACACGTATAAAAAAGTATTGGGCGGTCTCACCTTGCTGGATACGGTTCAGGGTGGGGTAGGGATGCCGAAGATCATGGAGCATGTCGATGGACTGCAAAGAAAAGCGGTTCTCGCCTTCATGGGCATGATGGAGCAAATCCATGCCAAATCGTACAGCAGTATTTTTACTACGCTGGCATCGACAGAAGAGATTGATGGTATTTTTTCGTGGGTAGAAAACAATCCACATCTGCAAAAGAAAGCGGCCCTCATCTCGAAACGCTATCAAGAAATTGAGAAACCAAAAGACTTGTATATGGCGATGGTAGCGTCCGTCTTCCTGGAAAGCTATCTGTTTTACAGCGGCTTCTTCTATCCGCTCTATTTGGCGGGGCAAGGAAAGATGACAAGCAGCGGGGAAATTATCGACCTGATTGTTCGCGACGAGAGCATCCACGGACTCTATGTTGGCGTTCTCGCACAAGAAGTATATCAAGGTCTGAGTGTAGTCGAGCAGACCGCAGCAAAAGAGGAGCTGTATGCCCTTTTGCATGAGCTGCAAGCAAATGAAGAGGCCTATACGACTTCGTTGTATACGGAAATCGGATTGGCTGACGAGGTTCATGCGTACGTGCGCTACAACGCGAACAAAGCATTGATGAATCTGGGCTTGGAACCGTTATTCCCGGAGGAAGAAGTGAACCCAATCGTGCTGAACGGCATTCGCACGCAGACGAAGCAGCATGACTTCTTCTCAAAAAAAGGAAATGGTTATGTCCGTACGCTAAACGTAGAGCCGTTGACCGATGATGATTTTACATTTTAGTATGACAAAAAATGGATTCTGTGTTACTGTATGAACAGTATGTTGCCCTGCTAGTTTACTGGGGCACTTCACAGAACCATGACAATTGCATATGAGTGGGAATAGGTTCCTTGGTCATCAAGATCGACCAAGGATGAAAAGGGAAGTCGGTGAGAATCCGACACGGTCCCGCCACTGTATGAGGGGAGTCGGCACATTTTTCAGCCACTGATCCAAACGGATTGGGAAGGCATGTGCAGATGATGAACCCAAAGTCAGGAGACCTGCCTGTTTCGACGACACTGCTTAACCTACGGGAGATAGGGAGGTGTTAGGATGCTGTGATCTCAGTGCTTATTTGGCATTTCTAACGTTCTTTTTGATCGTTGGAGATGCTTTTTTTATTGGGCGGATTCAAATCAAGATCGAATAAAGAATGGAGAGGAAGCTCATGAAAAGCAGCAATTTGGGATATCCACGGATCGGGAAGAACCGCGAGTGGAAAAAGGCATTGGAAGCATTTTGGGCAGGCACCATTGATGAGGTGAGCCTAGAGCAGCAAATGGAGCAAATCCGTCATCAACATCTACGGAGTCAGCAGGAAAAAGGGGTCGTGCTAATCCCTGTGGGTGACTTTACGTATTACGATCACATGTTGGACATGGCTGTGATGTTTGGAATGGTCCCCAAGCGTTATGAATACGAGGGAGGCCCGGTTTCATTAGCCACATACTTCGCCATGGCTCGCGGTTCGAAGGAAGCTGTCGCCAGCGAAATGACGAAATGGTTTAACACGAACTACCATTATATCGTCCCAGAGTTCGGTGAACGCCAACCATCCATTACGGAGAACAAGCCTCTCCAGGCATATTTGGAGGCCAAAGAAAAGTTTGGTATTATCGGAAAGCCTGTCATTGTAGGCCCGTATACGTTTGTCAAATTGTCCAAAGGATATGAGAAAAACGAATTTGAGAACATCGTGGATCAACTCGTTCCGCTCTACATAGACGTTCTCCGGGAGTTAGAGCTACACGGCGTGGAATGGGTGCAAATCGATGAACCTGCATTTGTACTGGATGTCTCTGTGCATGATCGCGCCATCATCAAACGTATCTATGCGCAAATCGGTCAAGCACTACCACATCTACAGTGCATGCTGCAAACCTATTTTGAAGCGGTGGATTGGTACGAGGAGCTGGTTACCTTACCGGTAAAAGGAATCGGTCTTGATTTTGTACATGGAGCGAAGCGCAATCTGACCAATCTGAAAACACACGGGTTTCCAGCAGAAAAGATTCTTGCAGCTGGAATTATCGACGGTCGAAACATATGGCGTGCTTCGATTGAGGAGAAGTGGGATCTTGTCAAAGAAATTTCCGATATTGTTCCACTCGAAAAGCTGTGGTTGCAGCCGTCCAGTAGCTTATTGCATGTACCAGTATCCGTTGAAGCAGAGACGGACTTGCCTGAGGAAGTAGTGCCTGTATTGGCGTTTGCAGATGAAAAGTTGGGGGAAGTTCATCTCTTAGTCCAAGGATTCCTATATGGAAAGTATGTCATTTCGAAAGAGATTGCTCAAAATGAAGCGGACTTGCTCAAGCTGGCACTATCCCCAGCGAGGAATCGTCAAGAAGTGAAGAATGAGCTACGCCAAATGGCAACGGGAAAACCTGAAAGAAGCGTTCCATACCAAGAACGTCGTGAGATTCAACAAAATACGTGGAAGCTGCCACTGCTGCCAACGACTACAATTGGTAGCTTCCCGCAGACGTCAGAGGTTCGCCAAGCGCGACAACAGTTTAAAAAAGGGAATTGGGCAGCGGAGCAATATGATGCTTTCATTCAAGCGCAAATCAAGGAATGGATCGATATACAAGAAGAGATCGGTCTGGATGTCCTCGTCCATGGGGAGTTCGAACGAACAGATATGGTCGAATATTTTGGAGAAAAGCTCGATGGCTTTTTGTTCACGAAAAATGGCTGGGTGCAGTCGTATGGCTCCCGTTGCGTGAAGCCACCTGTTATTTACGGAGATGTGGAGTTTGTTGCACCAATGACAGTCAAAGAAAGTGTATATGCAAAATCATTGACGGACAAACCAATGAAGGGTATGTTAACTGGTCCTGCAACTATTTTGAATTGGTCGTTCGCGCGGGTCGATGTCTCCAGACAAGAAGTGTGCGAGCAAATCGCCTTGGCATTACGAAAAGAAGTAGAAGCCTTGGAAGAAGCGGGTATTCTCATGATCCAAGTCGATGAGCCAGCACTACGCGAAGGATTGCCGCTCAAAAACGAAGAACAGGCAGCTTATCTCGAATGGGCCGTCAGAGCGTTTCGTCTAGCAACCTCCACCGTTGCACCGAGCACGCAAATTCATACACACATGTGCTACTGCGAATTCCATGATTTTATGGATGTCATCAGCGAACTCGATGCCGATGTCATTTCGATTGAAACTTCCCGCAGCCACGGAGAGCTCGTGTCTGTGTTCGAAACAGGTACGTATGACAAAGGCATCGGGCTCGGCGTATACGATATCCATAGCCCCGAATTCCAGCTGTCTCAGAAATGGAAGATATGGTAGCGCGAGGTGTACAAGTACTTCCACCCGATCAATTTTGGATTAACCCAGATTGCGGGCTGAAGACAAGAGGGAGAGAAGAAACCGTTCAGTCATTACGAAACATGGTTGCGGCAACGAAGGCGATTCGGAGTCGTTTGACAGTCCAATAGGGAAGGGGCACACGGTGAGAGGAGCCACACAAACGATGACAGAAGCACGACCAATCCAACAATCGAGAACCTTTTTGACTGATCTTGTCTTGCCACCGGATACCAATCACCACCATACCATTTTTGGCGGGAAAGTCATGGCATATGTAGACAAAATCGCCTGCATCGCAGCCATGCGACATTGCCGTAAACCTGTTGTCACGGCGTCCAGCGATTCCTTCGATTTTCTCGCGCCAATTAAGACAGGGGAAGCGATTAACCTAGAGGCATATGTCACCTGGACCCATAAGACATCGATGGAAGTATTCGTGAGAGTGGAAGCGGAGAACTTGTTGACGGGGGAAAAGCGCATGACAGCACGCGCGTATCTGACGATGATTGCCCTCGACGATCAAGGAAAGCCGACGATCGTACCTGGTGTCATTCCTGATACTGAAGAAGAGCACATACAGTATGAAAAAGCGAAGGAACGCCATGTATTAAGAAGGAAGCGGAAGGTAGAGATGTAAGAACAACCTGCTACAGAGAAGCCTCCGGTAAACTTGTTTGTGACAGGTTACCGGAGGCTTCTTTATTTTATTCGCATTCATACACCATTTTCATAAAATTGTTCTGGGTGGTATGTAGATAGAGCAAAGGCTAACCCTGCTTGCTCTTGAGTCAAGGTGGTCATGATACGCAAGTCTCTCCTTAGAGCATCCCTTGCCGTAGTTCTTCTGTAAACTGCTGGACTAGCACGGGTCTACCGTGGAACTGAGCAGGGGTATTTTGAAACAATGTGACTTCCCATTTGTCTCCTTGCTTTAACGCTACGAGCGTCTGATGCGTATTCAATGCGGGGTCCAGCTCGTGTTTTCCTGGTGGAATCATGCCTGCTATTGCTCGTAAGATACCAACTTCTTCGCTCAACAACCGCACCGACCGGATTTTATAGACAAAGGGAGGTGTTTGGTGATGGGAGAAAATTTCGTCGAGATGACTGAAAATCTCGTCACGCCCCATGATCTGACTGCCATCAAAGCCAATCAATTCACCTTTTGTCGAAAAAGGAGTGGACATACCGGTAGCGCTGCGATCATTCCAGCCTGTGATCAGTTGTTCATATAGGGTGCGGATCGCATTTTCGCTTGTTATTGCCGTCATGTTCTTGCCTCCTCGTACCTATTTGGAAGAAAGAGTATCATAAATGAAGTTCTCACGCAAAAATAAATGTCCCTAAGAAATGGGATCAGATATAATCGGAATATACGTTCTTATTCTTGTGAGGTGTTCGATGATGACGAGGAAAAACGAGGTCGTAATCAAAAATCATCGCTCCCATTATCCCAATCCAATCACACTCGAATATTTGCTGAAAAACTTTACGGAACAGTTTCTTGCCAAATCATAAATACTTGGGGATCCAAGCATTTTCAGGCTGTCGATAAAGTCGGCAGCTTTTCTTTTCTGGGCGCCCCGAGGGAGGGCGCTGTTTATATTTTTAAGGTTTAGATAAGGTTGCTATAAAAATGATCTAAGGTTCAATCGCTATGATAAATGCAGGACGAAAAAGGCATTTGAAAGGATAGCGATATGAAAACGATTCTGGAAGCAAACCACGTGCATAAAACATTTGGCACAAAGGGGAACGTGTATACCGCCCTGCAAGATATTAACCTAAAAATACAAGAGGGTGAATTTGTCGGGATCATGGGCCCGTCCGGAGCTGGTAAATCAACCTTGCTCAATATTTTTTCGACCATCGATGTGCCATCCTCAGGTGAAGTCGTGATTGCTGATCAAAATATCGTTTCCATGAACGAGGAACAGTTATCGGACTTTCGCCGGAATAAGCTGGGCTTTATTTTTCAAGACTATAATCTTCTCGATACGTTGACTGTAAATGAAAATATTTTGCTTCCGCTTGCCTTGTCGAAGGTACCTGCCGTTGAGATCGAAAAGCGGGTCAATGAGATAGCAGACACGTTTGGTATTCGGGAGATTTTAGACAAATACCCGTACCAAATTTCTGGCGGTCAAAAACAACGGACTGCGGCTTCTCGGGCTATCGTGGCTAATCCGAGCCTGATTTTGGCAGATGAGCCTACAGGTGCACTTGATTCCAAATCGGCAACGAGCTTGCTGGAGAGCTTGAGCAGACTCAATGAAACCAATCAATCTACCATTCTGATGGTCACACATGATACGTATGCGGCGAGCTACTGCAAGCGAGTTATTTTCATGAAGGATGGTCAACTCTTTACCGAGCTCCACAAAGAAAAGCAGTCCCGCAAGGAGTTTTTCCAAAAGATACTGGAGATTCTTGCTTCGCTTGGGGGTGGGCATCATGACGCTCTTTAGCATTGCCAGAAAAAATATCCGTAAAAATTTCACCAACTACTTTATTTATTTTGCTTCGATGATTTTTAGTATTGTGATTTACTTCACGTTTGTTTCTTTGAAGTATGACGACACCATTGAGCTCGCGGCCGAAGGGTCGAATAAAATCAGTTCTGCCTTTAGTGCAGCTTCGGTCGTGTTGATGATCTTTGTGGCGATTTTTATCTGGTATTCCAACGCATTTTTCACGCGCAAACGCAAGAAGGAGGTCGGGCTTTACTCTTTGCTCGGCGTACGCAAGAAGCAGATCGGCCGCATGCTTTTTTATGAAAATTTCATCATGGGAATCATTGCGCTCCTGATCGGGATAGCCCTTGGCTCCGTGTTGTCCAAGTTTTTTGTCGCGTTCTTAATGAAGGTGATGGGGTATGATGCCCTCGCGCAATTCTCTGTTTCATCTGAGGCCATCCTAAACACGATCATTGTCTTCTCTATCATCACGTTTCTTACATCGCTCCAAGGCTATCGGTTAATTTACCGCTTCCGATTAATCGAGCTATTTCGCGCGGATCAAGAAAGCGAAAAGGAACCAAGAACGTCATGGATCACCGCTCTCTTATCTGTTGCCTTGATCGGCTTCGGTTATTGGCTTGCGCTGCAAACCATGTTTGAGTCAACGATTTGGAGAGAGTTAGGAGTTATGGCAACGCCGCTCCTCATCTTGCTCACCGTTATTCTCGGGACGTATCTCTTATTCGGTGTTTTCAGTGTCACCTTATTGAAAGGGTTAAGAAACCATAAAAAGAGCTATTGGAACGGGATGAACGTAATCGGCATCTCCCAGCTTTTATACCGAATGAAAGGAAATGCGCGCACGTTAACCATGATCGCTGTACTCAGCGCCACGACGATCACATCTGTGGGAACGGCATACAGCTTGTATTACAACAACCGAAGCAACGTTGAAAAGGTGAATCCGAACAGTATGATGTTTATTGCTACGGACAGCCGTTCAACTAAACAGGTAAAGGAACTGATTTTGCAGTATCCCGACCATGACATTCTTTATCATCGGACCATTCCGGTTGTTCAAATGGATGTAAACAGTCATGAACGGACATACACCGTGATGGCAAATCGCGATTTTAACCAATTGGCCCAATTACAAGGAAAAGACGATGTGCTTGCCTTACGAGCCAAGGAAGCCGTTTTATTAGACCCCTCTTACATCGAAGGCATTTCCCCGCAATATGTCGGCACAAGTATTCTTTTAGAAGCAAAGGACAGGGGAGAGAGCGTGACGATCCAGGAGCGAAAGGATTACAACGTCTTGAATCTGCAAACGGTCTATTCGACGATCGTCGTCAGCGATGAGCTGTTCGTCCGCTTGCAACAAGAGACGAATCAGGTGAGCTTGGAGACGTATGCCATTGCACAGCAAGATAAGGCCAAGCCATTAACCGAGGAAATTCAAGCGATCTTACCCGAACAAGCGAGATTTTCGAGCTTCTATCAAGACTATGCACAAGGAGTGGAAGCATTCGGCTTGCTCATTTTTATGGGCGGATTTCTCGGACTCGTTTTCCTGGCTGCAACCGGGAGCATCATTTACTTTAAACAGCTCACGGAGGCCCATGCAGACAAAGGGCGATATGAGATTTTATACAAAATCGGCGTAAGAAAAAAAGACATCAGAAAAACCATTGCAAAGCAAGTGTTGTTCATCTTCGCCCTCCCCTTGCTGGCTGGAATCGCGCATAGTGCTGTGGCCTTAACTTCTTTATCGCGGATGCTGCAAATGAACCTGGTCATTCCAGTCGTCATTTGTATGGCGGTCTATACATGTATTTACATCGCGTATTATTTCTTGACCGTACATGCTTACTACCAAATCGTAACGAAAACAAAATCATAAGCTGCACGATATAAGGAGACTACCTATGAAAAAGACAACCATCATCGTATTATCCGTCATACTTGCGCTCATAATCGGGGCTGTATTCCTCCTGCAAAACGTGAATTTTAACAGATTGGGTGCAGAAGAGTATTATGTCCAGATCAATAAAGAGGGACAAAAAAATGGAGTGACGCTGGATAGCGGGGAGAAGTTTACCACGTACGATTATACACTGCTGGGCTATAACGAGAATGGCGAAGAAAAAACACTCACCTTCATGGCGATGAAAGAGCTGCGAAAAGATGCCTATCTCCGCGTTTTCGTGAAAGAAGAGAAAGGGGTTACGTCCTATCAGGAAGTAAAGTTGGACGAGCTGCCTGACAAAGCCAAAGAAAAACTGGCAAATCAACCGTAAATAATGAGGTAAGTAAGTTTTGCCGAAGTCATTCCCGGATGGCTTCGGTGTATCCTTGTTTGTTCAAGGAAAGGCTAAGCAATAATTCCAGCGATGGCAGGAGGGCTTCGTAATGAGTAAGGTACTGATCGTGGACGATGAAGAGGATATCGTTAGATTGTTGAAAACGGTACTGGTCAAGGAAGGTATCGAGAATGTATACACGGCTTCAACGGGAGCCGAAGGATTCTCCCAGTTTCAAAACAAGCAGCCCGATGTTGTGATTTTGGATATCATGCTTCCAGACGGGGAAGGCTATGACGTATGCAAAAAGATCAGAAGCATCTCACATGTACCGATCTTGTTTCTATCCGCAAAAACGGAAGAAATTGATAAACTATTAGGCTTGGCCATCGGCGGCGACGACTATATCGGCAAACCGTTCAGCCCGAAAGAAGTGGCCTATCGAGTGAAAGCACAATTACGAAGAGCAGAATATCAGCAAGTGGAAGTGAAGGCGGATCCTGTAATTAAGGTCGGCCCATTTGTTTTGGATGAAGAAAAGGTCGAGTTGCGAAAGCATGGGAACATCATCGAATTAAAACCGAAGGAACTCGGGCTGTTTACCCATTTGCTCAAGCATCCTAACCAAATTATTAGCAAAGAAAAGCTGTACTACCAAGTATGGGGCGAAGATTTCTTTGGCTTTGACAATACCGTGATGGTACACATCAGAAAATTACGAGAGAAAATAGAGGCTGATCCTTCCAATCCAACGTACCTGTTAACGGTGAAGGGCCTGGGATACAAGCTAGCGGTAAAGGATGAATAGCGGATGAATTGGAGGTTGACGGGGAGGTTTCTGGCTTCTGTAGTGTTGATTGTCATCCTGGTTGTGCTCAGTAATATCGTTCTTCTTGTCTTGTCACTCGTGGTCACCACCCAAACGGAGTGGGACGAATCTGCGATAAACGAGAAGACAAGCTCTGCGGAAGCAATCACCAGTCGTTTCCATGAGCAAATCATTATCGCGAATGATCAGATGACGATTACCGACAAAGGCAAGGCAGAGCTGGACCAGCAGAACGCATGGATACAAATTCTGGACGAAGATGGCAAACAGCGCTATGGGTATCGCTTGCCGGCGGGGATAAAAGAAAAGTATGCGCCCATCGACATCATCCAGATGTACAAATACAAAGAAATAGATGGGGACACGACGGTATTTATTGGCGGGAAGCAGGCAGGTGAACGCCATTACAGCTACTTTATCGGGTTTAAAAATCGAAATCTGCAACGACACGTATTGTTCTATGATGTCCGCGAACTCGTACAAGTATTTAATATCGGAAGCATTGTCGTACTGATTGTGGATGGGTTGATCGCGCTGATCGTTGGATACTTTTTTAGCAAAAGACTGACGAAACCACTGTTGTCACTCATAGAGGGAATAAGAAAGCTCGCCAACAAGGAATACCATATCAACTATGAACCGGTTGGCGTCTATAAAGATGTTTTCTACAACGTCAATTATTTATCGCATGAACTACGAGCAGCGGAAAAAGAACGAAAAAAGCTAGACGCCATGAAAGAGGAATGGATCGGCAATGTCTCTCACGATTTGAAAACGCCTTTAGCGTCGATTCAAGGCTACGCGGAAATGATGAAAGACACCGAGTATGACTTTTCGCGTGAGGAAATGAGAGAGTTTGCGGAGATTATTGAACGAAAGTCATTGTACTTGAAAGACGTCATTGAAGATCTGAATTTATCTGCGCGTTTAAAAAATAAAGGGCTACGTTTACGCAAAATGAATACGAACATCGTGAGCCTGGTAAGAAATGTCGTCATTGATACGTTGAACGATGCCAGATATGCCGACAGGAACATGGAGTTCCGGTTTAGCGATGAAGTCATCAATGTGGAGATGGATGAAATCCTGATACGCAGAGCGATCACCAATTTGATCTACAATGCTATCGTCCATAATGGTCCTGCTGTCCACATTAAAGTGAGCGTAGAGAAAGGTCAGCGCACACAAATCAGGATCGAGGATAACGGCAAAGGAATGAAAGTGGAGGAGCTCGATCGAATCTTTGACCGTTACTACCGCGGGACGAATACGGGAGAGCTGCACAAAGGCTCCGGTCTGGGCATGGCCATTGCGCGTGACATCATTGTGGCACACGGTGGAGAGATCAAGGTGAATAGTTTGCTGGGGCATGGAACCAAGATTGAAATCCAACTATGAAAAAGGCTGCTGCTACTCAGCTGCCCAACTGGTAAAAGGAGTTCTCGCATGTCATCGTACGTATTTCCTATTCAATATGCTTTTCTTGTTTTTGGGTTAGGTTGTTATGTGTTGTTTATTCCCTGGCTTATTTATACGTATAGAAAAGATGGGTTTTTTAGCTGGTGGAGGCTCATTTTAAGCTCCTCTTTTCTGTTTTATTTGCTATGCGCGTTGTTTCTGGTACTGCTTCCTTTGCCAGATACAAGGGACACTTGCTCCATGCAAACAGAGAATACCGTTTATTATTCGCTGGTTCCGTTTACCTTCGTCGGTGACATTCTCAAGGAAACTTCGATTGTATGGTCACAGCCATCCAGTTATTTTCAGCTCGTGAAAGAACGAGCTTTCTTGCAGGCTACTTTTAATTTTCTGCTGTTGCTCCCCTTTGGCGTTTATCTCCGCTACTTTTTCCAGAAGCGGGAATATTGGAAACGGGCTTTGGGGCTAGGATTTGCGCTGTCCCTGTTCTTTGAAATCACACAATTATCAGGTATCTATGGCATTTACAATTGTCCGTATCGGCTATTCGATGTCGATGATCTTATTCTCAACAGCAGCGGTGCATTATTTGGTTTTCTTGTTGCACCGATCGTACTAGCTTTGTTCCCGTCTACCAAGAGCATCGAAGCGAAAAGAGCCAGTGTGATGGAGAGTGATATCGTCCTCCCGGTACCGCAGTTGCTGGCGTTGATGATCGACGGTATCGTAGTCCAGTTCATATCCGGTCTGTTTGGTTTTCTTTTGCCGTTTGGCTGGCTGACAGAGGTGATCAGTACCTCGCTCGGCATGGTGCTTGCCTTCTATTTCATTCCGCTCTTCTGGAACGGTAAAACGATTGGAACGGCGATTATGCGGTTCAGGCTGGTGAACGAAGTCTCCGGGAGGCCATCCGCAACGTCTTTGTTCAAGCGATTTCTTGCACTGTATTTCACTTGGTTTGTCATGTACACCTCGAATGTAATTGGCCAAACAGAGAGATGGATGGAGTCGGCTTTTTATCCCTTGCTTATCTTTTTCACCTTTGGCGTCATCGTAGTGATTTCGCTCGTATTCCTCATTCATGGTCTGATCGTTGTGTTTTCCCGCGGCAGACGCCGGTTTTATTTTGATCATGCGTCCGGTATCAGACCAAGCCGAAAAAACCTCCACTCTTGATATGCTCCCCTTCAGGTAGACCGTTGAAATAATAAAACTGCTACCTGTAAGGAGGAGCATTTTTTTATGTCCCATAAAGCAAAAATATCTTCGTGGGGAAGACTCGTTGAATCATATCGCATTTACGCTAGACATTGCCCATCAGACATTTCCTGATGCTAAACCCATCTTTCATAGTGACCGAGGATTTCAATATACAAACAAAAAGTTTAAAGAAAAATTAGACGATGCAGGGATGACTCAGAGCATATCGAGGGTAGCTAGGTGGATAGACAATGGCCCGATGGAATCCTTTTGGGGAATGATAAAAACGGACCTTCCAACTGTGGAGGTCCCTATTCATTATCCACCAAAATGAAGCAGAAACTACATTTTCTAAGAAGTATTGAAGTGATTTCTTTCAAAGGATATACTATTCTCAAAATTAAAACAAATCAGAATGATAAAGGAGCTTCAGGTATGGCACAACTCGTAAAAGAACGGATTCGGAAGCAGTATGGAAAGCTGACAGCAAGCCAAAAAATCATCTGTAAGATCGCAATTGAAAAGCCAAGCTTACTTGCGATCCATACCGCCAAAAAAATCGCGGAGTTTACGAATACCAGTGAAGCAACCGTCATTCGCTTTTGTTACGCATTGGGTTACTCCGGATACACAGAGCTTCAAGAAGAAATCAAAAAGTCTCTTTTAATAGGAGACCAAAGGAAGGGGCCGATCCAGAAATATCGAGACACCGAGGTTACACTCGATCAGAGCAACTACGCGCACCAAGTGATGGAAAGTGATATTGCGTATCTCCAACAAGGCTTGCAGCAAATTGACTACACGTTGCTCCAAGAGGTGGTCAAAAGCATCGTGCAGGCAAACCGAATTGTAGTGGTAGGATTTCGCTGGTGCCATATTCCTGCAAAATGGTTGTTCTCAGCGTTGAATGCCATCAAAGGAAACACACATCTGTATACGGGAGCAGTTGATAACGCAGATTATTTTCTCACCGAACGAGATCAAGAATGGTTGGTTATTGCGATTTCATTTCCTCGTCATCCTAGCGAGACGGTTGCCATGGTCCATTCAGCAAAAGAGCTGGGAGCGAAGATTTTGGCGATTACGGAAGGGGAGTTCTCCCCCATCAGCCAAGTCGCAGATCATCTTCTGAAAATCACCACCCCCCAACCCGTTGCGACTAGCGGTATGCCCACATTATTCTCCATGCTAAATGTCTTGATTAAAGGCGTCATGCTCCACGACGCGCAAAATGTCCAGAAACGATTGCAGCACTATGATGAAATCAGCTCAAAGCTATACTCGTTTGTGGGAGAGGATGAGGAAGACTTCTCGATCTTTTGAAAGCAGAAAAAATGAGAAAAGGGAAAGGGGAAACCTGCCAATGACCAAGCCGATTTGGTTTACTGCGACTGGTGACAGCTTCATTACGCGCAATCTGCCATACAGGGACCAAGCTTTTCAAGAGGTTACCAGCCTGCTGCACCGTGCGGACGTACGAATTGCGAATCTGGAGACGACCGTACACGATAATGAGGGCTATCCCAGCGCGCAAAGCGGAGGCACATGGGCGATGTCACCACCTTCCGTTTTACAAGTCATGAAAGATTACGGCTTTAACATGATTGGCTGGGCGAATAACCATACGCTCGATTATTTGTATGGGGGACTAGAAGCAACCGAACGATATCTCAATGAGTATGGCTTCGTCCACGCTGGCGCAGGCAAAAATCTCGCTGAAGCGGGGTCCCCGCGTTATCTCGAATGCGAAGGGGCCAGGGTAGCCTTGATTGCTGCGACGTCGACTTTTCATCCATGGTGGGCGGCCGGAGATCAGCGTTCGGATAGTATCGGCAGACCTGGGATCAATCCGATGCGTTATGTCATGACACACCATATTACGGAAGAAAAGCTCGCTGATTTGAGGGCCATTGCGGAATCGACGGACATTAATGCCTTCAACAAACTTCTCATCGAGGAAGGCTTCATGAACGATCCGGGCAAGGAGATTTTTCTCTTCGGAAATGCACGTTTCATGGTAAGCGACGAAGAGGGGACGACTACCCAACCGCATCCGCGCGATCTGAGAAGAATCGTCAAAACCATTGAGGAGGCGAAAAGGCGGGCTGATTACGTCATCGTGAGTATTCACGCACATGAAATGAAGGGGGAAGAGAAAGAGGTTGCAGCTGATTTCTTGCCTGTTTTTGCAAAAGCTTGCATCGATGCAGGTGCACATGCTGTTGTGGGACACGGCCCCCATTTACTGCGTGGCATTGAAATCTACAACAATCGGCCGATCTTTTACAGCTTGGGAGATTTTATTTTTCAGACAGAAGCCGTTACGAGTCAACCCGCTGATTTCTACGAGCACTATGGTCTGGACCACAACCATAATGTGGCAGATGCGTTGGAAGCGATGAGTGCCAACTACACACGTGGACTTTGTATGCACAAAGAGGTGTGGGAGTCGGTTATTCCCTTGTGGAAAATGAAAGATGGTGAGCTACTCGAACTGGAGCTGCATCCGATTGAACTAGGCTTTGATCAGCCAGTACATCGTATGGGGTGGCCGAAATTAAGCGGGGATACCTCGATACTGGAGGGGCTCAAGACGTTGAGTGAACCATATGGCACAGTGATTGAGATCATGGATGGAATTGGAAGAGTGAGGCTTTCAAAATAGCGGGGGATAGTGGCAGTCTATTTCCTAGACAAATGGAGTGATTCACATGATGGCCAGAATCACGATGGTTATGTTGTTTGTGCTATACATGATCAATTATGCGGATAAAACGATTGCGGGATATTCTGCCGTGCCGATTATGGCTGAATTTTCGTTGAACGAGAAAGAATGGGGCCTTGTCGGAAGTAGTTTTTTCTGGTTTTTCTCTATTGCCGGGATTGTAGGCGCGGCACTGTCGGACCGTATCGGGACGAAAAAAATGCTGGCGATCATGGCACTGTCCTGGACAGTTATCCAATTCGGCGCTTATGCGATCGCGGGTTTGCCGATGCTTGTCGTTGCGCGAGTATTGCTTGGAATAGGAGAAGGACCATTTTGGGCAACAGTCGTTAGTCATTTGAACAAGTGGTTTCCCGAAGAAAAGCGTGGACTGGTTTATTCAACGGTGAACTTCGGTGCTTTCGTCGGTGCGGTTGCTTCCGCACCGATGATTGTCGCGCTAATTGATAGCTATGGATGGCGATTTTCCTGGGTCTTTATGGGCGCACTCAGTCTGATATGGCTCTTGGTCTGGCTGTGGATTGGAAAAGAAAAACCACTTGTCAGCGTCGCTCCTGCAAAAGTCGAAGCTCCCACCTTATCAAAAGCGAAATGGTCGGATATATCCGGTGTCTTGCTCTCATCCACGTTTTTATTCTGTTTTTTAATCTATTTCGCACAAATATGGGGGACCACCTTCGCATCCGTATGGGAGCCGGTCTATCTCGTCAAGGTTTTCCAGTTTACGAATCAGGAAATGGCTTATGCGATTGCTGGTACAGGACTTTTGGCTGGACTGATGACCATACTGATTTCATCGATTGGCGATCGTTTCTTTAAAAAGCATCGCAGCTATCGCAAATCATACGTTCTAGTGGGCGGTGTTTCGATTATTTTAGGGGGACTGTGCTTTTACGGTGTTACGCTTGTTCAATCTACGGTACTTGTCTTGATCCTCTTGTGCCTAGGAAAAGGATTTGCTTTTTCTGTGGGGACCGCTGCCTCTGTAATTGTCAGTAGCTTGTTGCCGGAACGCACGGGACTTTTGGTAGGTGTGTTGTCCAGCCTGGTTACATTGGCAGGGATTATTTCGCCGCTGGTAACGGGCTCTATCGTTCAGTCAGCCGGAGATATTGGCACTGGTTTTGGCAACGCCATGATCGTCAACGGGTTGCTCTTCATCATTTGCGGCGTTCTTTTCCTGCTCTTTGTGAAGCGCAATGAACAAGTCAGTCAATCAGCACCGCCAATCTCTCATGTTTCCTAAAAGTAATACTTTATAGGCTTGGTTCTAAATGTTAAAATTTTCTGAAAAGGGGGTAGATGTGTGGTGTATCATTTGAATGAAAGCCTCATGCAGAGCGCGAAACAGTTTGCGGATCGTCCAGCCTTTATCTTTATGGGAGAAACGACGACGTATGCCCAATTCAATCAGCAGGTCGAACATCTCGCAGCTGGACTTGCCCAGCACGGGATTGGAAAAGGGGATGCTGTCGCCCTGCTCATGGATAATCGGCCGCATTTTGTTAGCGCTTACTATGCGATACTCCGCGTAGGAGCAGTCGTTGTTCCCATGAACCCCGTCTATACGGCGCGCGAAATTAGCTTCATTCTATCGAACAGTAAAGCAAAGGCAGCCATTGCCTTATCTGCGTTGCAGCCGGTACTAACCCCGATGAAGGACCAAATAGAAGATTTGCAACTTCTCATCTACACGGAATCCATTGAAAATGAAATCACGATCGATCAGCTTATAAAGGATGGGCAAGAGTCAGAGGCAGGGTACACGGAGCCGGAACGAAACGAAGATGACCTCGCTGTAATCTTGTACACATCAGGTACGACTGGTCAGCCAAAAGGAGCGATGCTCTCCCACCGCAATATGGATTCGAATGCGGAAGCGATGGGGATATTGTTCGAGCTGGTGGCCGAAGATCGCATGGTCGCGGTACTTCCGATGTTTCACGTCTTCTGCATGACGGTGTGCATGAATGGACCGATTCGCACGGGAGCAGCCATTATTATCGTACCAAAATTTCATCCGGTAGATGTCCTCCAAACGATTCGGGAGCAAAAAGCCACATGTTTCGCAGGTGTTCCGACCATGTACAACTATCTGCTCCAGCTGCCGACTGCGACAAAAGAAGAATTCTCCTCCATCCGGATATACTGCTCGGGAGGTGCATCCATGCCCGTCGAGCTCCTGCACAAGTTCGAAGCGAAATACGATGCCAAGGTACTGGAGGGCTACGGTTTGTCCGAGGCAGCTCCAGCTACAACCTTTAATCCACTGCACGGGACCCGTAAGCCAGGATCGGTTGGAGTCGATATCCCGCTTGTGAAGAACAAGGTCGTCGATCCCGAAGGTAACGAAGTCGCACGTGGAGAAGTGGGCGAGCTGGTAGTAAAAGGGCCAAATGTTATGATAGGGTACCTCGGTTTGCCAGATGATACAGCCGCGGCGCTCCGAGATGGTTGGCTGTATACGGGAGACATGGCTCGTATGGATGAAGAAGGATATGTGTACATCGTTGATCGCAAAAAAGACATGATTCTCGTTGACGGCTTTAACGTGTATCCGCGTGAGGTAGAAGAAGTGCTTTACCAGCATCCCGCGATTATCGAGGCGGCTGTGATCGGGATTCCCGATGAGGTGCATGGCGAAGCAGTCAAGGCATTTGTGGCATTGAAGGAAGTAGCGGTTTCTCAAGAGGACATCATGGCATTTTGTCGTGACAAGCTGGCGAAATACAAAGTTCCTCGTCAGGTCGAATTCGTAGCTGAGCTCCCCAAAAACAGTACGGGGAAAATCTTGCGTCGCTCGTTGCGCACCTCTTAAACGATCGCACGACGAAATGAAAAATGCCAGCTCACACAATGATCTCTTTGTTGTAGCTGGTTTTTTCATGTCACGGAGTTGCACGAGTTTCATTTTGTAGCATGTAGAACGGGATGTGGAGGTGTTTTGGATTGCTGCGTTTGATTCATGCAATGAAGGAATATGAATACGATCAAGCACGTGAACTTTTCTTGGAGTATGTAGATTCATTAGGAGTGGATTTGAGCTTTCAAAACATTGCAACCGAATTGCAAAATATACCGGGCGAGTACGCACCTCCTGCGGGCAGTATTTTGCTGGCGTTAGATAACGAGCAACCAGCAGGCTGTGTTGCCTTACGAAAAATAGATGAACAAGTTTGCGAAATGAAGAGATTGTACGTGAAGCCTGAATGGAAGGGAAGAGGGGTAGGGAAAAAATTAGCCTTGGCGATCATGGACGAAGCAAAATTACGAGGCTATTCATTCATCCGATTAGATACGCTTCCTACGATGGAACAAGCGATTCAGCTGTACCGCTCCTTGGAATTTTATCCAATTAACCCCTATCGTTTTAATCCGATTGAAGGCACGCTGTATATGGAGAAAAAACTCAAATAAAACATTTCCAAAGAGGCCTCCCAACGTACAAACCTAGAATCATTAGGTTGAGGGGAGGTCTTTTTCTGTTCTTTACACTCACCTTTATGTAAGTAACTGAACAAAATGTGCATACTTACAAATTTGCAGCAAGCATTTTATACTCATAAAACATCAAACCTTCAAGGAGGAACCTACTTTGAAAACTCTTGTCATTGTCACTCATCCAAGCATCGAAACATCCGTTATCAATAAGCGATGGGTAGAAGAACTCAAAAAATATCCAGAAAAGTATACCGTACATGAATTGCATAAGGCATACCCAGATGGAAACATTGATGTGGAAAAAGAACAGCAATTGATTGAATCGCACGGGAATCTTGTTTTACAGTTCCCTGTTTACTGGTTTAATTGTCCGCCTCTCCTGAAAAAATGGCTTGACGATGTTTTTGCATATGGGTGGGCGTACGGTTCAAAGGGAGGCGATAAATTAAAGAATCGCAAAGCTGCATTAGCCGTATCTGCTGGAATTAGGAAAGAGGATTATCAGGAAGAGGGAAGATATCGGTATACACTTGAGCAAATATTGACCCCTTTTGAAACAACCTTTCGCTACTGCCACGCGGATTATCGTTCATTCTTTGCGTATTATGGTTCGGAGACAGAGTCCGGGGAAAATGTACCTGGTCAAGAACTTGAGCCGACCGGCAGCGTATTGGATAAGAGCGCGCAAGATTATTTGAAATTCGTTGATAATCTATAAGAAGCCCGAAAGAAAAAAGAAGTATTTCCATGTTTGGGAGATACTTCTTTTCCTGTTAGAAACAATCGTTATGCTTGCTGCTTTACATCCTCCCGAGGCGGCAAGCTGTTTTTCTCGCCCCAGTCGCACATCATATTTAACAAGGGGATGAGAGAAAGGCCACGCTCTGATAAGGAATATTCCACTTTGGGAGGGACCTGGGGAAATTCCTTGCGGATGATCAAGTCATCTGCCTCCAGCTCTTTTAACATCATGCTCAGCGTTTTAAAGGAAATGGTACCGATACTTCGCTTCAGCTCATTATGCCGCATCACTTTATTTTCAGCGAGCCAATACAAAATGATCATTTTATATTTCCCGCCTATTAAAGACAGCGTATATCCAAAGCCAGTGTCTTTCAGCTCCACGCCAGTCGGAACACAGGTTTCACGCATGAAATACACTCTCCTTTGGGAAGTATGGGTTATAAATGCATATACTTCACCATACATCATACTGCCATTTTTGGAAAGTGGTGCCGACACTCTGTTTATGGCGCTCAAGCTTGTGAGGATCAATCGCTTATTAATCAAGCATGAGATACCAATAAATTGCTATCTCATCACTATCCTTATCTAGACCTCTGTAGACGTAGGAATCGAAACCTCCGATGACAAAACCACAACTTTCGTAGAATTTACATGCGCGGACATTATTACTTTGTGTCTCCAGCATGATTCCCGGCATACCGCCATCCTTCGTCCAGCGTATAGCCTGTTCGATTAGTTTTTTACCGAGACCGTATCCTCTATATTGCTTATCAACTTTGATATCTTCCACATAGGCAAATTTGTTCCAGTTTCTTTTCAAAACAATTTGCCCCACAACTTGATTATTTACGAGCGCTACATAAATGATTTGATGGGGATTGCCGATATAGTTCGAATAATCTTCAATAGTATCTTCTTCAAGCTGTTCATCATCGTAGCTTTTATTCCTAAGAGGTTTCTCCTTCACCGTATATCCGATTCGCTGTCCTATTAGTTGCAAGACAAGGGTAGAGTCTACGATAAAGCTTCCATCAATGTTTGAACCACACTCATCGTCCCCAGCCTTCAGTTCTCTAATAAAAATATCCATATTCGTCCTCCTATATTTTCATAAGGTGAGAATAGAGATAGAAAGGGGGGACCACGGACTTAACGGAATACATATTGCTCCGTCATTTTCAGAACCTCCTAGTATTATTTAGCATGTAAGATTCTCTAGATAATTGTACAATCTTTGCTTAGCAGGTGCTACAGCTTTTGATCGATAGGCCCGGTAGCTTACTAGCAAATGAATGACAACTCGTTATTTCTCCCAAAGCTCGACCAGTCGACCTTCAGGATTTTCAATCCAAATAAACTTTCCAAAGTCACTAATTAGCTATCCGATTACATGAGATATTCGAGTATTAAATGTAAGTTCCTTTTTCAACTATTTTCATCTCGCATGATGCCCGATTACTGGAAAACGGCTCTTGCAGTTGACTTTGCCCTTAGGGGAAGGGGTATAAGTAGAATATCGATACGGAATGAACAAGGGAGGTGAGCCTGTGCTAGCAATCGGAGAATTCTCAAAGATATGCGGAGTGTCTACCAAAACGCTTCGTTATTATGCCGAAATAGGACTAATGAACCCAGACGAGATTAATCCTGAAAATGGCTATCGGTATTATTCCATCAAGCAACTGAAAAAGATGATCTTCATCAACCGTTTGAAATCGTATCATTTTTCGCTGGACGAAATAAAAGCCATTTTGGAATGGGAAGAGGATCAGTCGGAAGAGAAACTGGTTTCCGCGCTTCTTCACAAGCAAAGGGAGATGTATGAAAAACGAGACGCTTTGGACTATACCATAAAACAACTGAACCATGATCTTTCCAAAATCGAAAAGGGTATCTCCATGATGTCTTACCTTGACAACATAGAAGTACAGCTAGTGGAGACCCAGCCAATCCCTATTCTTTCTATACGTCAGATGATGACGAGTGATGATTATGCAACAGGGTATGGTAAGTATTTTAGTAAGCTGTATGAAAGGATTGCAACTGAAAAGCTCACCTTGCTCGGTACGCCGATGACAATTTATCACAGCCCAGAATTCAATCCTGCCGGAAACGATACCGAGTTTGCACTCCCAGTCGCGGAGGCTGTAAAGGGAACAAGAGATCTACCTGGGGGACTATGTGCAAAATCTGTATGTAAGGGCACTTATACAGAATTGACTGCGGTATATGCCAGATTGCGTGAATGGGTAGAAAACGAAGGCTATGAATTGGTGAGATCACCCTATGAAGTCTATGTAACCGCACCCGATCAAGCAAGTGTTCCTGAGGAGATTGTTACGGAGGTGTATTTTCCCGTCAGAAAAAAATAACATTCACTAGTAGAGGAGGGAAGTATCATGCAAAGAAGCGATTGGCCCACTACAGAATGGCAAGCGGTAGACCCGGCCCTCTTGAACATAGACGCTAAAAAACTAGCAGAGGTAGACCCTAACATAAAATCCGCGTACAGCAACATAAACGGGATCATTATTGTGAGAAATGGTTATATCGCCCATGAAAGCTACTATCATGGCTATGGACCGAAAGATAGGTACCACGTAGCGTCTGTAACGAAAAGTATTCTATCCGCTCTCATTGGTATTGCGATAGAGGAACGGTTTATCAAAAATGTCGACCAAAAGGTACTAGAATTTTTCCCAGACTATACACCTGATCAAACGGACACGCAAAAACAAGAAATCACCCTACGCCATCTCCTCACGATGACAGCCCCCTATCCTTTTGAGGACTGGCACGAACCACTGGACAAGATGTGTATGCAGTCCGATTGGGTAACATATACGCTGGATATGCTCGGACAAAACGGAGAGATTGGGGCATTTAAGTATTCAACCGCTGGGGCGCATCTGCTTTCAGCCATCCTCACACGCAGTACAGGAAAAAGTGCACGAGAATTTGCCAACGAACGCTTGTTTACACCCATCGGCATGGAAGAAATCCCTGATTATGAAATGAAGGCGTTTGCGTTTGACGATTTATTCGGGAAAGCTGTGAGAGGATGGGTGAAGGATCCAAACAACAACTCCACAGGAGGGTGGGGTCTCACGTTAACTCCACGTGACATGGCACGTTTTGGTTGGCTCTATCTGAATCGTGGTTGTTGGGACAATCATCAGATCATTCCAGAGGATTGGATAGATGAATCAACTGCGTTGAATCCCAATTCATACGGGTATCTATGGTGGTTGCGTGAAGAGGACGATCTTTTTGCATACGCAGCGATGGGCGATGGCGGGAATGTTATCTGTTGCATCCCAGAAAAAAACCTCGTTGTAGCCATTGCATCAAAATTCATGCCGAATCCTCGGGATCGATGGACGCTAATTAAGGAGCATATTATCGGGGCGATAATCTAAGGCAATAGATAGGAATGAAACAAAAAACCGGGGAGTTGCAGCTCACCCGGTTTAACCATTAAACGGTCGTTTAACTATACTTTACTTGGAAGCGTAATTTTCGGCAGCAATGCAAATGTAGTAGCTTAATCCCGTTTGCTGTTCTTCCAACATAGTGCGGTGGAACTCATCTAATAGGAAAAACCTTGACTGCTCGGAAAAAGCCCTCGCATCAATAAACTGTCCCCTATAGAGTAGACACTTAAAAAAGTCTGCCTATAGGGGACTTT